>DASVPL010000177.1:0-11380 GCA_036382905.1 Thermoleophilaceae bacterium | reverse complement strand
CCTGGGCCGTTGCATCGACGTTGATCTGTATAGTCATCTACAGATGACTGTCGATCTAACGCTCGCCCCGAAGCAGAAGCGCCCCGCGGGCGCAACGTGCTGCGCGCCGGTGGCGCGGCCCGACGTGTCGGCGGCCGAGGCGGAGCGGCTCGCCGCTGTGGCGAAGGCGCTGTCGGACCCGATCCGGGTCCAGCTCGTCGACGTGCTCGCGCGGCACGCGGGGGAGGTCTGCGTCTGCGAGCTCGTCCCGCTGTTCGACGTCACCCAGCAGACGCTCTCCCACCATCTCAAGAAGCTGCGCGAGGCCGGCCTGGTCGGCGTCGAGCGGCGCGGGCTGTGGGCCTACTACTACGTGCGCCCGGAGGCGCTGGAGGTGCTGAAGCGATGGCTGTCCTGAGACCCCACCTGGCGCTGACCGTCACCGACGTCGAGCGGTCGATCCCGTTCTACGAGGCGCTGTTCGGAGCAGCTCCCGAGAAGGTGAGGTCGGGCTACGCGAAGTTCTCGCTGGCCGAGCCGGCGCTCAACTTCACGCTCAACGAGGGCGAGCGCGAGTCGCTCGGCGCCTTCAACCACGCCGGGGTGCAGGTCGCCTCGACCGACGACGTGCTCGCGGCGCGCGAGCGGCTCGTGGCCGCGGGCCTCGCCGCGTTCGATGAGATGGACACCACCTGCTGCTACGCCCGCCAGGACAAAATCTGGGCGCACGACCCCGACGGCACGCCGTGGGAGGTCTTCGCCACGCACGAGGACGCGGAGGAGGCGGGTGAGTCGCGGCGCGCCGAGGCCGACGCCGCCGCGTGCGGCTGCGGCGAGACCGGCTGCGGCTGCGCCACGCGCGAGACCGCGTCGCTCTGCTGCACGTGACCGAGCCGCACCTCCACGACCCGCAGACGCTCTACCGCCACTGGGAGGACGCCCAGTGGAACCCGTTCGCGATCGATCTCGCGCGCGACCGCGAGCAGTGGCCGGGAATGGGCGAGGCGAACCGCGCGCTCGTCCTGTTCG
Organism: Thermoleophilaceae bacterium; assembly: GCA_036382905.1. Lineage (GTDB taxonomy): Bacteria > Actinomycetota > Thermoleophilia > Solirubrobacterales > Thermoleophilaceae > AC-37. The sequence continues at coordinate 10,372 of DASVPL010000177.1, read as the reverse complement.
TGCTCGGGTCGCTGATGGTGGCCGAGGAGCGGATCACCACGAAGTTCTCCGGTCTGGTGGCCGCCTACGGCAGCGAGGAGGAGGCCACGTTCCTGGCGACCCAGCAGGTCGACGAGGCGCGGCACATGCAGTTCTACGCGCGTTTCCAGGACGAGGTGGTAGCCGCGCCGGCCACCGTAGCGGCGCACGTCGAGCGCGCACGCGAGCAGGTGTCCGACTCTTTCCGGGTCATCTTCGACGAGCAGCTCGTCCACGCGCACGAGCGTCTTGTCGCGGCGCCCGCCGACCGGGCCGCGAAGGTCCGCTTCGTCACGATCTACCACCAGATCCTCGAGGCCACCCTCGGGCTCACCACGTTCGAGTTCGCGACCCGCTACCTCGAGCGCGAGGGCCTGTTGCCGGGATTCGTGGAGGGCTACACGCTCATCCACCACGACGAGCACCGCCACATCGGCTACGGGACCTGGTACCTGCGCGAGGCGGTGCGCGACGATCCGGCCGCCGCCGCCGTAGTGCGGGAGACGCTGCGCGATCTGCTGCCCGCGGTCGCGGGCTCGCTCGAGACGCCCGACGGCACCGACGCCGGCGTGCTCGGGGTGACCACCGAGGAGCTGCGCGAGTTCGCGCTGCGCGGGCTCACCCGCCGGATGAAGATCATCGGCGTGCCGCTCGAGTCGGTCTGGGAGCCGGCCGCCGAGCTCAGCTAGTCACGAACGTCCACCAACCGGCGAACGTCACGGCGGCCGCGGCGACCGCATAGCCCGCGGGGCGGAGCCGGCCAGTCGAGGCAAGGATCACGGAGACCACGGCGAGGACTACGCCGGCCCCCGCCAGGCCGAGCTCGACGTCGTACTGCCAGGCGTCCACATCGTCCCTCCAGTCTCCGCTGCCCTCGACGCACGACTCGAAGCACGCGAACGCGTCGAACAGCAGGGCGTAGAACCCGAGCACGAGCGACGCGAGCAGCGCCGCGACCGTGCCGATGATCGCCAGCGTGCGCGCCCGCCGCGACGGGCGGGCGTCCGGCGGCGCGGGCCGCTGCGGTGCGATCGGCCACGCGGTGCCGGGCGACTCCGGGCCGCTCACGCTCCCGCCTCCCCGCCGTTCGGAGCGCCCGCGCCGTCGCGTAGGGCGCGGGTCCGCTGCCAGGCGAACGCCGCGCCGAGCAGCAGCAGCCCGAGCGCGACGAACGAGCCCACCCGGTAGAGCGAGTCGAGCGTCGAGAGGTCGAACATGAACACCTTCGCGGTGGCTATACCCAGCAGTACGAAGCCACCGACGCGGATCGCGCGCTGGCGCCGCGCGAGGCCGGCGATCAGCGCACCGAGACCGGCCAGGGCCCAGAACGCGCTCAGCAGGAGCTGGCCCTGCTGGCGCTCGTCGAGCAGGCCGACGGCGGTGTCGAAACCCTCGGTGGTCGGCTGGAACGCGGTCACGATCGCGACCGAGCCCAGGTAGACGAGCGCGGCGGCGGCGAGGCTCACGAACCCGAGCCGCTCGTCACGGCGCTCCTCCGGGATCAGCCGCGCCATCGCGAGCGCCGCGGCGGCCAGCGTGGCGAGGGCGATGGCGGCGTCGAGCAGGTCCTCGACCCCGTAGACGAGCGCGCGCGGCGCCGCCTCGAGCACGAGCCCGTGGAGCAGCGCGAACGCGAGCAGCGAGACCGCGCCGATGGAGCCGACGGCGTCGATCCCGCCGTCGCGGTGGCGGGCGAGCGCGAGGATCGCGACCGCCTCGACGGCCCAGGCCGCCGCGAGCAGCGGCCCGTCGATGACGAACGCGCTCAGGTAGGCGAGCACCAGCAGCGTGACGGCGTGACCGGCCGCGCGGCCGGGGCCGGTGCGCGGCAAGAGCTGTGCGGCGAGCAGCGCGGCGAGGCCGACGGCGCCGAGTGACGCCACGCCCGCGAGCAGTTCGTGCGGGGGCCCGGCGAGCTCGCCCGGCTGCGCGTCGATCGTGATCGCGTGCGTGAGGGCGAGGCCCACGAGGGCGCCGGAGCTGATCGAGCCGACGGGGTCAACGCCAGTTCTGGCCCGCCGCGCGAGCGCCATGACGGCGACCGCCTCGACGGCCCACGCCACGGCGAGGAACTGCCCGTCGATCACGAACGCCGAGAGGTAGGCGAGGGTCGCGATCGCGATCGCGTGCCCACCGTGGCGGACGAGCGGGTCGCGGGCGAGCAGCCGTGCCGAGACGAGCGCGGCGAGCCCGCAGGCGACGAGCGCGGCGACACCCGCGAGCATGTCCTCAGGCCGGCCGGAGAGCTGCGTCGGATCGGCGTCGAGCGTGAGGGCGTGCGCTAGCGCGAGCCCGATCTGCACGGCGGCGGCGACGGTGAGGCGGGCGGTGTCCCCGGCGGCAAGGCGGACGGTCTCGCCCGCGGCGGGGTCGCGCTTCGCGTCGCCTCCGTTTCCGGCGTCGGCTGCGGGCGAGCCGGCCGCCGCGTGGCGGACCCGCGCGAGTGCGGTCAGCGCCGCGGCCGAGGCGGCCCAGCCGATGGCCAGCGCGAACCCCTCGACCGCCAGCGCGAACGTGACGTCGGCGAGTCCGATGCCGATCGCGATCGAGAGGTGCGCCAGATCGCGGGAGGCGCGTCGCGTGCCGATCGCCGCGAGGCCGAGGCCCGCATGCGCCGCGCCGAGGGCGCCGAGCCAGGCGACCGCTTGGTCGTGGAGCCCGAGCTCGTCGAGCGCGGCGAATCCGGTGGGCGCGACGAGCGCGGACGCTCCGCCGAGGAGGATCACGGCGATCGGGTGCATGGTGGACCCGCCGCGGGTGCGCTCGAGGCTCGCCGCCGCGACCGCGTTGGCGGCCCAGAAGCACGACAGCACGAGCACGGTGGGGACGGCATCCGGGCCGTCCACTAGCCAGTCGAGGATCTGCGGAGCCGCGACGATCGAGGCGGTCAGCGGAAGCCACTCGGACCAGCCCCGGCGGTCGGCGACCGCGACGGCGATCGTGAGCACGAACAGGACGAACGCGATCGTCAGGCCCGATTGGTCGGCGCCGACGAGGACCGGCGCGAGCAGCGCACCGACCAGGCCGAGCGCTGCAAAGGTGCGCGCGTTCCAGCGCAGCGCGAGCGCGGTTGCGGCGCCGCCGATCGCCGCGGCGATCGCGAGCGACACCGGGACCGGGTACAGCTCGTAGAGCTGCGCGCCCGCCGTGAGCGTGGCGAACAGGCCCGCCACGGCGGCACCGGCCGCCGCGAGGGCGGCCTGGGTGCGACCGCGCCGCTCGTAGAGGGCGACCGCGCCGAGCAGGAGGGCGCTGCAGCCGCCGAAGCCGATGGCGATGCGGGTCGGCTCGTCGACCCAGCCGCGGTCGACGGCCATCGCGACGAGGAAGGCGACGCCGAGCAGCACCGCGAGCGCGCCGGCGAGGCCGAGGATCCGGCCGCCGAGGAGCTCCTCGAGGTCGATCCGCGGAGCGGCGGGCTGGGCGGGCCGGGTCGGGCCGGCCGCGGGCCGCGCGGGCATCCCGCCGGGGCGCTGCGAGGGGCGGGCGGCCGGGCGCGCCGGCTGCTGCGGCGGGCCGGTGGGGGGCGGGGCCTGCCCGGCGGCCGGGGGCGCCGTGGGCGGGACGTTCCAGGTCGAGGGGTCGAGCCACTCGCGCACGGAGCCCTCGGGCCGCGTGCTGCGCGGGGCCGGTCGCTCCGCGCCCGCCGGCGCCGGCCGCGGCGGCCGCTCCGCCTGCGGCCGCTCCGCCGGCACGCCCTCCAGCCGCGCGAGGCGCTCGCTCATCCCCGCCATCTCACGCTCGACCGCGTCGAGCCGCCGACCGTGCCCGCGAACCAGCTCCAGTACGTCCATCGATCCAAGCTCCTCCGTCTCCGAAAGCAATTCGCCGCGCGTGCGGCGATCCGATCCCCTGCCGGGCGGCAGCCTTGCTGACCGCCGGTCAACACAACGTAGCACGACTACTGACCATCGGTCAACTAGCCGCAGTAGGTGGTACGGTCCGCCCGTGGGGACGCCCGCCTTCACCCGGCTCGACGTGGACGAGCGCCGCCGCCAGCTCCTCGAGGCGGGCGCACGCGCATTCACCGAGCGCGCCTACGACGAGGTCGCGATGAGCGATGTCGCGAAGGCGGCGGGGATCTCGAAGGGCCTGCTCTACCACTACTTTCCGAGCAAGCGCGACTTCTTCACCGCCACCCTGGCCGCGGCTGGGGCCGAGGTGGCCGCGGTGACGGAGCCCGACCCGGACCGCCCGCCGGTCGAGCAGCTCGCGGGCAGCCTCGGCGCCTACCTGGCGTGGATCGAGGAGAACGCGAGCGGCTACCGGCGCCTGCTGGAGAGCGCGGGTTCGCCCGACGTGCGCTCCCTTATCGAGGACGTGCGCGAGCGGACCGTGGTGCGGATCGTCGAGGCGATATCGGAGGGCGCGCCGCGCCCGGCGCTGCGGCTGGCCGTCCGCGCCTGGCTATGGGGGATGGACGGCGCGATCCTCGACTGGCTCGACCGTGGCGAGGCGAGCCGCGACGAGCTGCGCGACCTGCTCGTCGCCACGTTCGTGGGCGCCCTCGGTGCCGCGGGCCACGTGGACCCGCGGGTGAAGCTGGCGGTCGGCTAGCCGCTCTGCTGCACGGTGCAGCCCGGCGCGGTGGCCGACTTGGTCCGGCTGTCGGCGGGGAGCACGAGATTCTTCTGCGGTGGCTCGGCCGCCGACGAGGACGACGAGCTCGACTGCTCGGGCTGGGTGCACGGCGGGATCACGAGGGTCTGGATGTTCGCGTTCGACGGCAGCACGAGCTGGTTCTGCGCCTGTCCCGCCTGCTCCTGGATCGCCGCCCCCTGCGGCGCCAGCCCGCCCGGCGTGAGGAGTACGGTGCTGACGGTCTGACCGGTGGCGGCGCTGGACGACGAGGACGAGGACGAGGAGGACGACGAGCTGCTGCTCGAGTCGCCGCTCGAATCGACCTGGCACGGCTGGACGGCGACGGTCTGGGTGAGGGTCTCGCGCGGGATGATGATCCGGTTCGAGCCCTCGGGCGGGACGACCCGGCCGGTCTGCACGTCCTGCTCGCTCTGCGGGTTGGGCGACGCCTTCTCGCCCGGGCGCGGGCACGGCGGGACGATCACCTCGAGGTCGAACTTCTGCTGCGCGATCTGAACGGTGCGGACGCCGGGCGTCTGGAGGGCCGTCGTGACGGGGTCCATCATGCTGCTCGAGGAGCTCTCGCTGCCGCCGCAGGCGGTCGCGCCGAGGGCGAGCAGTCCGGCGGTTCCGGCGGCAAGCCACACCCGTGTACGACCTCTCCCGCTCTGCGTCATCGCGCTCCTCTCTCGACCCCGGATTCCTCCCGGTACCCCGGGAGCGGCGCACGATAAACGGAGGCGGCGCCTAGCGTCGCTTGGGCGGGCGCGGCGGCAGCACCTCGAGCTCGATCGCGCGCTCGACCGAGTCGTTGCCGGCCAGGTCCGCCGCGGTCGCGCGCAGCTCGTAGGTGCCGGGCGAGCGCGGGGTCCAGGCGAGAGAGCGCTTGCCGTAGCCGACCGTGGCCGTGCGCGTGGCCACGACGCGGTCGCCGTCGGCCACCTGGAGCCTCACGCGCGCGACCTTCGAGAGCACGAAGCGCAGGTTGGCGGGCTTGCCCGCGCGCACGCGCCGCGTGAGCGGGCGCACCACCGGCGCGATGTCCTCGTAGGCCTTGAAGTGATCGGCCGCCACGCAGTACTCGCCGGCGGCGACGCGGTCGCAGAGGCGCTCGAGGAAGTCGGTGACCACGCGGTGGTAGTGGAGGCTCGACTCGCGCCCGGCGGCCGGGTCGTCGCCGGTCGAGTAGAGCGACCACGCGCCGGTGTCGCTCAGCTGCGTCTCGCGCCGCGCCTGGGTGTCGCCCGCCTCGAACAGCGCCTGCGCCCGCGGCTCGGCCAGCAGCTCGGCGGCGTCGTGTAGCCCGATCACGGCCTGGAGGAATCCGTTCAGGACCCGCAGGCCGGGGGCGAAGCTGTAGAGGAGGTAATGCGGCCCGGCCTCGCCGTCCACGCGCACGCCGCGCGGCGCGGGCGTCTCGAACAGCGCGAGCGCGCGGATCGCGGCATCGCGGTACGCCGGCTCGCCGAGCTGCACCGCCGCGCGCGCGAGCGCCTGTACCCCGGTGGCCTGCGCCATCCCGCTCGCCCACGGCGGCGACCCGCCGCCGAACCGGAACCAGTACTCCCACGCGAGGATGCCGTCGCGGTCGCTCGCGAGCGGCAGCATCTCGTCGAGCAGCGCGCGCAGGGCGTCGTCGTCCTTCGCCTGCCAGAGCCCGTTGGCCTTGCCGAAGTTCGCCAGCACCTGGAGCTGGATCCCCTGACCGGTGTAGTGCTGCCAGACGAGTTCGCTCCCAGCGAATTCCACGCGCTGCCCGTTGGAGAGGAGCGGTCCGGTGGTCCACCACTGGCGGTTGCGCGCCACCGTGAGGAACAGGGGCGCCAATCGGGACGGCGTGAGCTGCCCGCTGGCGGCCACGAGCTCCGCGTTCTCGAGCGCTCCGCCCAGTCCGGCCTTCCGGGCCCCCGTAAGCTGCTTGTATGACTTACGCGCCAGGTTGTAGGTCGACCGGTGGGAATCGTGCGTGGCCTGGTCGATCTGCCCCTCGGCGAGCAGGCGCGCCAGCTCGCCGCGGACGGTGCGCTTGACCTGCGCACGGCGCACTCCGGCGGAGCGCATCCCCGAAACGGGGGGTGAGGGTAGGTCCAGAGCGGGAAGATGCGGGTCGTCGCGGAGCTCCACGCGGTCGCCGTCGAGGCGCAGCACCGGCTGTGCCGCGGCCGGCGAGGCGGCTAGGAGGGCGACCACGAGGGCCGCAGCTACGAGCGCGCTGCGCACCATCCCGATGGTAGGAACCCACCCGAGCGCTGCTAGGTTCGCTAATTCGGGCAGCCACTCTGGCGCCCGGGGGTTCATATCTCTCTGTGCGCTTGTGAGCGCTTCCGGGGTACCTGAATCTCCCCGCTTGTTCACAAGGAGTTCGCACTTGTCTTCGCAGTCCTTCGCCGATCTCGGCGTTTCCAATCCGCTCGTCTCCGCGCTCTCGGCGCGAGGCATCGACGAGCCCTTCGCAGTGCAGAGGCTCGTGATCGCCGACGTGCTCGCCGGCCGCGACGTGCTCGCTCAGTCCCCCACCGGATCGGGCAAGACGCTCGCCTTCGGCATCCCGCTGCTCGACTCGATCGAGAGCCAGGCCCGCCGCCCGGCGGCGCTCATCCTCGCGCCCACGCGCGAGCTCGCCAGCCAGATCGTGGAGGAGCTGCGCGACCTGGCCACGGCCCGCGCCCTGTCGGTGGCGGCCGTCTACGGTGGGGTCGGCATCCAGAAGCAGGCCAAGGCCGCCGCGCGCGCCCACCTGCTGGTGGCCACGCCCGGCCGGCTCGAGGACCTGCTCGAGCGCGGCGCCGTCACGCTGAAGCACGTTCAGGTGCTGGTCCTCGACGAGGCCGACCGGATGCTCGACATGGGCTTCAAGCCCGCGGTCGACCGCATCGTGGCCAAGACGCCGCGCGACCGGCAGACGCTGTTCTTCTCCGCCACGCTCGAGGGTGAGGCCGGCCAGATCGCACGCTCGTACACGCGCGACGCGCGCCGGCATGTGCACGCCGCGCCGGCCAAGACCAAGGCCGACGTGGAGCACCGCTTCGTGCAGGTGGCCCGCGACGGTCGCATCGACGCGCTCGTGGGTGAGCTCAGGGGCGGCGATCGCACGCTCGTGTTCGTCCGCACCAAGCGCGGCGCCGACCGGCTCGTCAAGCGCCTCCGCGGCCACGACGTTCAGGCGGTCGCCATGCACGGCGACAAGTCGCAGTCCCAGCGCGAGAAGGCGCTGGCCAGGTTCGCCTCGGGTGGCGTCAGCACGCTCGTAGCGACCGACGTGGCGGCCCGCGGCATCGACGTCGACGACGTGTGCCGCGTGATCAACTTCGACATGCCGGCCGACCGCGACGCGTACGTGCATCGCGTCGGCCGCACGGGCCGCGCCGGCCGCAGCGGGTCGGGCGTGAGCTTCGTCATGGCGGACCAGGCCAAGGAAATGCGGCGCATCGCCGTCGATCTGGGCCTGCGCCGCGAGTTCGACAGGGGGATCGCATGAGCACAGCCGAATACGACGTACGCCTGCCGAAGGCGGGCGAGACGAGTTTCGACCAGGACCAGGAGTGGTGCGAGATCCTGATCGACGGCGAGCCACGCCGGATCCGGTTCCACGACTACGACGAGATCTACTCGATCCCGGGCCTCTACGAGCACCTCTTCTACGAGCTGCTCGAGTGCGACTCGCCGCGTGCCGTGACCGCCCTGCTCGGGCAGGAGCTGCGCGACCGCGGTCGCGAGGCCGGTGACCTGCGCGTGCTCGAGGTGGGCGCGGGCAACGGCATGGTCGCCGCGGAGCTCGTCGAGCTCGGGGTGCGGTCGATAGTCGGCGTGGACATCATCGAGGAGGCCGCGATGGCCGCCGAGCGCGACCGGCCGGGGATCTACGACGACTACAAGATCCTCGACCTGACCGCGATCCCCGCCGACACCGGCCGCGAGCTCCAGGGCCACGGCTTCAACTGCATGGTCACCGTGGCCGCGCTCGGCTTCGGCGACATCCCGCCCGACGCGTTCGCGAACGCCTACAACTTCGTCGAGCCCGGCGGCCTGGTGGCCTTCAACATCAAGGAGGACTTCCTCGCCGACGCCGACGGGAGCGGGTTCTCCAAGCTGATCCAGGCCGGCCTGCGCGACGGCGCGCTGGAGATCCGGGCCGAGGAGCGCTACCGCCACCGGCTCTCGATCGCCGGCGAGCCGCTGCACTACGTCGCGATCATCGGGGAGAAGCGGTCGGACCTCCCGGTCACGGGCGCGTAGCGCCGCCGGTCTTACCCTGGTCTTACGCGCGCTTCACGAGGCGTTGAGGTAGCGCTGCTCGAATGACCCCCGTGATCGGCAGGCCCCCCAGCGACGATCCGCCTCCGCGCGGCGCGAGGCGCATCTGGACCGGAGACTGGCTCTCCGAGTCCGAGCGCGCGCGGCGTGCCGCGGAGGAGGCCGCCGCGCGGCTCGAGACCGAGGTGGCCGAGCGCGAGAGCGCCCGGGTGGTCCGCGACCGCGAGGTCGAGCCGGAGTACGCGTACGCCGCGGCCGACGCGCGGGTGCCTAGGCGCGGCGCGCGCAGGCGGCGCCTGCTGTCGCTCCCCGGAGCACTCGCGATCGGTCTCGTGATGGCGGTGCTGGCGTTCGGCGCCGGCTTCCTGCTCGTCGGCGACGACACCCCGGACCCGCTGCCGGCCGTATCCGGCGACCCGATCAAGCCGCACAAGGGTCAGACCCGCGCGGGCGCCGTGTACGCGGCCGCCAGCCCCGCCGTGGTCTCGATCCGCGCCGGCGACGGCCAGGGCACCGGCTTCCTCACCGACGCCAAGGGCCAGATCGTGACCAACAACCACGTCGTGGGCGCGAGCAAGCGCGTGACCGTCAAGTTCGGCGACGGCGCCTCGCTCCAGGCCGACGTGCTCGGCGCCGACCCCTCGACCGACCTGGCCGTGCTCAGCGTCGAGGCGGGACGGCTGCCGAAGGGCGTGAAGCCGCTGAAGTTCGCCGACTCGCGCAGCGTCCAGGTCGGCGACCTCGCGATCGCGATCGGCAATCCCTTCGGGCTCGACCGGACCGCGACCGAGGGCATCGTGTCGGGGCTCGGCCGCTCCATCGAGGCGCCGAACGGCTTCTCGATCGACCAGGTCATCCAGACCGACGCCCCGATCAACCCCGGCAACTCCGGCGGCCCGCTGCTCAACGACGCGGCCCAGGTGATCGGCGTCAACTCGCAGATCGCCACGGCGGGCTCGCAGGGCAACGTGGGCGTGGGCTTCGCGGTGCCGTCGAACACCGTGCGCCAGGTGGTGCCCCGGCTCGCGCGCGGGGAGAAGATCAACCGCGGCTACCTGGGCGTGGAGACCTCGGACGCGCTAGACGGCGGCGACGGCGCGGAGGTCCAGAACGTGGTCCCGGGCGGTCCGGCCGAGCGCGCCGGCCTGCGGCCCGGCGACATCATCAAGAAGGTCGCCGGCACGGACGTGAAGGAGCCCGCCGCGGTGGCGGCCGCCATCGAGACGCGCGCACCCGGGGACAAGATCGAGGTGGAGGTGGAACGCGGCGGGGGGACCAAGAAGATCGACGTGACGCTGGGCGAGCGCCCGGCCAAGACCGGTCCCTGAGATGAGCTTCGCCGAGCCCCTGGTCCTGCTCGGTCTTATCGCGCTGCCGCTGCTGGTCGGCTGGTACCTCGCCGAGCAGCGCCGCCGGCGCGCGGCCGCGGTGGCGTTCGCGGCACCCGCGCTGCACCCGTCGGTCGCACCGGTGCGCCCGCGCTGGCGCCGGCACGTGCCGCTGGCGATCGTCGCGCTGT
>DASVPL010000176.1:0-5074 GCA_036382905.1 Thermoleophilaceae bacterium | reverse complement strand
ACACGGGCCTCGACGAGCCGGGTGCGCTGCGCCAGCTCGAGCTGGCCCTCGACCAGGCCGGCCTGCGGCTCGACCACGTTCGCCTGCTCGTGTGCACCCATGCGCACTCCGACCACTACGGCCTCGCCGGGCCGATCGTCGACGCCGCCGGCTGCGAGCTGTGGATGCACCCCGACCACGCGCACATGACCGCGCGGGCCGAGGACCCGGACGCGATGCTCGACCGGCGGATGGAGGTGGCGCGGCAGTCGGGCGTGCCGGAGGACATCGTGCGCGGGTACGAGTCGCGCCGCGGCGAGTCGATCGGCATCGACCGGCTGGTGATGCCGGACCGCGACCTGCTCCCGGGCGTCGAGGTCGAGACCGATCACGGCGTCTGGCAGGTGCACGAGACGCCGGGGCACGCGCCCTCGCACGTGTGCCTGCACCAGCCCGAGAGCGGTCTGCTCCTGTCCGGCGACCACCTGCTCGGGCGCGTCTCGCTCTACTACGACTGGGGCTACAGCCCCGACCCGGCCGGCGAGTTCCTGTCGAGCCTCGACGTGGTCGACCGCCTCGACGCGCGCCTCTGCCTCGCCGGCCACGCGCGGCCGTTCCGCGACGTGCGCGCTCACATCGATGCCAACCGCAGCGCGATCGCCGAGCGCGTCGACCGCGTGCGGGGAGCGCTGGCCGGGGGCGCGAAGACACCGTTCGAGATCGTCCCCACGCTTATGGGCACCGAGGAGCTCACGCCGATCCTCCTCAACTGGGGCCTGAACGAGACCCTCTGCTACCTGCGCTACCTCGAGCTGCGCGACGAGGTGGAGAAGGTCGACGCCGAGCCCGAGCGCTGGGCGGCGGCGGCCTAGACCGCTTCGGCCACGCGGTCCCAGGGGCGGGCCGCGCGCAGGGCCGCGAGGATCGAGCGCGTCGCGGGTGAGCGGTTGAGCGTGAAGAAGTGGATGCCGGGGGCGCCGCGGGCGAGCAGGTCGGCGCACTGGAGCGTGGCGTACGCGACGCCGAGGTCCTTGACCGCGTCCGGATCGTCCTGGCGGGCGGCCAGCTCGCGCTCGAAGAGGTCGGGGATGCTCGCGCCGCAGCGCTGGGTGAAGCGCTTGATCTGCGCGTAGCCGGTCACGGGGATGATCCCGGGGATGATCGGCACGTCGATCCCGGCGGCGCGCGCCTCGCGCACGAAGTCGAAGTACATCTCGTTGTCGAAGAAGAGCTGCGTGATCAGGAAGCGCGCACCGGCCTCCACCTTCTTCTTCAGGAACGAGATGTCGGACTCCATGTCCGCGGCCTCGGGGTGCACCTCCGGGAAGCACGCGGCGCCGATGCTGAAGTCGTAGTTGTCGGCGATGAGCCGGGCCAGCTCGGTGGAGTACTCGAGGCCGCCCTCGGTCCTGCGCCACTCCTCCTGGCCCTCCGGCGGGTCGCCGCGCAGGGCGAGCACGTTCTCCAGGCCCGCGTCGCGCATCTCGTCGAGGGTGCCGCGCAGGTCCTCCACGGTGGCGCCCACGCAGGTGAAGTGCGCCATCGCCTCGAGCCCGAGCTCGCTCTTGATCCGCTTGACGATGCCGAGCGTGCGGTCGCGGGTGGAGCCGCCGGCCCCGTAGGTCACCGAGACGAACGCGGGCTCGTCGCGCTTCAGCTCTTCCAGCGCCGACCACAGGTTCTGCTCGCCCTCCTCGGTCTTCGGGGGGAAGAACTCGAAGGAGAAGACTGGGCGGCGCTCTTCGAGGATCTCTTCGATGCGCATGCCTAGAGGTTACGAGCCGGAGGCCGACTCCCCTTCCGGCTGCACGATCTCCAACCCGACCACCAGGCGCCTCCCTCCGGCGTGCGAGTACTCGACGTCGACGGAGTCGTTCTTGCGGTACGTGCCCATGATCGAGAAGAACATCAGCGTCCAGCGCCAGAAGCCGATCCGCCCCTCCTTCCTCAGCTCGCGCGCGAACAGCAGGGTGTCCCCGCGCACCTCGTAGTCGTCGCCCTCGGTCTGCGGCACGCCGTTCACGAACACGCGGTAGGGCGGCTCGGCACCCGGCGGGAGCGGCACAAGCCAGCGGCGGCTCACCGCGGGCCCCGCCGCTTGTCCGCGCCGAGCGAGCGGCGCAGGGCGTCGTAGGGCGACTCGCCCTGGCGCTGCGCGAGCGGCACCCGGCGCAGGCGGCCGGAGTAGGCCTCGGCGGAGCCGTCGCCGCGCACGTCCACGCCCGCGCGGGTGCGGTTCGGGCCGGAGAGCTCGATCCGCGCCACCACCTGCTGCACCGGCTCGAACGTGCGCCCGAGCGGCGAGCGCGGCTTGGCGTCGGCGCCTGCCTCGAGCTCCTTGCCGCGCCGCTGGACCTCGCGGAGCGCGTCCTTCAGCTCCTCGTGACGCGTGCGCTCCACGCGCGGCCCCACGCGCACCTTGACGGTCCATCCGCTCACGCCGGTGAAGCTAGCTCGATCGCCCTTGTAACGGCAGCAATGAGGGAATGGGGCTCGGTCTGCAGGCGTCTCCACGTGAAGCGCAGGATCCTGTGGCCCGCGAGCTGGAGGTCGATGTCGCGTCTTCGGTCGCGCTCGAACGCCTGACGGGTCCCGTGAAAGCGCCAGCTGTCGAGCTCGACGATCACCTTCGCGTCGGCCCACAGCATGTCGACCTCGTGCCCGAGGACGCTGACGTTCATCGCCGGCCGCGGGAGCCCGGCCTCGTCGCAGAGCCTCAGGAACCGGCGCTCGAGCCGGCTGCGGATGGTGGGCGGCAGCTCGTGGAACTGCTCACTCAGGGTCACGAGAGGTTGGCGCCCCCTGTGGCCGTTCGCTCGCCCCATTGCCTCGCTCACCCTGCGCATGTCGAGCACCCGCTCGCGCTCGGCGGCCTCGAAGACCTTCTCGAGTTGGCGGGCCGGGGCGGTCTCAGCCACGTCGAGCAGCATCCGCGCGACCGAGGTGCACGGGATGCCGTCATGCACGTCGACGTCGTCGGGGTGGAGCCTGCGCGGCAGGTGCAGCCGCACGCCGGCGAGCCCCCTCCGCGTCCGCCCCGGAACGGTCACGTCGATCACCGCGCGCGAGTCGGGAAGGAGGCTCCGAAGCGCGGCGCAGCTGCGGTGGCTCAGCAGCGCGTCGGGGCCGAAGGCGAGCACGGCGGCAATCCAGCGACCGCGCTCGGTGAGCTTGGTGTGCCCGACCGCGTAGACGCCGCGGTGCACGCGGTGCAGCCGGCCGCTCTCCAACCGTCGCTGGATCGCGCTGCGCCGAAAACCGAGCACATAGAGCTGCCAGCGCGCGACCACGCCGTGCTGACGGGCCGCCAGCTCGGCGAGCTGCACGTCAACTGGTCGATCTAAGGCCCGTATTTGATGTACAGAATCGACCAGGTAGCCCATGCGGCCCAGGCTGCCACGGGGCGCGTTACGTGTGGGTTACCTATGTGACGACTCAGCCGCCGATGGCGCTCATCGTGCGCACGGGCTGGCGGAAGCCCGGCTCGCCCACGTGGTGCTTGAGCTCCTTGCGCCAGGCGGCGTCGCGCACGATCTGCTCGAGCTCGGCGTCGGAGGCGTCGCCGCGCAGCGCCGGGCGCAGGTCGGTCTCGTGCAGCGAGAAGAGGCACGTGCGCAGCTTGCCGTCGGCGGTGAGGCGCAGGCGGTTGCAGTCCGCGCAGAACGGCTCGGAGACAGGATTGACGAACCCGATCGACCCGCGGCCGTCGGCGAAGCGAAAGACGCGCGCGGTCGAGGACGCCGGACGCGGAAGCTCCTCCAGCGGGTGGACCCTCCCTATGAGTGCCCGCAGTTCATCCCCCGGCAGCACGTCATCAGCCGACCACGCGCGGTCGGCGTCGAGCGGCATGAACTCGATGAAGCGCACCTCGAACCCGGTCCGGCGCGCGAACTCCGCGAACGGCAGCGCCTCCTCCTCGCTGAAGCCACGCAGCGCCACCGCGTTGACCTTCACGGGTCGCAGCTCGGGCCGCCGCGCCACGGCGTCGAGCCCCCGCAGGACCTGCGCGAGCGAGTCGCGCCGCGTGAGCTGGAAGAACCGGTCGCGCTGAAGGGTGTCCAGGGAGACGTTGATGCGCCGCAGGCCAGCCGAAGCCAGCGCATCCGCATCTCGTTCCAATAGATAGCCGTTCGTAGTCAGCGAGAGATCCTCGACGAGCGGAGCGAGCATGGCGACCAAACGCGGCAGCTCGCGCCGGACCAGGGGCTCCCCGCCGGTCAAACGCACCGACGCGACCCCCATCGACGCGAGCACGCGCACGACCCGCTCGATCTCCTCGAACCGCAGCACCTCGTCGCGATCGAGCCACGGCAGCCCGTCCGCCGGCATGCAGTACTGGCAGCGGAAGTTGCAGCGGTCGGTGACCGAGACGCGCAGGTCGCCGAGCAACCGCCCGTGCCCGTCGATGAGCGGTTCGCGCGCCACGACCCCGAAGGCTAGTCCGGCGTGGGGCTCTTGCGCAGGATGACCGAGAACTCCGGGTGGGTCACCTGCATCGCCTCGATGTCGAACGGCAGCTCGAGCGCGAGCAGGAGCTCGAGGAACGTCCTCGGCTCCCAGACGTGGAAGTGGTTGCGGGTCCCCTCGGCGGCGTAGCGCTCCACCAGTTCGGCGATGACCCGCTCGTCATTCGCGCCCTCGATGTGGATCGCCCACTCCTCGTAGTGCGCGCGCCGGGAGGTCCCCGGCCCCTCGCGGTGGTCTCGCATCACGTGCTCGACGGTGGTGCGCTCGCGCTCCTGGTCGAACGTCCCGCGCGGGTCGGGAAGCGTGAGGAAGAGGATGCCGCCCGGCCGCAGCACGCGCAGGAACGTGTGCAGCGCAGTCACCGGGTCCTCGGTGTGCTCGAGCACGTGGTTGGCGATCAGGAAGTCGAGCGTCGCGTCATCGAACTTGGCGAGCCGCTCGGCCTCGTCCACGACGTCCACCGGGTGGACCCACGGATGCATCGGGTCGAGCGTGCGCAGCACGTCCTCGGTCGCGTAGTCCACGTAGCGCGCGCGGGCACCGGGCGGCAGGCGCTGCGGCATGTGAAAGGCGCCGATCTCGATGCCCTCGCCGCGTAGGTAGCGGAACGCGAGGTCGTCGCGCACGG
>DASVPL010000175.1:0-1992 GCA_036382905.1 Thermoleophilaceae bacterium | reverse complement strand
GCCCCGCGCGCCGCTTCGCCGCCCGGCTTCCGCTCCTAGACTGGCTCCCATGTCCGGTCATTCCAAGTGGGCTTCCATCAAGCACAAGAAGGCGGTCACGGACTCGCGCCGCGGCGCGCAGTTCACCAAGCTCGCGCGCGCCATCCAGGTGGCGGCGCGCGAGGGTGGAGGCGAGCTCGTCGGCAACCCGGCACTCCAACTCGCGGTCCAGAAGGCCCGGGAAGCGAGCATGCCGAAGGCCAACATCGTGCGCGCTATCGCGAAGGGCACGGGCGCCGACCAGGACGCCGACGCGTTCGAGAGGGTCCTCTACGAGGGCTATGGCCCCGGGGGGGTGGCGGTGCTCGTCGAGACCCTCACCGACAACCGCAACCGCACCGGGTCCGAGGTACGGCACCTGTTCTCGCGTTCGGGCGGCAACCTGGGCGAGCCGGGGTCGGTCGCGTGGGTGTTCGAGAAGAAGGGCGTGATCGTGGTCGATGCGCAGCGGGCCAGCGAGGACGACCTCATGGTCGCGATCGACGCGGGCGCCGAGGACGTGAACCTCGACGAGAACGTCTACGAGATCGTGACCGAGCCGAGCGATCTCCAATCCGCGCGCGAGGCGCTGGAGGGCGCCGACATCGAGCTCGTCTCCGCCGAGCTGACGATGCGCCCGACCAACCGCGTGGAGATCGCCGACGACCAGGTCGGCGCGCTGATGCGGCTGCTGGAGGCGCTCGACGACCACGACGACGTCCAGGGCGTCCACGCGAACTTCGAGGCCGACGCCGCTGCGCTGGAGAAGGCCGCGGCGGCGTGACCAGTCGGGCGGCGGCGCTCCGGCGGAAGCCGCGTTGAGCCCCCGCCACGATCGCCTGCGTGCCGCCGCTGCGGCCGCCGCCGCGATCGGGCTCGCCGCCGCCGCGACCGCGGCGCTGCTCGTGCTCGCGTCGCTCGCCCTCCGCCCGCCCCTCGAGGCCCGCGCCGCCGACCCGGGCCGCTGGACCCAGACCGGCGTCTCGACGGTGCCGCTCTACTACTACCAGGGGATCAGCTCCGATCCGGGCAAGCGGATCTTCTTCAACGGCGTCTACACCGGGCTCTACCGGACCGACCCGTTCCTCAACGAGACCGCGCGTCGCGACCACGTCATCCCGCCCGACGTCAGCGCGCGCGAGAACTACAACCACATCGGCGACATCGACTGGGACTCGCGCGAGGGCGGCCGCGTACTGCTCCCGCTCGAGTGCTACTACGGCAACAGCAACACGTGCCGCAACGGAGCGATCGGGGTCGCGGACGCCGAGACGCTCGAGTGGCGCTACTACGTGAAGCTCGACCCCGCCGAGATCGAGAAGGCCATGTGGGCCGAGGTCTCGCCCGACGGCAAGCTGCTGTGGACCCAGAGCGGCGCCGACCTGCTCGCCTACAGCATGGACGATATAAGCGCGGCGAACGCGGCACCCGCCGCCGCGCCGATCAAGGCGGTCAGGCGGCTCCCCGGCGCCCGCCCGCCGAGCGGCATCACCGGCGCCGCCTTCTTCCGCGGCAAGCTGTTCGTGGCGGGTCAGGACAACCCGGCCGGGTTCCAGGTGTGGTCGATCGACCTCGCCACCGGCGCCCGCGAGCTCGAGATCGAGCAGCAGATCGTCGGCGAGTCCGAGGGGATCGACTTCTTCGAGGGCCTCGGCGGGAGCCTCCACTGGATGATCCAGCCCTACAACGAGTCGAACGTGCCCACGTACGGGGTGGCGAACGGCACGGTGCTGCACTTCGTGCCGAAGGGGGAGAGCCCGGGCACTCCCGCGGCTAAGCCGGCCAAGATCCACGTGAGCGCGCAACCGCGGCACCTCCCGCGCGGTCGGTCGGTGCGCGTCACGTTCACGGCGACGGCGCGTGTGGCCGGACGCGCCGCTCCGCAGAAGGGCGTGGTGGTGAGCTTCCTCGGCCGGTCTGCCAGGACCAACCGCGACGGAAAGGCGTCACTTAGGGTGAGGCCCGGGCGTGCCG
>DASVPL010000174.1:0-13361 GCA_036382905.1 Thermoleophilaceae bacterium | reverse complement strand
TCCTCGGTGCCGAGCGGCTCGGCGCGGTCGCCGAGGGACTGCCGGCGTTCGACTCGCACGTGGGCGGGCATACGCCGCCCGCCGAGCGGCTGCGGCTGCACGCGGTGGCGGTCCAGCGCGCCGGCGAGAGCGTGCTCCTCGCGCTCGGTGGCGAGGACGGCGACGAGCTGTCCACCGCGGCGCTGCTCCACGACGCCGGCAAGCTCGCGCTCGCGCAGAGCGAGCCCGGCTACAACCTGGTGAGCGACCGCCCTCCGTCCGAGCGGCTCGAGCGCGAGCGGGCGGCCCACGGCACCGATCACGCGGCCGTCGGGGCGGAGCTCGCGCGCCGCTGGGGCCTGCCGGAGCGGCTGGCCGCGGCCATCGAGGCGCACCACTCCCCCGACGCGCGGGACGCCGCCGCGATCGTGCGCCTCGCCGACATGCTCGCGCACTACGAGCAGGGCGCACCAGTGGACGTGCACGAGGTGGAGGCGGCGGGCGCTGTCGTGGGCCTGGGCCGCGAGGCGATCGGGGTGCTCCTCTACGAGCTGCCGTATCCGGTGCGCGCGGGCCGCCGGCCGGAGCCGTGCCCCCTGTCGCTGCGCGAGCTGACGGTGCTGCGCAAGCTGAGCGAGGGCAAGGTCTACAAGCAGATCGCCTCCGACGAGGGGATCGCCACGAGCACGGTGCGCAACTACCTTCACAGCGCGTACTCGAAGCTCGGCGTCGTCGACCGGGCGCAGGCGGTCCTCATGGCCGTCGACCGCGGCTGGATCTAGTCAGGAGGAGCAGGGCCGATGTGGGAGCTCGTTCGCGTGCTGCACCTCCTCGCGATGGCGTTCTTCGTCGGCGGCCAGCTGTTCCTCGCGGCCGCGGTCGTGCCGGTCGAGCGCGGCTCACCCGACCCCGAGCGCATGCGAGCCATCGCGCGGCGGTTCGGCTGGGGGACGCTCGGAGCGATCGCGATCCTGCTCGTCACCGGGGTGGCCCTGGCGAGCAAGTTCCACCAGTGGGACGACGGGGTGCTGCACGCCAAGCTCGCGCTGGTCGCCGTGGTCGGCGCGCTGATCGCCTGGCACCTGCGCCGGCCCGACCTGCGCGCCCTCGACGGGGCGATCTTCGTCAGCTCGCTGGCGATCGTCGCGCTGGGCGTGACGCTCGCTCACTAGAGCGCGGAAAGCGGTCGCTCAGCCGGCCCACCCGCAGGGCCGCACCGTGGAGCGGCAGCGCGATCTCCGCGAGCTGCTCCACCGCCCGCGTGTTGCCCTCGACCTGCGCCAGGGCCTCGTTCACCCGGACGAGGCGGTCGTCGATGCCCGGCAGCGTCGCGGTGTTGCGCTGGACGCGGACGAGCTCGTCGCGCAGGTCGGCGAGCGTCGCGGTCTGGAAGGCGACCACCTCGAGCTGCTCGGACATGGTGGGCAGGACGAGGATCGCCTCGACTAGGTCGGGTAGCGCCGCCACCGTCCGCCGCGTCGTCCCGAATGCACGCACGAGGCGGCGGACCGGGCTCAGGATCGCGCGCAGGCCCGGCATCAGCGCGGCTCCGATCGCCGGTCGCGCACGAGCGTGACGAGCAGGACGGCGACGATCACCACGACCGGCACGAAGAACGCCAGCGACTCGACCACCGCATGGTGGGCGAGGGGCAGGAGCGCGTCAGGCATTCCCGCTCACCGCCCGCAGCGCCCGGCCCGAGCGCTCGCGCCGGCGCCGGCCCTCGCGCACCGGCCCGCCGGCCCCGGACCCGAGACGGTGGAGCCCCCAGGCCAGCAGGGCCAGGAGCGACAGCGCGATCGCGACCACGGTGCCGTAGGCGAGGGCGGTCAGCGCGCCCGAACCGCCCTTCTGCTCGCGCTGGAGGATCTCGTGGTCGGAGACGAACGGACGCTCGAACCGCGCGCTCGCCGGCACCTCCTTCGCCGGGATCGCCGGGTCCTCCGGCAGGAACAGCGGCACCGCCGTGAGCGAGTTGCCGACGTGCAGGCGGATGAGCGACTTCCAGTTGCCGTGCACCGGCACGGGCTTCTCGGTCCGGTAGCGGCCGGGGCCGATCCGCTCGAGCTTGCTGACGACGAGGCCATCGCCCTGCCAGGCGGTGACGTTGAGCCACTCGGCGTCGTCGGCGGCGTCGCGCGGTGTGAGGGTCACGGTCGCGTCGACCGTGCGCTCGGGCCCGCCCCGGACCTCCGTCAGCGCGACGGCCGCCCGGACGCCCTCCGCGGGCGGCTTGTTCAGCGAGAAGCCGACGATTACCGCGACGAGGGCCGCACCGGCGAGGGCGGCCGTGCGCAGCCGGCCGTCGCGCGGACGCGGCTCGACCGACAGCCGCGCTCCGATCCACGCGCCGAGCAGCCCGCCGGCGATCGCTGCGGCGAAGCCGAGCAGCGCGCCCTCCGGGAAGAGCTCCGCGGGCCAGGCCAGCGGCATCCAGACGTGCGACCAGCCCCACTCGGCGGCGAGCCCGACGGTGCCGATCCCGATGCCCGAAGCGAGGCCGAACGCGAGCGGGCGGTCCTCAGCCACCACGCGCAGCGCGACCAGCTCGACCACCAGCGCCTCGACCACGTAGAGCGGCATGTGCGGGGTGGTCTCACCGAACACCGGGCCGATCGCGACCGACAGGAGCCCGCGCACGACGAGGAAGAACGCGACGGCGCCGAGCGCGGCACCGCGCCCCCCGAAGATCCGCGCGGTGACGAGGCCGACGGACGCGGCCAGCATCACGAGGATCGGCTGGAAGACGAAGCGGAACTGAGGCACGCCGAAGTCGAATTCGGCCTGGAACGTGGAGAGGCCGAGCATGAAACCGCCGGTGAGCGCGACCGCCATGGTGGCCCTCGCCCACGTCTTCATGCGATCCGGGTCGCCCGCGGCGGCATTCGCGCGCAGTCCCTCGACGGCGAGCACGGCGATGCCGACGAGGGTCATCGCGGCGCCGCCGATGAGCATCAGGTGCGTCGGCCCCCAGAGCGTCACGTCCTGTCCGAACATGCGGTGCCAGACGTCGTCGAGCGGGAAGCCGGTCAGCGAGAACGCGCCGCACGCGCAGATCAGGACGCCGCCGAGCGGTGCGTGCCAGTCGCGGGTGATCCGGATCGCGACGCCGCTCGGCCGCTCCTTCGGGAGCACCATCGCGAGGTAGCCCGCGGTGAAGATCCCGAAGAGGCCGATCAGGATGAAGTAGTGGGCGGGATTGGCGAGCGGCCCCTCGTCGCGCCCGATGCCGATGTGCAGGGCGATGTCCCAGTACATCCCGAAGACGGCCGTGACGAGCGACGCGGTGGCCACGGCGCTCGGCAGCGCCACCCACCCCGGCGTGCCCGACCAGCGCCCGATCGTGTCGGCGGCCCGGCCGAGGACCTTCACCCGGCCCGAGCGGTGGCCCAGGCCCAGGACGAGCAGGCTGACGGTCAGGACGAGCGCCGCGGCCGACGCGAGGATCACCTCGCCGAGCGCCGCCCCGCCTGCGGGCGGGGTGGCCGCAGCGGTGTGGGCGTGGGCGGGCGGCGCGACGGCGAGCGCCACGATGGCCAGCGGTGCGAGGACTCTCAGCTTGCGCACGGTCGTGCCTCCCTGTCGCGGTGGCGGCGGGCGTCTCGCGCCGCCGATCATTACCTCCTAAACGTTACCTCGTGCGAGGTTACGTTAAACGGGTAAGGTTCTGTGCGAAATGAACGGAAGACTCCAGGCGGTCGAGGATCCAACGCCCGGCGATTCGGAGCCGCGGCTCACCGTCGAGCAGCTCGCGAGCGAGACCGGCATGTCGGTCCGCAACATCCGCAACCACCAGTCGCGCGGCCTGCTCCCGCCCCCCGAGGTGCGCGCGCGGATCGGCTACTACAGCGACGAGCACGTGGACCGGCTGCGCCTCATCCAGGAGATGCAGGCGCAGGGCTTCAAGCTCACGGCGATCAAGCGGCTGATCGGCGAGCACGGCCCCTCGGTCGATCAGTTCGTCGGCCTCAAGCGGGCCGTGACGGCTCCGTTCGAGACCGAGTCGCCCGAGTTCCTGACGGTCGACGACCTCGTGGAGCGCTTCGGGCCCGCGAGCGAGAAGGACATCGCCAAGGCGCAGAAGCTCGGCCTGCTCGTGCCGGTCGGCGACGGGCTCTTCGAGGCACCGAGCCCTGCCCTGCTGAGGGCGGCCGAGGAGGTGCTCGCCCGCGGCGTGCGGCTCGCGTCGGCACTGTCGGTCATCGAGAAGGTCAAGCGCAGCTCCGAGACCACGTCCAAGGCGTTCGTGGCGCTGTTCCTCGACGAGGTCTGGAAGTCGTTCAGCGAGGCCGGTCAGCCCAACGACCGCTGGCCGGAGGTGACCGAGACGATCGAGCGCCTCCGCCCCCTCGCCTCCGAGGTCGTGCTCGCGATGTTCAAGCAGACCATGGAGGCAGAGGTCGAGAAGGCCTTCGGCAAGGCCCTCGCGGAGCAGGCGAAGCGCGGCGGCTGACTCAGCCCATGACGGACCGCACGAGCGGGGCGTAGCCCGACGAGTGGCCGGTGCGGTTGGGGTGGTAGCTCTCGCCGATCGGGTTCGAGAGCCCGTTCACCCACTCCGTGCTCGAGCAGACCGCGTGCCCCACGAACCCCGGGATCGCGTCCTTGAACCGGAAGTTCGTCCCGGCGGCGGTGACCCGGGCGCGCGTCGTATCGCGCAGCAGGTCGGCCGTGGCGTTCAGGCGCGTCATCTCGTCCGAGCTGAACCACGTCCCGGCGTTGCAGTCCACGCCCATGAACAGCCGCGGGTAGGACAGGACGATCACCGTGGCCGACGGGGACCGTGACTTGATCGACGCGTACACCTGGTCGAGCTTGGCCGGCAGCGTGTTCCGGATGTAGCTCTGAGCGCCGTCGATCGCCGCGTTGCAGTTGGACGACCACGACGGCTGCGCGCACTCCGTGATCACGCTCGAGAAGCCGGCGTCGTTGCCGCCGATCGTGATCGTGACCCAGCGCGTCCCGGTCGTGAGGCTCGACACCTGGTTCGCGAGCACGTCGCCGGTCCGCGCGCCCGAGCACGCGGCGAAGACGAGGTCCGTGTTCGCGCGCTGCGTGTCGACGAGCGACGGGTACGCGTACACGCTCCTCTGGCAATTCGAATCGAAGTACGTGCGCGTGCCCGTACCCGAAGAGAAGCTGTCACCCAGCGCGACATAGCGCTCGCCCGCACTCGCGGACGCCGTTCCGGTCAGTGCCGCCACCAACACGGCACACGTCACCATCGTGAACCGACGCATCATCCCCCGCTCCCTCCCGTAGAGCCCCCCGTCGCGGGCATCATTGCACGGAGCCGGGACGCGGGTGCGTCTGGCCTACTTCCTCGCGCGCTTGACCTTCTCGCAGCCCTTGACCCTGTCGCGCCTGTCGACCGTCGCGGAGTCCTTCCTGCCCGCGCCGCAGTCGATGGTGTCGACCTTGCCGTTCCTCGCGCTGATCGTGTCGTCGCCGGCGCCGCCGCTGTACCTGTTCGCGTCCGCGCCGCCCGTGAGCCTGTCGTTGCCGCGCCCGCCGTCGAGGGTGTCCTTGCCGCTGCCGCCGAAGAGCCGGTCGTTCCCGTCCTCGCCGCGCAGCTTGTCGTTGCCGCCGGCGCCGTAGAGGGTGTCGTTGCCGGTGCCGCCGTTGAGCGTGTCGTCGCCGCCCGCGGAGGCCTGCGCGCCCGCCAGCTTCGCCTTGACGCCGCAGAGGTCGCCGAAGACCGTGTCGTCGCCGCCCATGGCGTTGATGACGTCGTTCCCGAGCAGGCCGCAGATCGTCTCGCTGGCACCCGTGGCGTCGAGCGTGTTGTCGCCGGAGTCGGCGCCACCGGGCTTCGTGGGCTCGGGGTCGCTCTGCTGGTCGGGGGTGCCGGGTGTGCCGTCGCCGGGCGCCGGGGTCGGGGTCGGGTTCGGGTTCGGGTTCGAGGGGGTCGGCTGAGGCTGCGGCGTTCCGGCGTCGATCTTCGTGAAGACCGCGGTCACGCTGCGCGAGCGGCTCATCACGAACTGGCAGGTCGCGGTCCCCGAGCAGTCGCCGCTCCAGCCGCTGAACTGCGATCCGGGGGCCGCGGTCGCCGTGAGTGTCACCGTCGCGCCCTGGAGGTGGCTCTCGAAGCAGTCCGAGCCGCAATCGATGCCGCCGCCGCTGACGGTGCCCGCCCCGTTGCCCGTCCTGGTCACGCTCAGCGCGCGCTCGCGGGCGAAGGTGGCGGTCACGCCGCGCGCCTGGGTCATCGCGACCTGGCAGGTCACGCCCGTGCAGCCCTCGGTGCCGGCGCCGGTCCAGCCGCCGAAGCGCGAGCCGTCCGCGGGGGTCGCGGTCAGCGTGACCGTGGTGCCCTTCGCGTACTCGCGCGTGCACGCGGTGCCGCAGGCGATCCCGGCGGGCTGGCTCGTGACCGCGCCGGCGCCGCTTCCGTCGATGCTGACGGTGAGAGCGTGGTGCTCGACCACGATCAGCTTCGCCGACCCGGGCGCCGCCGCCGCGTAGACGGTGGCGTAGCCGCGACCGCCGCCGACGCTCATTCCGTCCTCGGTCGCGAAGGATCCGCTCAGCGCGCCGGCCGATGTGACGAACGTGAGCTCGTCGCCGTCGCTCGGGGTGAAGCCCGTGCTGTCGACGACCAGGGCGCCGCCGAGGGTGACCGCACCGCCCGCGGCGAGCGTGTCGTAGCCCGTGCCGGGAGTGGCGCTGTCGACGTCGATCCGCAGTGTTCCGTTCGCCCCCTGCGTGTAGCCGCCCGTCACGTCGAGCTGCGCGGGCGCGGCCCCGCCCGGGCTCACCGTGCCGCCGCCGTTCTGGAGCGGCCCGCCGACCCGGCCGCCGCCGGCGAGGGTGCCGCCCTTGAGGTCGAGCTTTCCGGCGGGGAGCTGGAGCTCGCCCTCGAGCGCGGTCGTGCCGGCGGTCTGGACGAAGTCACCGTTGCTCACCCGCGCCGTGACGCCGTCCGCGACGTCGACCGTGCCGGCGTTCGTCACGTGCGACGCGAGGGCGATCGCGTAGTCGAGATCCAGGGTCCCGGCGGGGGCGTTGGCGATCCTCCCGCTGCCCGCGACGGCCCGGTCCCCGGCGCCGGGCCCGGTGGCCGACGAGCGCAGCGTGCCAGAGTTGGCCAGCGTGCGAGTGCCGAGGTCGAGCGTGGCCGAGCCGTTGTCGCCCGCGGCGACGTTGCCGAGCTCGATCGTCCCGGCGTTCGTCACGTCGGCGGCCAGCGAGAGCATCGCGGCCCGGTCGCCGCCCTGGACCTTCACCGTCTTGCCGGCGGCGACGTCGGAGGTGAGCGTGTTGGCCGCGCCGGTGCCGTTCACGGTGGCCGAGCCGGAGCCGTCGAGGTCGAGCGACTCGACGGCGGCGGAGAGGACGGTCGCGTTCACGTCGCCGCCGTTGTGGTGGTAGGTGCCGTTCCCGAGGAGGAGGGTGCCGGTGCCGCCGATCGTCCCGGCGTTCTGGTTGAGCGAGTGGGCCGCGGTCGCGAGGGTGGTGTGCCGGCCGGTCGCCAGGCTCCCGTTGGCCTCGACCTTGCCGGAGTTCGTGAACGCGGGGGTCTGGATGTCGGTCGTGGTGTTCGACTCGAGCGTCGCGCCCCCGGCGTTGACGATGCTGGCGAAGCGGAGCGTGCGCGTACCGCCCGCGCCGGTGAGGGCGCTCACGACGCCGCTGTTCGTCAGGGATCCGCCGACCAGCTGGCTGTTGGCCGGGACCGTGCTGGTCAGCTGGATCGTCCCGCCGCTCATCACCGTCGCGGCGCCGTCGTCCGCGGCGACGGTGCCGGGGTCGTCGAGGGTCAGCCCGCCCTCGATGTCGAGGCGCGCGGTGCCCGTCACCCGCAGGTTGGCGACGGTCTCCGCGCCGCTGAGCGTCACGCCGCCGGTGACGATGCACACCGTGTCGTCGGCGTCCGGGTAGCCGTCCGCGTTGGCGTCGGTCGCGGGCGCCTGGAAGGTCCAGTTGGGATCGGTCCAGTTGCCCTCGCCGCCGCCCCACGTCGCGCTGCAGAGGTTCGGGGGTGCGATGTCGGTCGTCAGCGTGACCTGGTCGCCGGTGCCGGTGCCGGCGTCGTTGCTCGCGACGAGCTGCGCGCAGTACCCGGTCTCGGGAGTGAGGCCACTGAGGCCCACGGTCACGCGCTGCGTCGTCTCGTCGCCCGCGGGGATCGACTGCGGGGTCGTGACGTCGAGAGGGGATCCGCTGGCGCCGCCGCTCTGGCACCACTCCGAGGAGATCGGGCCGTAGCGGGCCCAGTACGTCGAGGCGCGCCCGACGGAGTTCACGCCGCCGGCCACGTTGCCGGTGGTCGGCCCGGTGGACTCCCCGACCAGCGTCTGGACCGCGGGCGCGCCCGCGGTGAAGCGAACGGTCGCCCCGAAGTCGGATCCCACCTTGTTCGTCGCGGCGAGGCGCGCGCAATACGCGGTGCCGGTGGTCAGGTCGTGGAGCTCGACGCTGACGATCTGGTAGGTGGTGTGCGCCTCCGCGAGCGGCGTCGCGGTCGTCCGGCTCGCGGGCTCGCCGGCGAACCCTCCCGACTGGCACCAGGCCGAGCTCGCCACGTCGTACTCGACGCGGAACTGCGTCGGGTTACCGGACGCGTTGACGCGCCCGAGCAGCTCGGCCGTGTTCGAGTCGAGCGACTGGACGCCGAACGTGTCGACCTCGGGCTCGCGTGGCACGACCGCCGAAGCGGGCGCAGGGAGCGCGGCCAGCGCAAGCGCCGTTAGTAGAAGTCCTTTGCGGAGCAGCATGAGAGTCCTTGCGAACTCTCGTCGGCTCCAGTCGGTGGAACTTGAGCCGCGCGGCGCCCGCCTCGGCGCCTCCGTGCGCCCTCAGTCGTACTTGGCGATCGTCCTCACGTTGAGCCAGAGCATGAGCACGCCGAGCCCCGCTAGGACGGCGAAGCCGGGCCAGATGTGCGCCCAGTCGAGGTCGTCGAGGATCAGCGAGCGCAGGGACTCCATCAGGTAGGTGACCGGGTTGAAGGTCGCAGCCACCTCCATCGGGCGCGTGAGCAGGTCGCGCGGCACGAAGTTCGGGGTCAGGAACAGCAGCGGGAAGAAGACGAGCCCGCCCGACTGCGTGGCCGCCGCGCTGCGCGTCTTGAGCGCGATGAGCTGCATGAACCCGGAGTAGACGACCCCCCAGCCCGCGGTGAGCGCGACCAGGAGCAGGAACCCGAGCACCCCGCTCGCCACCGAGATCCCGAACGGCAGCGCCAGCAGCAGGATCACCGACGCGATCACGACGCACTTGGCGCCCTCCGCGGCCAGCCGGCCGAGGACGATCGCCGACCGCGGGATCGGTGTAGCGCGCAGCTTGTCGAAGTAGCCGCCCTCGATCTCCTCGACCAGGAACAGCGCCGCGGCACCGAACGACGCCGCCAGGAGCAGCGTCGTCGGTAGCTGGAAGGCGCCGTAGCCCTGGCCCTTCAGGAACGGCGTGGACCCGGACGGGAAGATCTTCGCCGCCTGCCCGGTGTTGACGACCAGGAAGAAGATCGGGATGAACAGCGTCGGGATGATCGCGTCGGGCGAGCGCACGGCCTCGCGGAGCGACCGGCTCGAGAGCGAGAGCGCCGCGCTCATACCGACACCTCCTGGACCTCGCCGGCCGTTCGATCGCGCGTACGGCCGGTGGCGTCGAGGAACACGTCGTCCAGCGTCGGCTCGCCGTCGCCCGCGAAGCGCTCGCTCAGGTCGCTCTTGAGCTGGGCGGGGGTGCCCTCGCGCACGATCTTGCCGCCGTCGATGATCGCGAGCCGGTCGCAGAGCTGGTCGGCCTCCTCCAGGTACTGCGTGGTGAGGAAGACCGTAGTGCCGCGGGCGTTGATCCGGCGCACCTCCTCCCACACGGTCAGCCGGCTGGCGGGGTCGAGCCCGGTCGTGGGCTCGTCGAGGAACAGCACCTCGGGCTCGTTCACGAGGGCCGAGGCGAGGTCGAGCCGGCGCTTCATGCCGCCGGAGTAGGTCTTGATCCGGCGGTCGGCGGCGTCGACGAGGTCCACGAGAGTCAGGAGGTGCTGCGCGCGTTCGGCGGCGTCGGGCGCGCCCAGCCCGAACAGGCGGCCCTGGAGCACGAGCAGCTCGCGGCCGGTCTGGCGCGGGTCGAGCCCGGCCTCCTGGAGCGCCACGCCGATCCGGCGCCGTGCGGCGTCCGGGTCGCTCGTCACGTCGATGCCGCAGACGCGCGCCTCCCCCGACGTGATCGTCAGCAGGGTGGTGAGCATGCGGACGGTGGTGGACTTGCCGGCCCCGTTCGGACCGAGGAAGCCGAAGACCTCCCCGGGCATCACACGGAGGTCGACGCCGCGAACGGCCTCCACGTCGTCGTAGTGCTTGATCAGGCCGCGGGCCTCGACGGCGGGCGGGCGGGCGGGTCTACTCGAAGTTGTCTGGGTCATGGAACCTAAGACCGCCGCACGCGCGAAAACTCATCGCTCGGCGATAATCCCCCCCATGAGCGAGAAGCAGAACCACAGGGGCGAGGCGTTCCGCGCGCTCCACGAGGGCGATCCGTTCGTGATGCCCAACCCCTGGGACGCGGGCTCGGCGCGCGAGCTCGAGGCGCTCGGCTTCCGCGCGCTCGCGACCACCAGCGCCGGCTTCGCGCTCACGCTCGGGCGCCGCGACGGCGAGGTCACGCTGGACGAGGTGGCCGACCACGTCCACGCGGTCGCGTCCGCCACGAGCCTGCCGCTCTCGGTGGACCTCGAGAACGGCTACGGCGAGCGTCCCGACGAGGCGGCCGCCGCGATCGCCCGGGTCGCCGAGGCCGGCGCCGTCGGCGGCTCGATCGAGGACTGGGACCCGGCGGGCCACCTCTACGACCTGGAGCACGCGGCCGCCCGAGTGGCCGCGGCCGCCGAGACGGCGCGCGGGCTCGGGTTCCCGTTCGTGCTCACGGCGCGGGCCGAGAACCACATCCGCGGCAACCCCGACCTCGACGACACGATCGCACGCCTGCGCGCGTACGAGGAGGCGGGAGCCGACGTCCTCTACGCCCCCGGCCTGCGCACGGACGAGGAGATCCGCGCGGTCTGCGAGGCGCTGTCCAAGCCGGTGAACGTGCTCGCGCTGCCGGGCATGGCGATCGACGCGATCGTCGCGGCCGGCGGGCAGCGGATCAGCGTCGGCGGGTCGCTGGCCTTCGTCGCGTACGGGGCGATGGCGGCCGCGGCGGCGAGCCTGCTCGAGGGCGGGGACCTGTCGGTGCTGAAGCCGGCCGCGCGGCTGCACCTCTAGCCGCGGCGCCGTCAGAGACGCCCTACCCCTCGGGGGCCTCCTCGGCGCGTAGTTCCGCCTCGAGCCGCGTGAGGTGCGCGATCGACCACGCGTAGTACCCGGCGCCCATGCGACCGATCTCGATCGGGAACCGCAGGCCCGCCGCCCGCAGCGCCTCGCCAATCGGCAGGATCGTCTCCTGGAACTCGCGCTCGCCCTCCTCCGCGCGCCGGCGCAGGCGCTGCACCAGCTCGATCGCCTCACCGCGCGGGAGGTGATCGGCGAACGCGAGCCGCAGCAGCCCCTCGTCGCGCAGCTCCATGGGCGGGATCCCCGGCTCGTGCAGCCACGCCATGAACGCGCGCTCACCCTCGTCGGTCAGTGCGTACGCACGCCGCTGCCGGGCGCCGTGCGGGTCCTCGCGATGGCTCAGGTACCCGTCGCTCTCGAGCTGTGCCAGCTCGGGGTAGATCTGCGCGAACGTCGTGGCCCAGAAGACCTCCATCCGCTGCTCCTCGATGAAGCGCTTGATCGCGTAGCCGGAGGTCATGCCGCCACGGACGAGTCCGAGGATCAGGTAGCTGCTCGTCTTCAGGGCCACGGGCTCGATTCTCTCGCGTCGTGGCCGCATGTCGATCGGTAGACGGCTCCCCATTGCGCGCGGCGCTCCGATCGGCTTCCATCCTCGGGGTGCGGATCGGGAGCCCATCCAGAGGTGCGCGGATCGCGGCGGTGCTGGCGGCGATCGCCGCCGGTGCCGCGGCACCGGCGGCGCATGCGCAGGGCCCGGCCGGCTACTGCGAGGGCGACGGCGGGCCCGCCGGGGCCACGACGGACGCCGAGCACACCGTGCTCGTCGGCGACCCGCCGCTGCCGCGCGGCGTCCGCAGCCACCGGATCAGCATCGACGGGGTGGAGACGCGGGTCCAGGAGGCCGGCCCCGCGGACGCACGCGACGCGGTCGTCTTCGTGCACGGGCACCCCGGCTCGTCGCGCGACTGGGACGACCT
The DNA here is from genome assembly GCA_036382905.1 of Thermoleophilaceae bacterium. Classification (GTDB taxonomy): domain Bacteria; phylum Actinomycetota; class Thermoleophilia; order Solirubrobacterales; family Thermoleophilaceae; genus AC-37. Next base: position 1,180 of record DASVPL010000174.1, on the reverse strand, counting down.
CGTGGCCGCGAACGGCAAGTTCGCCCGGACGATCGCATTCGACATGACGGGCTACGGGCAGTCACAGAAGGCCGCCAACCCGTTCCAGTCCACCGAGGGCGCGGCCCGCTTCATCGGCGGCGCCCTCGATCGCCTCGGCGTCGATCGCGCGGTGCTCGGCCTCCACGACTTCGGCGGGGTCTGGGGCCTCGAGTGGGCCCGCGCGAACCCGAGCCGGCTCATCGGCGCCGTCCTCGTCAACAGCGGGGTCTACATCGACTGGGTGCCGCACCCGCAGGCGGTCGCGTGGTCGACCCCCGGCGCCGGCGAGGCGGAGATGGCGTCGACCACGCGCTCGAGCTTCACCGAGTCGATCCAGGCCCGTACTCCGCGGCGGCTCCCCGAGGCGTTCGTCAACCGCATGTACGACGACTACGACCGCGCGACCCGCTGCGCCGCCCTGCGCTACTACCGCTCCGGGTTCGAGAACCCGAACCGCGGCCGCGAGCACGCGGCCGCGCTCCGCGAGCTCAGGCGCCCAGCGCTCGTGATCTGGGGGGAGGACGACCCGTACGTCCCGTCCGAGCACGCCGAACGCCAGCGCGAGGCGTTCCCCGACGCGCGCGTCGAGCTCATCCCGAACAGCGGCCACTGGCCGTTCGTGGACAGCGCCGACCGGGTGCGCGAGCTCGTCGTGCCGTTCCTGAGGCCGCGCTTCGAGGTCACGGCGCCGCGCCTCGTGGCGGGCAGCAAGCGGCTCGCCGTGAGGGTGCGCTCCACGAGCATGCTGCCGGCGCTGCGCGTGCGCGCGCGGCTGCGCCCGGTCGACCGCCGCGGCCGCGCCACGGGCGTGATCGGGCTGAGCAGGCGGCCGGTGACGGTCGGCGGCGAGCGCACGCTCGTCCTGCGGCTCTCGCGCGCGCTGCGGCCCGGACGCTACGAGCTGGTCGTCCGCGCGCGCGGGCTCGCCACCCAGCGGGTGCGGCTCACGCGCTGACCGCGCCGGGCCGCGCGCGCCCGGCTACACGCCTGCCGCGTCGGCCGCTCGCGTCACGGGGCAGTGGTCGGGGTGGCCGCACGCGTCCGGGTCGCACAGCCGGCAGATGCCCCTGGCGGTCGCCCGGTCCGGGGTCAGCTCGGTCAGGACCGCGCTCGCGAGCTCGCTCAGGCCCGCACGCTGCGGGCTCGTCAGACCGCTGAG
>DASVPL010000173.1:0-12469 GCA_036382905.1 Thermoleophilaceae bacterium | reverse complement strand
GCCGCGCGCCACGACGGGACCCTGCGGGTGGCCACGATCGCTCCGTTCCTGCCCGAGCCGGCCGACGAGTTCCGGATCGTCCGCCACGCCTCGGTCACCGGCGCGTTCGCGGTCGCGGAGGGGCTCCAGGTGGACGAAGCGCACGGGTACTCGCCGCCCGACTACGAGCCGAGCGGCACGTGGCTGCGCAGCTCGACGCTGCCGCTCGTGAGCGTCGCGGACGCGGCGGTGGACGAGGGCACGGGCACGGTGGAGGTCGAGGTGCGGCTGTCGCGCGCCACGTGGCGGCGCGTGGCGGTGGTCGCGGCGACTCGCGACGACAGTGCCGAGGCTCCCGGCGACTACACGCGCCGGTCGCAGGTGGTGACGTTCGAGCCAGGCGAGCTGGTGCGCCGCGTCGCGATCCCGATCGTGGACGACGCGATCGACGAGCCGGACGAGACGTTCTCCGTGTACCTCGGCGAGCAGGGCGGCGCCGCGCCCGGCGACATGAGCGCGACCGTGACCATCGCCGACGACGACGAGCCGGCGCCGGACCCGCAGCCGGATCCGGACCCGGAACCCAATCCAGACCTCGATCCCGATCCGGATTCGGACGCCGACCCCGGCCCGGGCGCCGGTCCCGACCCCGACCCGGATCCCGATCCCGACCTCGATCCCGATCCGAACCCGGACTCCGACCCCGGCCCGGACACCGGTCCCGATCCCAACCCGCATCCCGATCCAGACCTCGATCCCGATCCGAATCCGGACTCCGGCCCCGGCCCGGACACCGGTCCCGACCCGGGGCCGGACCCCGATCCCGACCCGAAGCCCGATCCGGATGCCGACCCGGGCGCCGGCCCCGGCCCGGCCCCGGATCCCCACCCCGACCCGGACCCCGATCCGCAGCCCGGCCCCGGCCCCGGCCCCGATCCCGAGCCCGGCGCCGAGCCCACCCCGCAGCCGAAGCCCGACCTGGACGACGGCCGCGGCTCCACCCCGAACTCCGGGCACGAGCCCTCCGCGGGTCCCCGCACGGCGCCGGACGCACCGTCCGTCGGCACCCCGGACACGCCCGGCGGCGACGAGGCCGAGCTCCCCGCGTGGCCCGGGCTCGACCCCGCCACTCCGGCGCGCGACCCCGCCACCCCGGCCGGGCGCTTCGGCCGCAACCCATGCCCGGACGAGCTCGCCCCGCGGTCGAGCTTCCGCCCCGGCCGCCACCCGATCCACGCCTCCCGCACCGCCCTGCGCTTCCGCGGCATCGCATGGGAGCGCGGCTGCGGTGCCCTCGCCCGCGTGACGGTCGCCATCGCCCGCCGCGAGGGCGGCGGGACCGGCCTCTGCCGCTACCTACAGCCGAGCGGCCGGCTCGGTCGCGTGGTGAGCTGCCGCCGCCCCACATACGTGGTCGCGCGTGGCACCACGAGCTGGACCTTCACCCGTACGGGCTACCACCGTCCGGGCACCTGGACGGCCCGCATCCGCGCGGTCGATCGCGCCGGGAACGCCGAGAAGAAGGTTCTCAAGCCCAACCCGCTGAGCCGCAACTTCGTCACCTTCAAGATCCGCTGAACCGCACATAATCCCTGCAAATAGGCACTACAGAGCCGAAAATGCCCCGCAAAGTGCGGCGACTTGCCGTATAGTGGGCTAGGTGCAGCATGCTGGGGACGAGGTCGTAGACCTAGAGCACCGCCAAGAGCCCCGGCTCGTAAAGGCATTGGAGATGGTCGCGCCGGGTTCGGCGCTGCGCGAGGGGATCGACCACATCCTCCACGCCCGCACCGGCGCCCTGATCTGCATCGGCGACAACGAGGACCTCTCGTTCCTCTACTCGGGCGGAATCAAGGTCGAGGTCGACTACACGCCCGCGCTGCTCTACCAGATCGCCAAGATGGACGGGGCGATCATCCTGTCGGCCAACGCCACCAAGATCTGCTGGGCGAACGTGCAGCTGATGCCGGACCCGACGATCGCCTCGCTCGAGACCGGCACCCGTCACCGTACCGCCGAGCGCGTCTCGAAGCAGACCGGCGCGCTGGTGATCGCGGTCTCGCAGCGCCGTGACGTCGTCTCGCTCTACATCGACGGCGGCAAGTACGTGCTCGAGGAGATCCCGGTCGTCCTCGCGAAGGCCAACCAGGCGCTCGCGACCCTCGAGAAGTACCGCACCCGCCTCGAGCAGGTCTCGACCCGTCTCACCGCGCTCGAGTTCGAGGGCGGCGCCACGCTCCACGACGTACTCACGGTGCTCCAGCGCGCGGAGCTCGTGACCCGTATGGCCGTCGAGATCGAGCGCTACATCGTCGAGCTCGGCACCGAGGGCCGGCTGATCGAGATGCAACTCGAGGAGACGATGATCGGTGCCGCGTCCGACAAGGCGTCGCTCGTCCACGACTACATCGCACAGGAGAGCGAGGACCAGTTCGCGCTGGTCGTCGACCAGCTCGCGCGCCTCCCGCACGAGGACCTCCTGGACTTCGGCCGCCTAGCCGAGCTGCTCGGCTACGACCGCAAGCTCAACACTCTCGACCACCCCGTCTCGCCGCGCGGCTACCGCATACTCGGCCGGATCCCGAGGCTCCCAAAGCTCGTGATCGGCGCGATCGTCGGCGTGTTCGAGGGGCTGGACGAGATCCTCGCCGCAACCGACGCCGAGCTAGAGGCCGTCGAGGGCGTCGGGGACCTGCGAGCGAAGGACATCCGCGAGGGCCTTCGCCGCCTGCAGGAGATCAACCTCGTGGACCGCTACTTGCAAACGTGACACCGAAGAGAGGGGAGGGCCCCATTAGCGAGACCGATTGGGACCAGAGCGTCGAGGACCTCGAGATCGAGCGCGAGGCTCCGCACATCGACTACAAGATCGGTGACCAGGTCGTCTACCCGCACCACGGTGCCGGGAAGGTCCTGAAGAAGGAGCAGAAGGAGGTCCTCGGCGAGAAGCGCGAGTACCTGACGATCAAGATCCTGCACAACGACATGACGGTCATGGTTCCGTGCGAGAACGCCGGAAAGGCCGGGCTTCGCCGCGTCATCGGCGACGACGACGTGCGCAAGGTGGTTGCGGTGCTGTGCGACGACGTCAGCCAGATGCCGAAGAACTGGAACCGGCGCTTCAAGCACAACCGGGACAAGATCAAGACCGGCGACGTGTTCGAGCTGGCCGAGGTCGTCCGCAACCTCGCGATCCGCGAGGCGGACAAGGGCCTCTCGACCGGCGAGAAGCAGATGTACACACGGGCGAAGAAGATCCTCGCGTCGGAGCTGATGTACGCGCTCGACATGGAGGAGGGCGAGGCCGAGGAGCACCTCGAGAGCCTCATCTCGGACGCCCACGCCGAGCGCAACGGCGCACCCGCCGCGGCGGGGTAGGCGCAGACACAGGTTGACGGTCGTCGGCATCGTTCCCGCCGCCGGCCGAGGCGAGCGCCTTGGGGAGGGGGTCCCCAAGGCGCTCGTCGTCTGCGCCGGCCGGCCATTGCTCGAGTGGAGCCTCGAGGTGCTCGAGCGCGTCTGCGACCGCGTGGTCGTGGCCGTACCGCCGGGCTACGGGGACGCTGCGCCCGATCGCGTGACCGGGGGAGACTCGCGCTCGGAGTCGGTTCGGAACGCCCTGGCCGCGGCGCCCGAGGCGACGATCGCGGTCGTGCACGACGCCGCGCGCCCGTTTGTGACTCCGGAGCTGGTGCACGACTGCGTGGCGGCCGTGCGCCACGAGGGCTTCGACGGCGCGGTGGCGGCCGCGCGCGTGACCGACACTGTGAAGGAGGCCGGCGACGACATGCGGGTCGAGCGCACGCTCGATCGCTCGCGGCTGTGGGCCATCCAGACGCCACAGGTCTTCGACGCCGGCGTGCTGCGCCGGGCGCTCGACGCCCCGGCCGAGACGCTCGCCGCCGCGACCGACGACGCGTCGCTCGTGGAGGCCGCTGGCGGCTCGGTGCGGATCGTCGAGGCGCCGCCGGAGAACGTGAAGGTGACGACGCCGCTCGACCTCGAGCGGGCCGAGAGGCTGCTGGCGGCCCGATGCTGACCGACCTCCACGTGCACCTGCGCCCCGACGAGCCGGAGGCCACGGCCGCGGAGTACTTCACGACCGCCAACGCCGAGCGCTACCTCGATGTCGCGGCCGAGCGCGGTGTGGGCGCGCTCGGGGTCTCCGAGCACGTGCACCGCTTCGAGCAGGCGCTGTCGGTGTGGCGCCACCCGTTCTGGCAGGCCAGCGCCACCGACGACCTCGACGCCTACTGCGAGTTCGTCCGCGACCGGACCTCGCTCGCGCTCGGCATCGAGGCCGACTACGTCCCGGGTGCGGAGGACCGCATGGCGAACCTGCTCGAGGAGCGCGACTGGGACTACGTGGTCGGCTCGGTGCACTTCCTGCGCGACTCCGCAGTCGACATGCGCGGCGAGTGGGACATATGGACGCACACCGATCCCGAGAAGGTCTGGCGGCGCTACTTCGAGACCCTCGGCGAGGCCGCGCGCAGCGGCATGTTCGACATCCTGGCCCACCCGGATCTGGTCAAGGTCTGGGGGCGCGAGCGCCCGCAGCCCGATGGGGACCTGCGCCGTTTCTACGATCTCGCGATGGACGGCATCGCCGACTCCGACGTGGCCATCGAGGTCTCGACCGCCGGGCTGCGCAAGCCCGCCGGCGAGATCTATCCCGCTCCGGCGTTCCTCGAGATGTGCCTGGAGGCCGGACGGCCGGTCGCGCTGTCCTCGGACGCTCACGTGCCGGGCGACCTCGCCTACCGCTACGACCAGGCACTCGAGTTCCTCGAGTCCGCCGGCGTGGGGGAGATCGCGGTGTTCGAGCGGCGCGAGCGCCGCCTGGAGCCGCTCGGGTGAGCGCCCGCACCGGCATCGGCTACGACTCGCACCGGCTCGTGGAGGGCCGGCCGCTGATCCTCGGCGGCGTGCGCGTCGAGTCCGAGCTCGGGCTCGCGGGCCACTCGGACGCGGACGCCCTCACGCACGCGATCATCGACGCCGTGCTCGGCGCGGCCAGCCTCGGCGACATCGGCCTGCACTTCCCTGACAGCGACGAGCGCTACCGCGGCGCCGACTCGCTCGCGCTGCTCGACGAGGTGCGCGCGCTCGTCTCCGACCAGGGCTTCGCGGTGGCGAACGTGGACTCGACGGTGGTCTGCGACGCGCCGCGGCTCGGCCCCTATCGCGACCGGATCCGCGAGACGCTGGCGGCGCCGCTCGGGATCGACGCCGCCCGGGTGGGGGTCAAGTTCACGACGAACGAGGGGATGGGCTGGATCGGCCGCGGCGAGGGGATCGCCGCGATGGCGGTCGCGACGCTCGAGCGCCCGTGATCGCGATTCGCGACACCCTGAGCGGCGAGCTGCGCGAGCTCGCTCCCCGCGAGGAGGGCCGCGTCGACATCTACGCGTGCGGCCCGACGGTCTACGCGCCGATCCACGTCGGCAACGCGCGGCCGTACGTCGTCTTCTCGCTGCTGAAGCGCTTCCTCGAATACCGCGGCTACACGGCGACGCTCGTCATCAACGTCACCGACGTCAATGACAAGATCTACGACGCCGCTCGGGAGGCGGGGGTGCCGAGCGAGCAGCTCGCTCGCGAGATGACCGAGCGCTACGAGCGCGACACCGCCCGTCTCGGCCTCGGCCGGCCCGACCACGAGCCCAGGGCGAGCGAGACCGTACCGGCGATCGTGGAGCTGATCGGCGCGCTGGTCGATCGCGGCCACGCCTACGAGTCGCGCGGCGACGTGTACTTCAGGGTCGCGAGCTTCGCGGAGTACGGGAAGCTCTCGAACCGCTCGCTCGAGGAAGCCGACCAGGGCGAGCCCGACGACGTCGGCGGCGACAAGGAGTCGCCCCACGACTTCGCGCTCTGGAAGGCGGAGAAGGAGGGCGAGGACACCGCCTGGGACGCTCCCTGGGGCCGCGGGCGGCCGGGCTGGCACATCGAGTGCTCCGCGATGGCCGAGGAGCTGCTCGGGCTCGACTTCGAGATCCACGGCGGCGGCTCGGACCTCGTGTTCCCGCACCACGAGAACGAGATCGCGCAGACCGAGGCGGGCCGCGGCGAGCCCCTCGCCCGGCTGTGGATGCACAACGGGATGGTCCGCTTCGCCGACGAGAAGATGTCGAAGTCCGTGGGCAACATCCGCGGGCTCGGCGAGGCCCTCGACCAGGTCGGGACCGACACCCTCGTCATGTACTTCGCCGGCGGCCACTACCGCCAGCCGATCGAGTTCTCCCCGTCCGCCCTCGACCAGGCCGCCGCCAGCGTGCGCCGCGTGCGGGAGCTGGTGCGCCGCCTCGATCCGGCGGTGGGCACCGAGGGGATCGAGCCCTACGAGGGCCGCTTCCTCGACGCGCTGGCGAACGACTTCAACACCCCGGCGGCCCTGGCGGAGTTGTTCGGCTGGGTGGCTGAGGCGAACCGCCGCCTCGACGCCGGTGAGCGCATCGGCGTGGGGGCGCTGCGCGACATGCTGTGGCTGCTCGGCCTCGAGCAGCTCCTCGAGGCCGAGGACGAGGCCCCCGACCCGGACGCCGAGCGGCTGCTGGCCGAGCGCGAGGCCGCCCGGGCCGAGCGCGACTTCGCCACCGCCGACGCGCGCCGCGACGAGCTGCGCGAGCGCGGCTGGGAGGTGCGCGACACGCCGGAGGGGCCGCGCCTCGTGCGCGCGTGATCGTCTACGGCCGCAACCCGGTGCGCGAGGCCCTTCGCGGGCCGCGTCGCGTGCATCCCGTGTGGGTCTCGAAGAACGCGGCGCGGGAGCCCTGGCTGCGCGGCATCGACGTGCGGGTCGCCGACGCCGCCGAGCTGGACTCGCGCGCGGGCTCGCCGGACCACCAGGGGATCTGCGCCGAGGTGAGCGAGTTCGAGTACGCCGACCCGGGCGGGCTGCTCGCGGACGAGAATGCGGTGGTGGTCGCCCTCGACCAGGTCCAGGACCCGCGCAACCTCGGCGCGATCTGCCGCGTGGCCGAGTGCGCGGGCGCCGCGGGGCTCGTGATCGGCGAGCGGCGCACGGCGCAGGTCACCCCGGTCGTGTCACACACGTCGGCCGGGGCGATCGAGCACCTGCCGATCGCACGCGTGCGCAACCTCGCCGACTACCTGGCCGAGGCGAAGCGGGCCGGCGCCTGGATCTACGGCGCCGCCGCGTCGCCCGAGGCGGTGCCCCACGACCAGCCGGACTACTCCGGGCGCGTGGTCCTGGTGCTCGGCTCGGAGGGGAGGGGGCTGCGCCCGCGCGTGGCCGCCGCCTGCGACCAGCTCGTGGCGCTCCCGCTGCGGGGGCGCATCGAATCGCTCAACGTGTCCGCCGCCGCCGCGGCCCTGCTGTACGGAATCTTGCATTCCGGCCGACCCGGACTTGACAACGTCCGATAACACGGGGATACTCGCCGCCGCAGATAAGGCTTGACCTGAGGTACAGACTCAGGCGGGCGAAAATCTGGCGACGACCAGGGGAGGTACGTCGCGCCCAGTCTTTCAGTCCCGTAGGGGCTGGGAGGGGAGCATGCTGTGGCCGTATCCGCCCCGTCGATACGCAGTAACCATCAATCTCCACTCGAGGTTGACGATCATTACCTCGTCGCGCTGGCGAAGTCCGGGAAGCGCGACGCATACGACCGCATCGTGCGTCGCTACTACGGCTTCGTGCGTCTCAAGGCCTCGTCGTACTTCCTGATCGGGGGCGACTCCGACGACCTGATCCAGGAGGGCCTGGTCGGGCTCTACAAGGCGGTCCGCGACTACCGCAGCGATCGCGAGTCGAGCTTCCGCAACTTCGCGGAGCTGTGCATCACGCGCCAGATCATCACCGCGGTTAAGACCTCCACCCGCAACAAGCACACGCCGCTCAACCAGTACGTGTCGTTCTCGCAGACGCCGGCGAGCGCCGGCGGCGACGGCGAGCCGACCCTCGACGAGGTCCTGCCCGGCCCGACCGCGCACGACCCGGTCAACCAGGTGATCTCCTCCGAGGAGCTGCACAGCCTCGTCGCCTGCCTGTCGAGCGTGCTGTCGGAGCTCGAGAGCTCGGTGCTGTCGCTGTACCTCGACGGTCACTCCTACGAGGCGATCGGCGAGCGACTGGCCTGCGACACGAAGACGGTGGACAACGCCCTCCAGCGCGTCAAGCGCAAGGTCGGCGCGCATCTCGCCACGCGCAACGTGATGCTCTAGGCGGGGGCGGCTGGGCGCCGCCCTCGTACGCGGACTTGAGCCGGCGCCCATGCGCGCCGACATCCCAGGCAGGCCATGGACAGGCCCGCCACACTCACCGCCGCGCTGGTCGTCGCCCTCGTCGCGACTGCGCTGGCCGCTGCCGTTGCGGCGGCGGGCATCGGGCGCGCCGAGCAGGGCCGCGACGCGGCCGCCCCGCAGACCCGCCGGACGAGCGAGCCCCGGCGGCTCGAGCCGGTCGAGCGACTGGTGGGCGAGCCGCGCGTGGTCAGCCGCGCCCCCGCCCCGCGCGAGGAGGCCAAGCGCCCCGCCACGCCGCCCGGCTTCGGTGTCGTCCGCGTCCGCAGCGGGCGCTCCGTGAGGCTCTACGCCAAGCCGAAGGGCCACGCGATCGGCTCAGCCGGCGCGCGCACCCAGTTCGGCTCGCCGGCCGTCATGTCGGTCGTGCGCCGCCAGGGCCGCTGGCTCGCCGTGACCACCACCGCCCTGCCCAACGGCAAGCTCGCCTGGGTCCGCGCGGACTCGCCCGCCGTGGATCGCGGCCGCGTGCGCACCGCGATCTCGGTCGACCTCTCGGAGCGCACCGTCGAGCTGAGGCGCGGCAAGAAGCTCGTCAAGCGACTGCGCGTCGCCGTCGGCCGGCCCGGGTCGGCGACCCCGAGGGGCCGCTTCGCGATCACCGACAAGATCCCCGGCTCGCGCTACGGCTCCTACTACGGCTGCTGCATCCTCGCCCTCAACGGCACCCAGCCGAACACGCCGCCCGGCTGGCATGGCGGCAACCGCCTCGCGATCCACGGCACCAACGCGCCGGGCTCGATCGGCCAGGCTTCCTCGGCCGGCTGCCTGCGCGCCGCCGACGCCGACCTGCGCACGCTCATGCGCAGCGTCCCGCTCGGCACGCCGGTCTTCGTGCACGGTTAGGAGCCGGAGAGGGGACTCGAACCCCTGACCTGCCGCTTACAAGGCGGCTGCTCTACCAGCTGAGCTACTCCGGCGGCGCGGCCGAGTCTAAGCCGGTGAGGTGGCCGTCGCGCCCGCGACCTGCTCGATGTCCCCGTGGCCGTTCGAGGACACGGGGATCTCGGGCGGCTCGTCGGCGCTGCGGTCGTTCAGCGCGTGCTCGAGGGCCCCGAGCAGGGCGCCGAAGAGCGCGTGGCGCCAGGTGGCCTGGGCGAAGGCGCGCCAGTCGCCGCCGATCTGCGGAAGGTCGCGCCGCGCCGGGTGGTAGCGGTCGGTCACGCGCGTGAGCGGCCACAGGGCGACGTGCTCGGCCAGCCCCGCAACGACCCCGCGGAGCACCGGCGGGCCGGGGAGGAACGGCTTGAGCTGCGCGTAGACCGCCCCGAAGACGATCCCGTTCTGGACGTGCAGCGCCACGCCGGCCAGCGGCCACTGCGGCCCGCGGGTCACGAGCTTGCCCATCAGCTCCACGTCGTCGAAGTCCGAACCGAAGACCCGCTTGTCGAGCGGGAGCTGGCCCGCCCACACGGCTGCGGCCACTCCGCCGGCCAGACCTCCACGCAAGCTCCTCTGCAACGTCATGCAGTGAGCGTAACGAGCGCGGACCCCCGGTGTCCCTCTCAGCCCATGGCCCTCGAGCGCCACCACGAGCGCATCCGCACCCGCGGGATCAACCCCGTCGTGTACTGGGTCACCCGCGCGGTGCTCCAGCCGTTCCTGCTGATCTGGTTCCGCACGGCCCGGATCGGCCGCGAGCACATCCCGAGCTCCGGCGGGGTCGTGCTGGCCGCGAACCACAAGAGCTTCCTCGACCCGTTCCTGATCGGGCTCTGCCTGCGCCGGCCGATCTACTTCGTGGCCAAGCGCGAGCTGTTCGACAACCGGCTGGTCGGCTGGTTCCTCAACTGCCTGGGCGCGTTTCCGGTCAGGCGGGGCGAGTCGGACGAGGAGATGGTCGCGACCGCCAGGGCGGTCCTCGAGCGCGGTGACGCGCTGGTGATCTTCCCCGAGGGCACGCGCGTCCGCGACCCCGAACGGCTCGCGGAGCCAAAGCGGGGCGTCGGGCGCTTCGCCCTCGAGTGCGGCGTCCCGGTGGTCCCGATCGCGGTGCACGGCACCGAGCGCGCGCGCTCGGGATGGATCGTCCGACCGGTGAAGGTCCGCGTGCGCTGCGGCCGCCAGCTCACCTTCCCGCGGGTGGAGAGCGCGTCGCCGCGGCTCGCCGCCGCGGTGACCGAGCGGATCTGGCCCTGCGTCGAGCTCCAGTACCGCTGGCTCGAGCAGCTCCCGGCCCTGGAGACCAGGCCTCCCCTCGTGCCGCGCCCGACTCTGGCGCTGCTCGGCACCGGCCGCAACGACGACCGCCGCGCCGCGTAGGAGCGCCGCGGAGGTCTAGTCTCGCGTGAGTGCCCGACGAGCCGGACAAGGCCGAGCTCGACCGCGCGTTCAGCGATCTCTACCGGGCGCACCTGCGCGACGTCTACAGCTACGCGTACTACCGGATCGGCAATCACCACGACGCCGAGGACCTCACCGAGCACACCTTCCTCCAGGCGTACCGCCACTTCGCGCGCGCGCAGGCGGAGTCGGACGGGCGCCCGCTGCGCCCGTGGCTGATCCGCATCGCCCACAACCTCGCCGCCAACTACCACCGCGACCGCTCGCGCCGGCCGCAGACCCACCTCGAGGACGCGTCGATCGTCAGCGCCCCGCACCAGACCGACCAGCTCGTGGAGGGGCGCGAGGAGCTCCAGCACGTGCTGGAGGGCGTTGCAGGACTGGCGGACGATCGTCGCGAAGCCCTCATCATGCGCTTCGCCCTGGGCATGGACAACCGCGAGATCGCGCGCGCGCTCGGGCGCTCCGAGGGCGCCACGAAGGTGTTGATCCACCGAGCCATACGCCAGCTCGAGGAACGATTGAAGGAGGAGCACGGGTATGAGTGAGGTCGAACGGCTGCTGCACTACGCGCTCGCTCCCGTCGAGCCGCCCGGCACGCTCACCGCCCGCCTCGAGCAGCGTCTGACCGACCTCACCGGCGCGGCCGTGGACGAGCTCGCCGAGTTCGACCAGGCCGCGCTGCGCGACCCGCGCCACTGGGCACGGCTCGTCACGGCGGGCGTCGTGGCCGGGAGCGCCGGCGGCGCGCTGATCCTCGTGCGCGCGCGCCAGAAGCACCGCCGCCGCGAGGCTCACGGCCTGCGCGCGATCCAGAAGGGGATGCGCGAGGTCGCCTCGGACGTGCGGAATCGCCTGACGAGCTGATCCGTCGTCGAGGCCCGCGCGTAGAAGCGGCCGTGGACGTACATCGACTCGGCGACGAGGAGCTCATGGACCTTGTGGCCGAGGGCGACCCGCGCGCGTTCGAGGCCATCTACGACCGTCACGGCCGCGCGGCGTTCTCGCTGGCTTACCGCCTCGCCGGCGACCGCACCGCCGCCGAGGACATCGTCCAGGAGGCGCTCCTCTCGATCTGGCGCAGCCGCGTCCGCTACCAGCGCGAGCGGGGCAGCGTGCGCACCTGGATCCTCGGCATCGTCCACAACCGCGGGATCGACAACCTGCGCCGCAGCAACGTGCACCAGCGCAGGCGAGCCAGCGCGGAGGGGATCGAGGAGTGGAAGGAGGCGCCGGAGCGCACGGACGACGAGGCGATCCAGCGCGACGAGGCCGGCACCGTCCGCGACGCCCTGCGTACGCTCCCGGAGCCGCAGGAACGGGTCATCCAGCTCGCGTACTTCGGCGGCTTCACGCACACCCAGATCGCGGAGATGCTCGACCTGCCGGTCGGCACCGTCAAGGGCCGGATGCGGCTCGGGCTCGAGAAGCTCCGCCTGACACTGAGCGGGGAGGCGGCATGAGCACCACCGAACACGAGCGCTTCGAGCAGGACGGCGCGGCCTACCTGCTGGGCGCGCTGCCGCCGCTCGAGGCGGAGGTCTTCGAGCGTCACCTGATGGCCTGCGCGACGTGCCAGCGCGAGCTCGAGCGGCTGCGCCCGGCGGCCCAGGCGCTGCCGCGCGCGGTCGAAGCCTTCGAGCCGCCGCCCTCGCTCAAGCGCTCGCTGATGGACGTGGTCGAGGCCGAGGCGGCCGCGGCGGGGACCGGCGCGCCGCTGGCCGAGCCCGCCCGCACCGAGCCCGCCCGCACCGAGCCCGCACCCCCTCCACCACTAGAACGACGTTCTAGAACTTCGTTCTACCCGAAGGGGGTGCGCGCGCCGGGCTGGCTCGCCGGACTGCGCCCGCGGGCCGCGCTCGCGCTCGCCTCGGTCGTGCTGCTCGCCGGCGTCGCGCTCGGCCTGGGCCTGGCGCAGGGCGGCGGGGACGACGCCGAG
>DASVPL010000172.1:0-2316 GCA_036382905.1 Thermoleophilaceae bacterium | reverse complement strand
GCATCCACTCGCCGATCCGCCGCGAGCTGATCGGCGACGGCGAGGCGCGGCCGCTCGACGCGGTCGCGTGGCGTTGCATGTCGACCCCGCCGCCCGGCGTGGACGTGCTCGACGAGGCGCGGCAGGTCTGGGGGCGGGGCGGCGAGTTCGGCTGGGTGCCGCTCTCCGACGGGCGGGTCTACTGGTTCGCGGCCGAGCGGCTGCGCCCCGAGGCCGAGCACCCCGGCGGGCGGATCGGCGAGCTGGTCGAGCGCTTCGGCGGCTGGACGCCGGAGATCGAGCCGCTGATCGCCGCCGCCGACGAGGAGCGGATCCTGCGCACCGAGCTGCTCGCGCGCACCGCGCCGCGGAGCTGGAGCCGCGGACCGGTGGCCCTGCTCGGCGACTCCGCGCACGCCATGGCGCCGAACCTCGGTCAGGGCGCTTGCCAGGCGCTCGAGGACGCGGTGGTGCTCGGCCGCGTGCTCACCGGCGCCGAGGACCCGGTCCGGGCCCTGCGCGAGTACTCGCGCGCGCGTGTGCCGCGCGCGAAGGCGGTGTCCGCGATCTCGGAGTGGACCGGCTCGATGCTCTACGTGAACAACGGGCTGCTGTGGCGGCTGCGCGACCTCGCCTTCGCGGCCGCGCCCGCGACGGCGCTGCGGATGCAGCTCGACACGGTGATGCGCAGCCGCGCGCTTTTGCGGTAATCGGCTTGCGCGCTCCGGCCGCGGGGACTAGTGTCGCCGGGCGAGGAGCATCGGGGTGAACGGGTCTCTAGAGCAGCTCAGCGACCGCGCGCGCGGGATGCTCGCCGGAGCGCCCCCACCGGAGGCCCCCGAGCCCCGGCCGATCGAGCGCGAGGGGGCTCCCCGGCCGCACTTCAGCGCCTTCGACGACGCTCAGCTCGGCCGCGCGGTGGAGCTGGCGAACGCGTGGTGGCGGCTCGCCGACGAGCGCGGCGGCGAGGAGGGGGTGCGCGCGGTGCTCGACGAGGCCGAGCGCATGATCGCCGAGGGCGAGGTGCCCGGTCTCGTCAAGTACGCGCTCCAGCTCTTCATGACGCACCACCCGCGCGGGCGCCTGCTCGGGATGCCGACGCTGGCCGAGATCCAGCCCGAGACCGCCTCGGCGCGCGCGACCGCCCAGGCGCTCGCCGACGCCGACCCCGGCGACCCTGAGAAGCAGCTCTGGTACTTCCGCGAGGACGAGCTGGCCAACGAGCACCACTGGCACTGGCACCGCGTCTATCCCGCCAGGCGCAACGACCGCGGCGAGTTCATTCCCGCCGAGCGCCAGGGGGAGCTGTTCGTGTACATGCACCAGCAGATGCTCGCCCGCTACGACACCGAGCGGATCGCCGCCGGCCTCGACCCGGTCGAGCCGCTCGACTACACGGAGCCGGTCCCGGAGGGCTACGAGTCGAGCATGCCCGTGCCGTTCCCGCCCAGGGAGCCCAACCAGAGCGTGGATCCCGGCGACGTGGCGTGGCTCGACGCGCGCCGGGCCGAGGTCGAGGCCGCCATCGCCCAGCTCGACCCCCACGGGGAGGCCGAGCGCATCACGGCCATCAACACGCTGGGCGCCGTGATCGAGGCCGCACACCTCGTGTCGGACCCGGACGAGGCGTCCGGGCTCCACAACAGCGGGCACGGCGCCCTGGCGGCGTTGAGCCCGCAGCCGCGCGGCGTGATGCGGGCCACCACCCAGGCGATCCGCGACCCGGTGTTCTGGCGCTGGCACCGGCGCATCGACGACTTCGCGTTCCGGTGGCAGGAGCGCTTCCCGGGCGCCCATGACCTGACCGACGGGGCGGCGCCGGTCGAGATCCGCGACGCGGACGTGATCCTCGCCCTGCACCGCGACATCGCCGGGGCCGACACGCACGAGTTCGACTACCAGGGGTGGGGGCAGGGGCGCTTCGGCGGCACGGCCTTCGACGCCGAGCCGGGCGAGCCGGCGACGCCGGAGCTCGTCACGCGGATGGTCACCGACGCGCGCGAGGTGGACCTGATCGACCCGCAGACCGGGAAGATCGTGCGCGACCCGGAGACCCAGTTGCCGGTGAAGACGAGCATCGAGGAGGAGCACCTCGAGCACGACGAGCTGGTCACCTTCATCCGGGTCCGCAACACCGTGGGCCGGCCCGTCGACGCGACCCTGCGCGTGTTCCTGGTCGCGGACGCTCGCGCCGAGGAGCGGCGTTTCTGGATCGAGATGGACAAGTTCACGGTGGCGCTCGAGGCGCAGGAGCGCCGGGTCGTGGCGCGGCCCGGGTGGCTCTCGTCGGTGATCCGCAAGCCCGCGCGGATGAGCGGGCAGTCGATCCCCACCCCG
>DASVPL010000171.1:0-5409 GCA_036382905.1 Thermoleophilaceae bacterium | reverse complement strand
GTCCAGCGCGTCGCGTTCCAGACACCGGACGGCGGCACGCCGTCCCCGTGCACGATCAACTGCCACGACGGCTACCGCGATCCGCGCTGGATCCCGGGCACGCCGAACGCCGGGATGATCACCACGAGCGGCAACGGGATCTCGGTCCAGAACGGCAAGTCGCTGACCCCGTGGGCCCAGACCGACGGCGACTTCGAGGGCTTCGACGTCTCCCGCGCGGGCAACAAGATCGCGATCATCGCGACCGTCGACGGCCAGCCCGCCGAGGGCCAGCACCAGCAGGGCGTGCTCCAGTTCTTCCAGGGCTCGGGGCCCCCGCCGGCGGCCGCATCGCTCGTCTGCCAGGCCGCGATCGGCGACGAGAAGAGCCAGCCGCGCTGGTCGCCGGACGGCACCGGGATCACCTGGAGCGACCACGACGGCGTGTGGGTCTCCCCCGCCCCGACCGCCGGCGGCAACGGAGCCTGCAACCTCCAGCCGCGGTTGCTCGCGGCGGGCGCGACGGCGCCCGACTGGGGCCAGGCGAGCGTGCCCGCGCCGCCGACGGGGCCGACCGGGCCGACCGGGCCGACGGGTCCGACCGGACCGACGGGGCCGACTGGACCCACCGGGCCCACGGGGCCCACAGACCCGACGGGGCCGACGGGACCGACCGGCCCGACAGACCCGCAGAACCCGAACGACCCGCAGAATCCCAACGACCCGAACGACCAGACCGGCGACAAGACGGCTCCGCAGCTCAGCGGAGTGACGCTCCCCAAGGCCAAGCTGGTGGCGACGCTCAGCAAGGGCTACGGCGTGACGTTCACGACGAGCGAGGCCGGCACCGCGACCCTCACGATCGCGGCCAGCGGCTCGAACGCGAAGGGCCTCCGGATCGTGATGGCCAAGAGCGTCAACGTGGCGGTCGGGTCGCTGAAGGCGGCGAACGCCGGCAAGTACAAGGTCGTCGCGAAGTTCTCGAAGAAGGCACAGGCGAAGCTCCGCAACCTGCGGAGCGTGAAGCTCAGTGCCACGCTGACCTTCGCCGACGCCGCCGGAAACACCGCCGCGACGAGCCGCAAGATCACACTGAAGCGCTAGCCGACCCGCCCCCCGGGCACGGTGCCCGGGGGGCGAACTTCGGTCCTTCCTGACTTAGGGGGACAGTGTCCCCCCAGGGCAGGACAGTCGAGGAGAAAATCGCCGGGATCGCCAGCCGCCGGTGGGGTGTGGTGACCTGGGCGGAGTTGCGCCGGGCGGGGCTCTCGCCGGATCAGATCAGGTGGCGGGTGCGGATCGGCTCGCTGATCCGCGTGCACAGGGGCGTGTACCGGGTCGGGCACCGCGCTCCGTGCACCGAGGCGACCTACCTCGCGGCGGTCAAGGCGTGCGGCGAGGACGCGGTGCTCAGCGGCCGCGCGGCCGCGTACCTCCAGGGTCTCCTCCCTAAGTGCAATCCGCCAGCGCCCGAGGCGACAGCGCCGACCGAGCGGAAGATCGCAGGCGTGAGAACGCGGCGCAGGAGGCTCGACCGGCGCGACGTGACCCGCCTCAGGGGGATCCCGATCACGACCGCCCCACGCACGCTCGTCGACCTCGCCGCCGTACTCGGCCTGAACGACCTGGCGCGCGCGTGCCACGAGGCCGGCGTGCGCTACCGGACCACTCCCCGGCAGGTCGAGGAGGTGCTGCGGCGCAGCCCGAACGCGCGCGGGGCGAAGAAGCTCCGAACCGTCATGCATGGCGAAGCCAAGGTCACCCTGAGCAGGCTGGAACGCCGCTTCCTAAAACTCCTAAGTGATGCCGTTCTGCCGTTGCCGGAAACCAACAGGCCCGCCGGCGGCAGACGCGTCGACTGCCGCTGGCCGGACCACCACCTCACCGTGGAGCTCGACAGCTACACCTACCACTCGTCCCGCCGGGCCTGGGAGCAGGACCGCCGCCGCGAGCGCGAGGCATACGCGCGCCGCGATCAGTTCCGCCGCTACACCTGGGGTGACGTCTTCGAGGACACGCGGCCGATGCTGAGCGAGCTGCGGGAGCTGCTCGCTACTCGAGCGGGCGGCCGTCCTCACCGCACTTGATCACGCGCCGCAGGCAGCTCGATACGCGGCGGTTGAGCTCGCGCTGGTCCCACGTGTTCAGGAAGTCGCCGTGCGCCGTGTAGCCGGGACCGGACGAGAGCCGCACGCCCCTGCCTCCGCCGATCGGGTAGGTGAGCTTGAACTTGAGCTGGGCGACCGGGACCGGGTGGCTCTTGGGACAGCGGTCGGCGCGGCTGTAGGCCATGTGGCTCTTGTGGTCGGGGCTGTCGAGGTCGCGACCGTTCCAGCAGTCCGGGAAGCGGAGGTGGAGCTCGAGGTCCGCGTCGTCGGGGCAGGTGACCATCGTGGGATCGCTCTCGACGTCGGAGCCGAGGCAGGCCCACTCGGCCACGATCGGATGGAGCGGCCGCCGCGCCCTCGCGTCGCCCGCGATGATCCGCAGCCCCTGCGGCAGCGAGCGCACCTCCGACGGGTCCTCGATCTCGGTGACGTAGTAGAACGTGGCCCGCCGCGGCTTCACCGCCCGGCCGTTCTCGTACAGCGTCGGGAACCAGTAGGCGGCGCGATCGGCGCGCGGGTTGCAGGTGGTCTTGCCGCGCTGGAGGCTCCTGACCGTCGAGCGCGCGGAGGTCCGGCGGTTCCCGTAGAAGTCGTGGCTGTGCGCGGCGCCCGGCTTGCCGGGGAACACGATCGGGTCGTCCGGCGCGCGGTGGCTCAGGTCGCAGCGGGCGACGAACTCGGCGACGCGGATCGGCGCGGCCTGGGTGGGCGTGAGCGCGATAGGGAGGAGGGTCAGTGCGGCGCAGAGCGCGCCGAGCAGCACGCGGGCGCGGCGAGGGGGCACCGGCTCATCGTAGACCGGCCCTCCGTTGCGAAGCGGGCTACGCGGCGGCGGGCTCGTACGTGAGGATCTGCACCCCCGAGTCGAAGGTGCGCGCGTCGGTCAGCTTCATGACGAGCTTGTCCCGCGACTCCGGGAACACGCGGATGCCGGACCCGAGGACGACCGGGAAGACCATCAGCCGCAGCTCATCCACGAGCCCGTGCTCGAGCAGCGTGTGCACGAGCGTGCGGCTTCCGGCCACGAGGATCGGCCCGCCGTCGCCCTGCTTGAGCTTCGCGACGGCCTCCGGCACGTCCGCGCCGAGCACCGTCGAGTTGCTCCACTCGAGCGGCTCCGAGAGCGTCGTCGACGCCACGTACTTCGGCATCGAGTTCATCTTGTCCGCGAACTCGCCGCCGCGCTCGGGCCATGCGGCCGAGAAGCCCTCGTAGGTCACGCGGCCGAGCAGCAGCGCCTCGGCCTCGAGCGTCTCCTGGAGCTTGTACTCCTCCTGCTCCTTGCTCATGAAGTCGAAGACCCAGCCGCTGTGAGGGTGCGAGGGCTCCCCGCCCGGGGCCTCCATCACGCCGTCCAGGGTCACGAACTCCGACACGATCAGCCTTCTCATCTCTTCTCCTCCTCAGGGGTCATCGGTAGGACCGCAACTCGCCCGCGGGCTCATCGGTGGCAGTCTTCCCGAGGTGGGCGCGCCGAGGGCAACGGGCGAACCGGGGCCGCGGCGCGGGCTCGCGATCACGCTCGGCGTGGTCCTCGTGCTGTCCCTCCTGCTCATCCTCGCGATCGTCGGGCCGGCCGGGTTCGTGGTCGGGATCGCCCTCGCGCTGCTGCCACTGCCGATCTACGTGCTGCTCGCGCTGTGGATCGACCGCTACGAGCCGGAGCCGCGCCGGCTCCTCGCGTGGGCGTTCATCTGGGGTGCCGGGGCGGCCACCCTCATCGCGCTGATCGTCAACAGCGTGGGGATCGAGCTGGTTGGAGCGGAGTTCGGGTCGGACGTCGGTGAGATCTACGGCGGCTCGGTCTCCGCGCCGGTCGTGGAGGAGGGGTCGAAGGCGCTGGCCCTCTACGGCGTCTACCGCTGGCGGCGCAGCGAGCTCGACGGCGTGCTCGACGGGATCGTCTACGCCGCGATGGTCGGCCTGGGCTTCGCCACGACCGAGAACGTCCTCTACTACGGGACCGAGGCGATCGAGCACGACGTCGGGGTCGGCACGATCTTCGTCATGCGCGGCGTGGCGTCTCCGTTCGCGCACCCCATCTTCACCGCGATGACCGGGATCGGCCTCGCGCTCGCGGCCACGGCGACCAAGCGCAGCCGCAGGTTCTGGGCCCCGGTGCTCGGCCTGCTCGGCGCGATGCTGCTCCATTCGGCCTGGAACACGTCGAGCATCGACGGCGGCGCGTTCGTCCTCACGTTCGTGTTCGTGATGTTCCCGGCGTTCGTCGCGCTGATCGTGGTGGCCCTGGTCGCGCGCCGCCGCGACGGGCGCCGGGTCGCCGCGTACCTCGGGCCCGAGGTCGGGCGCGGTCTCCTCAGTCACGAGGACGTGCAGGCCCTGTCGACGATGAGCGGCCGCGCGCGAGCGCGGCGGGCGGCGCGTGCGTCGGGCGGCAAGCCCGCGGCGAAGGCGCGCGGGGAGCTTCACCGCGCCGCCACCGACCTCGCGTTCCTGCGCCACCGGCTGGCGCTCGGCCGGCAGGATCCGGACGCGCCCGCGCCGGCCCAGCAGGAGGCCGAGTACGTTGCACGGATCGCCCAGCTCACGGGCCGGCTGCCGGCGCCACCCCCACAGGCAGCGGCCCCGCCGCCGCCCCCGGGTCCACCGCCGAACTGGTACCCGGACCCGTCCGGCCGCTTTCGGCTGCGCTACTGGGACGGCTACTCGTGGACGGGCCACACGTCGGCGTGAGCCCGCCCCGCGGGCGTGGAGATGGCGGGAGCAGGATTCGAACCTGCGAAGGCTGAGCCGCCAGATTTACAGTCTGGTCCCGTTGACCGCTTGGGTATCCCGCCGGGCGATCGGCCGGGGATTGTAGACGCGCTCGGGCGCCGCTCAGACGCCGGCGCCGGTGCCGTTGCGCGGCAGCTTCACGCCGTGCTCGCGCTCCACCGCCGCGAGCGGCAGATCGTGCTGGAACGCCACGCGCAGGTCGCTCACGAGCCACACGTGACTCATCTTCAGACGGCCCAGCTTGCCGTTCGACGTGTGCAGGTGCCACTGCACGATCGGGCCGCCGAGGGCCGGGTTCGGCTCGCTGCGCGGCACCCGGTAGACGAACGCCATCAGCACCGGCTCGCCCCCGGGGTTCTTCCAGTACATGAGCGTCTCGGGGGCGGTGGGGTCGACGTAGTTCGAGTCCTCCATGTAGTCCGGCCGCGAGAGGTGCCAGTAGTCGTGGTCCTTCTGCTTCTCGTAGCTGCGCGGCGCGAACACGTAGCCCGCCGCGCGCGCGGCCTCGAAGCTCGGGAAGAGGGTCCGCGCCGTCGCGCGCGCGCGTGCGAGATGCTCGCGCACCTCGGCGCGCTGCCCGGGCGAG
>DASVPL010000170.1:0-9715 GCA_036382905.1 Thermoleophilaceae bacterium | reverse complement strand
CCTCCAGGCGGCGCTGGACCGCGGCGCCGCACTGCCGGAGCCGCTGCGGCGGGGGATGCCGGCGAGCGAAGCACGCGCCGCGATGGAGGCGCTGCCGGCGGCGGAACGCGACGGCTTGGCGGAGCGGCTCGCGGCGGCGGGCGGCGGCGCGGGCGGGGAAGCCGCGGGCCTCCCGGGAGCGGCCGCCGGCGGCGACTCGGCAAGGCTCGCCCCCGCCGACATCGCCCGCATCGCCGCCGCCGGCCACGAGATCGGCTTCCACACGCGCGGCCATCGGGTGCTCACCGAGCTCCCCGACGACGAGCTGGCCCACGAGCTCGCCGACGGCCGCGACGAGCTCGCCGCAGCCGCGGGCGCACCCGTCGAGCTGATCGCCTATCCCTTCGGCGTCGCCGACGCGCGGGTGGCCGCGGCCGCGCGCTCCGCGGGCTACGGCGCGGGCTTCACGGTCGCGCCCGCGGCGGTCACGCCCGCTTCGGACCCGCTCCTGCTCCCCCGCGTGGACGCCCCGTACGAGCCGCCCGCCCGGCTCGCCTGGCACGTCGCGCGGGCGCTGCTCGGCGCGCTCACGGCGGGCGCCGAGTCCGGCAGCCCCACCGCCGACGCCCGCCGCGCGCTGCTCGGCGAGTCCGCCGGGCGCGCGCTGCGCCGCGCGCGTACCGCGCCGCGCGTCGGCTCGCTCGACCTCGGCGACCTCGGGACCACGACCCCGGTCAGCCCCGGCTTCGGCTTCGAGCGCGGCACCCCGGTCGACCGCCACTACATCGACCGCTTCCTCGAGCGCCACGCCGCCGACATCCGTGGCCGCGTGCTGGAGATCAGCGAGGATCGCTACACCCGCACGTTCGGCGGCGACCGCGTCGAGCGGGTCGACGTGCTCCACGTCGAGGAGGGCAACCCGCAGGCGACCATCGTCGGCGACCTGACCGACGCGCCGCAGATCCCGGACGCGAGCTTCGACTGCGTCGTCTGCACCCAGACGCTGCTCCTGATCTGGGACGTCCCCGCCGCGATCGCGACCATCCGCCGGATCCTGAAGCCGGGCGGCACCGCGCTCGTCACGATCCCGGGGATCACGCGTGTGTGCCGCGAGGAGGCCGAGAGCTGGGGCGACTACTGGCGCTTCACGCGGCAATCCGCGCAGCGGCTGTTCGAGGAGGGGTTCGGGGAGGTGTCGGTCGAGACCTTCGGCAACGTGCTCACCGCCACCGCGCAGCTCCACGGCATCGCGAGCGAAGAGCTCGACCCGGCCGCGCGCGACGTGCACGACCCGGACTACGAGGTCCTGATCGGCGTCCTCGCTCGCGATTCGGGAGGGTGAAGAGCCGCCTCCATCAGGGCCGTGTCGGCGTACTCGACGATCGAAGCCAGGCGGTTGTCGTCGTCGAAGCGGCACACGTAGCAGTAGTGGTTGTCGTACCGGGCCCCCGCCTTCGTCGTGACCCGGCCGCGGGACTCGACGACCACGCGATCCTCCTCCGCCGTGAAAGACAGCGGGGTGTTCACATAGCGGTCCGCGAACTGCGCGAAGAGGGGCGCCAGGAGTTCTTCGCGGACGGCCTGCTTGCCGCGCCACGTCCCGGCCCAGTGCGTGGCCACCCCGGCGATCGTCCAGGAGAAGTCGTCGGACATGGCTTCCACGAGCCGCGTGCCGTCGCCCGCCGCCAGACCCTCGAAGACCGCCCTCATCGTGTCTCTGTTCTCTCGAGTGTTCATGTGCGCGATTCTCACACCAGGCGTGCCATCTGCAAAACGACGATTTCGCATAGTCGCCATGCTGTAACCAGATGCCTGCATTCACGCTCACCGGATTTGCGGTGCTGCGCGCCGTTGCCGAGCACGGCACGTTCACCGCCGCAGCCGAGGCCCTCGGCTATGCGCAGTCGGCGATCTCGCGGCAGGTGGCGGCGATGGAGGACGCGGCGGGTGCACCGCTGTTCGAGCGCGGCCGCCGCGGCGTGAGGCTCACCGCGGCCGGCGCCCGGCTGCTGACGCACGCGAACGCGGCGCTCGACCACGTCGACGCGGCCACGCGTGAGATGACGTCGCTCGCCGCGACGACGCGGGGACGGCTTCGGGTCGGCGCGTTCCCGACGGCTGTAGCGGCGCTGGTCCCGCGCGCGCTGACAAGGCACGCGAGCGAGGAGCCGCTGGTCGAGATCCTGCTCCGTGAGGGCACGACTCCGACGCAGTTGCGCCGCCTGCGCGCCGGCGCCCTGGACCTCGCGGTGCTGGGCTCGCCCTTGGGCGGCGAGCTCGACGCGCCGGACCTCACCCTTACGCGGCTGCTCGACGATCCGATGCTGCTTGCGGTCGCGCGAAGTCATCCGTTCGCGTCGCGGCGCACCGTCGAGGTAGTCGAGTTCGCGGGCGAGCGATGGATCAGCGGGAGCACGAACACGGCCGATGCGCTCCTCGGTGCCTGGCCGCGGCTGGACTGGAAGCCCGACGTCGCCTACGTCGTGCGCGATTGGACGGCCAAGCTCGGGCTGGTCGCGGAGGGCCTGGGCATAGCGGTGGTTCCAGCCCTGGCCGCGGTCGCGGTGCGCTCGGATGTCGCGCTGGTGAAGGTTCGCGCCGAGCCCCCGGTCTCGCGAACGGTCGCGGTTGCGCTACCCGCAAGTCGCGAGCGCCCGCCCCTCGTAGCCGGTTTCATCGACCAGCTGGAGCGCGTCGCGGCGGCGCTCAGAGTGGAGATCGACGAGCGGCTCGGGCCCAGCTAGCCGAGCAGCGCCTCCACCGCCTCGCCCCCGAGCCGCACGCTGTAGTTCGTGCCGCGGTCCTCGGGATAGATCTGCGTGGTGTTCGCCAGGACCAGGCCCGGCACCGGCGTGCGCAGGGGCGGGATGCGGTGCGCGTACCCGACGGGCACGATCGGCTGCGCCGCCGGCTCGCGGAAGAGCCAGCTCCTCCGCACCCAGCCGGCCGAGAACTCGGGGTTCACGCGCCGCAGCCCCGGCGTGTAGTGCTCCAGCAGCTCCTCGGGCGAGAGCGCGAGCAGCGGATCGCCCTGCTCGAGGTAGTTCGCCACGTACAGGAACCGCCGCCCGCCGTAGCGCTCCGGCTCGACGAAGTTCGTGTGCTCGATCAACCCGATGAACGGCAGCGACGCGTCGGCCACGTTCAGCCAGTAGAAGCGCCCGAAGCGCCGGTCGAGCTCCAGCACTAGGCACAGCGCCGCCTGATACTCGGTCCCCCGCACGCGCTCCAGGTAGGGCTCGCCCACCGCCGTGGCCAGGTCCGGGTCGAGCAGCTGCTCGAACACGTCGCTCGGAACGGTCGCAATTACGCCGTCGTAGCGCTCCGGCGCACCGTCAACCGCGAACGAGCGCGGATCGTGCCCGCGCCGGAACGAGTCGACCGCCCCCGGCGCGACCGTGAACCCCTCGTCAGAGCGGGCCAGGGAGGCCGCCGGCCGGTCGATCAGCACCCGCCCGCCGCCGCCCTCGATCTCGTCGCGCAGGCGCCTGAACAGCCCCTCGAAGCTCGTCCGCGGGTACCCCAGCAGCTCCTTGCGCGCCTCCTCGCCCTTGATCTGGCGACGCGTCGTGAGCTTGCCCCACAGCCACGCCATCGCGATCTCGTCGGCCCGCGCGCCGAACTTGCCGTGCAGCAGCGGCCCCCAGACCTTGTCCCACGCCTGGCGCCCCATCGCCCGCACGACCCACGAGCGCGCCGTCACGTCGTGGAACCCCTCGACGGTCGGATGGCGGCGCTGGATCCACACGACCGCCAACCCCATCCGCAGCCGCGCCGGCAGCGACATCGGGGTGAAGCGCAGCAGGTCCACCGGGGTGGTGAACGGATGCGCGACCCCGTCGGCGAACATGCCCACGCTCGACGGCCGCCACTCCACGTCGTCGCCGATCCCGAGCTCCTCGCAGAGCTCGACGATGTGGCGATCGCTCGTGAACCAGTGGTGGTAGTAGCGCTCGATCAGGTGCCCGTCGCCGGCGTCGAGCGTCGCCGCCTGGCCCCCCAGGCCAGGCCAGCGCTCGTACACGTCGACGACGTGGCCGCGCTGGGTCAGCCGGTACGCGGCGGTGAGCCCGGCCACGCCGGCTCCCAACACGGCGACGCGCATCGCTACGGCGCCGGGACGCGCTGCGGCTCGCTCGGCGCCCCGTCGGGCTGCTCGGCGGTCACGTTGCGCGCGTCGCGCACGAGGTACAGCGGCCGTCCCTTGACCTCGTCGTAGATCCGCGCCACGTACTCGCCGATGATCCCGACCGTTATGAGCTGGATCCCACCGAGCAGCAGCACCACGAACAGGAGCGACGGCACGCCCGCGTCGTAGATCTCGAGCAGCCGCGCGACCACCACCAGCGGCAGCAGCAGGAACGCGAAGCCCGCGCACAGGAACCCCAGGAAGGTGGCGATCTGCAGCGGGAACGACGAGAACGACGCCACTGCGTCGAGAGAGAAGCGCACCATCTTGCGCAGCGTGTACTTGGTCTCCCCCGCGTAGCGCGCGTCGCGCTTGTACGGCACCGCGGTCTGCACGAACCCGACCCACACCGTCATCCCGCGCAGGAAGCGGTTGCGCTCGCGCATGGCGAGCACGGCGTCGAGCGCGCGGCGGTCGAGCAGCCGGAAGTCGCCGGAGTTCTTGCGCAGGTCGAGCTTGGTGAGCCGCGCAAAGACCCGGTAGAACGAGCTGGCGGTGACGAGCTTGAAGCGGCTCTCGCCCGCCCGGCTCTCGCGCACGCCGTAGACCACGTCGGCGCCCGCGCGCCAGCGGTCGAGCATCTGCGGGATCACCTCGGGCGGGTCCTGGAGGTCGCCGTCGAGCATCACGACGGCCTCGCCCCGCGCGTGCTCGAGCCCCGCGGTGATCGCCGCCTGGTGGCCGAAGTTGCGCGAGAGGTGGAGGACCTTCACGCGCGGGTCCGAGGAGGCCAGCCGGTCGAGCAGCTCAGGGGTGCGGTCGCGGCTCGCGTCGTCGACCAGCACGAGCTCGAAGCGCACGCCGTCGAGCGCTCGCCGCACCCGGTCGTAGAAGACCTCGACGGTCTCCTCCTCGTCGAACATCGGCGCCACGACGCTGACCAGGCCGACGCGACCACCGCGTACATCGCGCTCAGGCATGGGGCCACCATACGATCTGACCCCGATGGCCACCTGCGCAGCCTGCGCCTCGACCGTCCTGATCCCCCACCTCGAGGTGGCGGACGCCCGCGCCGAGGACCTGATCCCGACGACCGACCGCTTCGGCGCGGCGCTCGGCGACATCGTCCGCTGCCCCGCGTGCAGCCACATGCAGCTCGACCGCTTCCCGTCCGAGGCCGAGCTCGGCGAGGCCTATGGCGAGGCCGAGTCGGAGGACTACGTGGACGAGGAGGCCGGGCAGCGCGCCACGGCCCGCACGGCGCTGGAGCGGATCGAGCGCTACGCCCCGCGACCGCCCGGCGGAGCCCGCGCGCCCGGGGCGGCCGCCGAGGCCGGGGGCTCCGCCCCCGCCCTGCTCGACCTCGGCTGCTGGGTCGGCTTCCTGCTAGCCGAGGCACGCGAGCGTGGCTGGGACACGCTCGGCGTCGAGCCAAGCGAGTTCGCCTCCTCCTACGCGCGCGAGCGACTCGGGCTCGACGTGGTCCGCGCCGACCTGTTCGACGCCGACCTCGGCGGCCGCCGCTTCCACGCGATCGCGATGGGCGACGTGATCGAGCACCTCCCCCGCCCCGACGACGCCCTCGACCGCATGGCCGGGCTACTGGAGCCCGGCGGCATCCTCTACCTGGCCCTTCCGAACGCCGGCAGCCGCCTCGCCCGCCGCATGGGCGCGCGCTGGTGGTCGGTGATCCCGACCCACGTGCAGTACTTCACCCGCCCGAGCCTCCTCACGCTGCTGCGCCGCCGCGGCTGGGAGCCGCTCTGGACCGGCACGGCGCCGAAGGCGTTCACGGTCCGCTACTACCTCGAGCGGATCGGCGGCTACTCGCCGCCGCTGGCCAACGCGCTCGTCGCGGCCGCCGCCGCGACCGGCGTCGCCGACCGCATGTGGGCGCCCGACTTCCGCGACCGGATGGCCGTCATCGCCCGCGCGCCCGGCCAATAGAGTCATCCACCGCATGCCGGACGAACGACTGTGGGCGCCCTGGCGCCTCGAGTACATCAAGGGCCCGAAGGCCGACGAGTGCATCTTCTGCACCAAGCCGCAGGCCGGCGACGACCGCGGCACCTACATCGTCCGCCGCGGCGAGCACTGCTTCACGATGCTGAACGCGTTCCCATACAACAACGGGCACGTGATGGTGGCGCCGTACCGCCACGTGCCGTCGATCGAGGAGCTCGAGGGCCCTGCCCTCCTCGAGCTGATGACGATGGCGCAGGACTCCCTCGGCGCTCTGCGCCGCGCCTACGGCCCGGAGGGCTTCAACCTGGGGATCAACCAGGGCAAGGTGGCCGGGGCGGGCGTGGAGCACCACGTCCACCTGCACGTGGTCCCGCGCTGGGGCGCCGACACGAACTTCATGCCGGTGGTCTCCGGCACGCGCGTGCTCCCGCAGAGCCTCTCCGACTCCTACGACGCGCTCACCGAGGCCTACGCCGCCGCATGATCGACTCCGCGATCTTCAAGGCCTACGACGTCCGCGGCCTGCACCCCGAGCAGATCGACGCCGACGTCGCGTACCGGGTCGGCCGCGCGTTCGTGCGCGTGATCGCCGATGGCGAGGGCCGCCCGCCCGGCGAGATGCGCCTCGGGCTCGGCCGCGACATGCGCCTGAGCGCCCCCGAGCTGGCCGCCCGCTACGCCGACGGCATGCGCGACGAGGGTGCCGACGTGCTCGACGTCGGCATGGTCGGCACCGAGATGCTCTATTTCGCGGTCGGATCGCGTGAGCTCGACGGCGGGCTCATGTGCACCGCCTCGCACAACCCGAAGGGCTACACCGGCGCGAAGCTCGTCAAGCGCGGGGCCATCGCCCTCTCGGGCGACTCCGGCATCGGGGAGCTGCGCCGGATAGTCGAGGAGGGCGAGCCCGGGCCGCCGGCCGAGGCGCGCGGCGACTACGCGGAGGAGGACGTGGCCGACGAGTTCCGCGCCGCCGCGGCGAAGTTCGTGGACCTCGACGCGATCCGCCCGATGAAGGTCGTGCTCGACGGCGGCAACGGAATGGCGGGTCCGATGGTCGGCCCGCTGCTCGACCGCCTCCCGCTCGACCAGGCGGCCACCTACTGGACGCCCGACGGCGAGTTCCCCGACCACGAGCCCAACCCGCTCCTGCCGGAGAACCGCACGTTCATCGTCAAGAAGGTGCTCTCCGAGGGCGCCGAGCTGGGCATTGCCTGGGACGGCGACGCCGACCGCTGCTTCTTCATCGACGACAACGGCCAGTTCGTGGACGGCGACTTCCTCACCGCGCTGCTCGCCGAGTCGATCATCGCCAAGGAGCCCGGCGCCGCGATCCTCTACGACGTCCGCGCCAGCCGCGCCGTCGCCGACGTGGTCGAGCGCGCCGGCGGCAGCGCCCACGTGAACCGCGTCGGCCACGCGTTCTTCAAGACCCGCATGCGCGACGAGGGCGCCGCGTTCGGCGGCGAGGTCTCCGGCCACTACTACTTCCGCGACTTCTACTGCGCCGACTCCGGCACGATCCCGGCGCTGCTGATCCTCGAGCTGCTCTCGCAGAAGGGGAAGCGCATGAGCGAGCTGCTGGCCGACTTCCGCTCGCGCTACTTCATCTCCGGCGAGATCAACTCCGAGGTCGCCGACGGCGAGGCGAGGATGCGCGAGCTCGAGGACCGCTACTCCGACGCGGAGATCACCCACCTCGACGGCGTCTCGATCGACTACGAGGACTGGCACTTCAACGTGCGCCCGTCGAACACCGAGCCGCTCCTGCGCCTCAACCTCGAGTCGCTCGTCTCGCCGGAGCACATGGAGCAGAAGCGCGACGAGGTGCTCGCGCTGATCCGTGCCGCCTGACGAGGGGATCCACGCCCTTCCGATCCCGACGCCGTTCGCCGTCGGGCGGGTGAACCTCTACCTGATCGAGGACGACCCGCTGACGCTGGTCGACGCGGGACCGAACTCCGGCCGCTCGCTGGACGAGCTCGAGAGCCAGCTCCGCGCGCTCGGCCACCGGCTCGAGGACATCGGCCTGATCCTCGTGACCCACCAGCACATCGACCACATCGGGCTGGTGAGCATCGTCGCGCGCCGCTCCGGTGCCGAGGTCGCGGCGATCGACCGGCTCGTGCCGTTCATGGAGAACTACAGCGAGGCGACGGCCGCCCAGGACGTCTTCGCCTCGGAGCTGATGCTGCGACACGGGATCTCACCGGACGTGGTCGGGGCGCTCCAGTCCGTGTCGCTCGCCTTCCGCGCCTGGGGCGCGGGCGCCGAGGTGACCCGCGTGCTCCACGACGGCGACCACGTCGAGCTGCGCGACCGCCGGCTCGAGGTCCTCCACCGCCCCGGCCACAGCCCGACGGACACGGTCTTCCACGACCCCGATCGCCGCGTGCTGCTCGCCGCCGACCACCTGATCGCGCACATCTCCTCGAACCCGCTCGTCACCCCGCTCTGGGACGGCAAGGCCCCCGACGTGCGCGAGCGCCCCCAGGCGCTGGTGGCCTACCTGGACTCGCTGGAGCGGACCGCGGCCATGGACCTCGACCTGGTGCTGCCCGGCCACGGCGAGCCGATCGCCGAGCACCGCAAGCTGATCGAGCTGCGCCTGAAGCTGCACGCCAAGCGCGCGGGCAAGCTCCACCGCCTGATCGAGGAGCGGCCGCGCACGGCCTACGAGCTGGCCCAGGCGCTCTGGGGCAACGTGGCCGTGACGCAGGCCTACCTCACGCTGTCGGAGGTCCTCGGTCACACGGACATCCTCGAGAACGAGGGCCGCGTGCGCGAGGTCGAGGAGGACGGCGTCGTGAGGTTCGAGGCGGCCTGACGCCTGAGCGCCGGCGCTGACGCGCTAGAGCCTGACGAGGTTGGCGGCGTCGATGCCGCGCGTGACGCCGCGGAAGTCCACGACGAGCGGAGAGCTCTCCACCACGCTCGCGACGTCGAGCCCCGGGTGCGCGGTGACGATCACCGCCGCATCGGCGCCGGCGAGCGCCTCGTCCACGTCCGCGTGCTCGAGGCCGAACTCAGGCAGCGCCGGCACGAACTCGTCCGAGTACGCGATCTCCGCGCCGCGCGCGAGCAGCAGGCGGATGATCTTCAGCGCCGGGGACTCGCGCAGGTCGCCGACGCCGGCCTTGTACGACACGCCGAAGATGGCGATCTTCGACCCGCGCAGCGGCTTCGAGTGATCGTTCAGCGCGCGCGTGATCTTCTCCACGCAGAAGTAGGGCATGTTCTGGTTGACCTCGCCGGCGAGCTCGATGAACTCGGTCGGCGTGTCGTACTCGCGGGCCTTCCAGTCGAGGTAGAACGGGTCGACCGGCAGGCAGTGGCCGCCGAGGCCTGGCCCGGGATAAAAGGCCTGGAATCCAAACGGCTTGGTCTTGGCCGCCTCGATCACGCGCCACACGTCGATTCCCAGTCGCGTGAACAGCACCTTCAGCTCGTTCACCATCGCGATGTTCACCGAGCGGAACACGTTCTCGAGCAGCTTGGTCAGCTCGGCGGCCTCGAGGGTGGTGACCTTGACGAGGTTGTCGCAGACCTCGCCGTAGAGCGCCATCGCCCGGTCGAGGCACCTGTCGGTGAGCCCGCCGACCACCTTCGGGGTGGTGCGCAGCGTGTAGTCGGTGCGGCCCG
>DASVPL010000169.1:0-4683 GCA_036382905.1 Thermoleophilaceae bacterium | reverse complement strand
AACGCCGCTCGCTCCCCGCGGCCGGTCACCCCCCACACGAGCACGCCGGCCGCGGTGCGGGTGAGCCGGCGCAGCACCCGCGGCCGCGGCGAGGAGCCGGGCGCGCGCCGCGCCATCCAGGCGATGGCGGCGCTGTAGCGGGCCATCTGGCGCATCAGGGGCAGCACGCGCTCGCGGTGGCGGTGCTCCACGGCGGCAGGCTCGCGGTAGGCGAGTGACCAGCCGGCGTCCTGGATCCGCCAGCAGAGGTCCTGGTCGCCGCCCGAGCGCAGTCCCTCGAAGAAGCCGCCGACCCCCTCCCACGCCGCGCGGCGCACGAGCAGGTTCGCTGTGATCCCGTACGGCCGGTGCACGTCGCGCATGTGCGCGGCCTGGCTCAGATAGCGGCGCGAGGCGGCGTAGCGTGCCACGAGCGCGCGCTGTCCGCGCGCGGCCACGACGCCGCCCGCGACCGCGCCGCAGCGTTCGTCGATCGGCTCGCGGAAGTAGTCGTCGACGAGGCTCGCGGGCGGGAGCGTGTCGGCGTCGAGGAAGAGGAGCCAGTCGTTGCGGGCCCCATCCGCGCCGGCGTTGCGGGCGTAGTAGGACGAGCGCTCGGCCAAGGCCCGCACCACGCCGGGCGCCCCGTCCGGCAGGGTCCCCCCGTTGTCGACCACCACGACCTCATCCCCCTCCCTCCCCAGCCGCAGTTCCCCAAGAGCAGCGAGCAGCGTCTCGCCCTCACCCCGCGACCCGAGGAACGGCACCACCACGCTGACCGCCGGTCGCGGCTCGTCGGAGAACCGCGGAACCGCCCCGTACCCACGCGCAGACGGGTGGTCGTCCAGCGGAGCCGCGCGGTACCCACGCGCGAACGCCGCGAGATGAGCCGCGCGCAGCCACACCGGCGGGAGCACCGACAGCAGCCGCCCGGACGCGAGCCGCGCGCGTCCCGCGGGCGGGCCCGGCAGCGGCCGGCGGTGGTCGTGGATCGTGTGCAGCAGGCGCCCGCCGCGCCCGACGGCCTCCATGCGCGCCAGCGAGTGCTCGAGCGCGTAGCGGTGCGAGTGGAGCACGCCCAGATCGGGGCGGTGCTCGAAGTGCACGCCGCGGTCGGCCAGCCGCAGCGCCAGCTCGAGGTCCTCGAACCCGTAGCCGGAGAAGCGCTGGTCGAACCCGGCGGCCTCGAGCAGCGCCTGGCGCGGCACCGACACGTTGCCCGTGTAGAAGGTCTCGGGCCCGGCGGGCTCGCGCCGCAGGCGCTCCATGTCGACCATGTGACCGCTGCGTTCGAGCCAGTCCATGACCGCCGTGCGCTCGATCGCCGGATCCCACTCGATGCGCCCCGTGACCGCCCGCGGCTCCGCCCCGGCGTGCGCCTCGACGTGGCCGCGCACCAGGTGCTCGTCCGCGGGCAGGCAGTCGTCGCCCACGAACAGGACGATCCGCCCGCGCGCCTCGGCGATCCCCCGGTTGCGCGCGGCGGCGGCGCCGGGGGTGCGCTCGACCACCACCCGCGCGCCGGGCAGCTCCGGCGCCGGCGTGCGCGAGCCGTTGTCGACCACCACGACCTCGGCCTCGACACCGCCGAGCTCCTGGCGCCGCAGGGCGGCCAGCGTCCGGGTGAGGACGTCCCAGCGGTCGCGCGTCGGGATCACCACGGTGACGTCCGTCATGCGACCCGCAGGCTACCCGTGGCGCCGGGCCGCTCGGCTACTCTGCCGCGCGGTGGCCGGGGACGGACAACCTCACGTCGCGGTGGTCGTGCTGAGCTGGAACGGCCGCGACGACACGCTCGAGTGCCTGCGCTCGCTAGGCGAGCTGCGCTGGGAGCGCCTGAGCGTGGTCGTGGTCGACAACGGCTCGACCGACGGCACGCTCGAGGCGGTCCGCGGCGGCTTCCCGCACGTGCACGCGATCCGCAGCGAGGAGAACGTCGGCTTCGCCGAGGGCAACAACCTCGGCATCCGCGCGGCGATCGAGGCCGGCGCCGACTACGTGCTGATCCTCAACAACGACACGGTGGTCGACCCGGGCGTGGTCGAGGTGCTCGTGGCCGAGGCGCAGCGGCGGCCGGACGCGGGCGCGCTCTGCCCGCTGATCCGCTACGCGGACCCGCCCGACCGCATCTGGTACGCGGGTGCCCGGTTCGATCCGCGCGCGGTCCACAACGGCCGCCACACCGGCTACGGGGAGCGCGACACGGGGCAGTACGCCGCGGTGCGCGAGATCGGTCGCGCCACCGGGGCGGCGATGCTGGTGCCGCGCGAGGTGATCGAGCGCACCGGGTGCTTCGACGGGCGGCTGTTCATCCAGGTCGAGGACGTGGAGTGGTCGCTGCGGATGAGGGACCTCGGCTACCGCGTGCTGTTCGTCCCGGACGCCGTTGTCTTCCACCGGGTCGCGATGACCAGCGGCGGCGAGCGCGCGCCCGTGACCGCGTACTACGAGATGCGCAACATGCTCGAGGTGTGCGCGCGCCACGCGCCGCTGCGCGGGCCGGCGCGGCTCTGGCGCGAGTACGGGAGCCTCGCGGTGCACCTGTTCCACGCGCGGCTGGCGTCGCAGCCCATCGCGAACGCGCGCGCCGTGATCGACGGCTGGCGCGACTTCCGCGCCGGGCGGCTGGGGCCGCGGCCGCAGGGCCGCGATCCGCGCCGCGCGGGGCCGGCGCAGCCCGCGCGCACCCACGCGGCGCGCGGCTGAGCCTTGTCGCTCGATCGCTGCCTGTTCCTCGCGCGAGTGGCACGCGAGGACGATCGCGAGGAGCTGGGCCGGCGGATCGAGCGCCTGGCGCGCTGGCACGGCGGCTCGGCGACGTGGACGTGGGCGGGCTCGAACGTCGCCGCGGGCGTGGTGCGCTACGACGACCGCGGCGAGGACCTCGGCACGCCGCTCGTCTTCGGCGAGCCGCTACCTCCGGGGATCGGGCCGCTGCTCGACGCTGAGCCCGAGGCGCTGCGGGCGCTCGACGGGGCCGGGGCCGCGCTCGAGATCGAGGCGGCGCGCGCGGGGCTCGTCGCGTACGCGGGAGGGCCCGGCACGCTCTACGGTGCGTCGTGCGGCCCGATCGACGCGTGGAGCACCCACGCCGTGGCGGCCGCGTACCTGGCGCTCGGTCGCGCTCGGGTGGATCCGACCGCGATCCCCGAGCAGCTCGCGGCCGAGTTCGTCGGCGGCGAGCGCAGCCTGATCGCGGGCGCGCGGCCACTGGCCCAGGCGGTGCGCGTGGTGGCGGACGCCGAAGGCGCGCGGCTCACCGACTACTGGCCGCTGGGCGAGCGCTGGGCGCCCGTGCCCGAGGACGAGGCCGCAGACCACGCCGAGAAGCATCTCCTCGAGAGCCTCGCGCGTCGGGCCGGCGCGATGGGCGGCGAGCCACACGCGAGCCTGACGGCCGGGCTCGACAGCCGCGTGGCAGCGGTGGCGCTGCGCGAGGCGGGCATCGCGCCGCGCGGGTTCACCTGGGGCGAGCCGGACTGGGACGACGTGCGCGGCGGGGCCGAGGTCGCGCGCCGGCTCGGGCTCGAGCACGAGCTGGTCGGGATCGAGTGGCTCGGCGACGAGGACGCGATGCGGGAGGTCGATCGCCAGGTGCGCTGGACCGAGGGCGGCGTGCCGGTCGGGTTCGCGCGGCTCGCGTGGCCGGCGGGGATGCGCTGCTTCGTGACCGGGGCCGGCGGCGAGGTGGGGCGCGCGTTCTACTACGCCGGTGCCGAGGAGGCGGACGGCGACTGGCCCGAGGACCTACTCGTCGCGCTTGTCACCGGCCGGCTGCCGGACGCGCGGCTCGAGGCGCTCCAGGAGCTCACCGCGACGCTGAACCTATGGGTGAGCGCGACCGTCGCGGCTGGCTTCCCTGGCTTCAGGGCGCTCGACGTGGTCTACGGCGAGCAACGGGTCCGGCGCTGGCTGCGTGGAATGCTGCCGCGCCTGGCCGCGCCGATGATCCCCGCGTTCGCCACCCCCGAGGTGGCCCGGGCGCTCGCGTCGCTGCCGCTGGCGGACCGGATGTCGGACGGCTTCCACCGCGGCTTCCTCGATCGCCACGCTCCGGACCTGGTGAAGCCGGTCGTGGAGCCCCCGCCGAAGCCGCCGCGCCGGCGGCTCCCGTGGCGGCGCACGGCGCCGGCGTCGGTACTCGGCGAGCGCTGGGAAGGGCACCCCGGTTTCCGCGACTGGATCGCCGAGGGCGTGTTCGGCTCGCCCCTGCTCGTGGAGCCGCTCGGGGAGCGCTGGGCGAGCCGCACGCGCGATCGGTTCCTGGCCCGCGACGGTGACGCCGAGCGCATGGCGCTGAGCGCCGCCGGTCCTGTGGCGCTCGACAGGGCGCTCGAGGAGCTCGATGGCTGACTCGGCGGTGGCGCGTGCAAAGGCCGCGCTGCTGGCCGCCGGCGGCGAGCCCGCCACGGCCGCGGCCGAGGCGTTCTTGCGGCGGACCGCCCTGCGGGCGGGCGTGGCGGTGGTCTACCACGGGCTGGCGGAGCGGCCGGGCGACCCCGCGCGCGACGTGGTCCCCGCGCACGGAGCGGAGCTGTTCGAGCGCCAGCTCGCGTACCTGGCGGCGCGCTACCGGTTGGTGCCGGCGTCGCGGCTCGCGGCCGCGGAGCGGATGCGCCGTCGCCGCGATCCGTTCCCGCTCGCCGTCACGTTCGACGACGACCTCCCCTCCCACGCCGGCCTCGCGCTGACCCTGCTCGAGCG
>DASVPL010000168.1:0-35480 GCA_036382905.1 Thermoleophilaceae bacterium | reverse complement strand
CGCCACGGGGCCCGGATGGTGCAGACCCGCCCGCCGCTGAGCGGTGGCGAGAAGAGCCCGCCTGCGGTTACCGTGGCGGCATGAGAACCCGCACCGCAGCACTCGTCCCGCTCGCCCTCCTGCTCCTCGCGCCCGCCGACGCGCTGGCCGCCGCCGGAGGCGGCAGCTCGGGCTTCGGCGGTGGTGGTGGCGGCGGAGGCGGGGGCGGCTACAGCGGCGGAGGCGGCTCGGGCAGCGGCGAGGGCAGCTTCCTCGACTTCCTCATCTTCGCGGTGATCATCGCCGTGATCTTCGTCGGCGCGATGATCGTCAACGCCCTCGAGCGGCGGCGGATCCTGAAGCGCGACGAGCGCGTGACGACGGCCTCGGCCGAGGCCGCGCAGGACGACGCCTACCTCGCCGCCGACGCTGTCAAGCGCGACGCGGCCGAGCTGTTCAAGCAGATCCAGGTGGCCTGGTCGGCGAAGGACCGCGAGCGGCTGAACGCGATGGTCGGCTCGGACCTGATGAAGGAGTGGAGCAAGCGGCTCGACGACTTCGACCGCAAGGGCTGGCACAACGTCGTGAACGTGAAGAGCGGCCCGAAGTGCCTGTACGTGGGGCTCGTGAACCGCGAGGACGACACCGAGGACCGCGTGGTCGTGCGCGTGGAGGCCACGCTCGAGGACTACGTGCAGATGAAGGGCGGCGGCCGGATGATGTCGGACGGCGAGTCCGACGAGACGCGGGAGCTGGCCGAGTGGTGGACGCTCTGCCGCACCGCCGACGACGGCTGGATGCTGCTCTCGATCGAGCAGGACGACGAGGGGATGCACCACCTGAAGTCGGATGTCGTCGCCACGCCGTGGGCCGACGACCAGCGGCTGCGCGACGAGTCGCTCGTCGAGGGCGCGGTGGCGAACAGGGTCGCGGAGGGCTTCACGGTGGCGGAGGTCGCGGACCTCGACTTCGACGGTGAGGCGCGCGCGGCGGCGCTCGACCTGTCGCTGGCCGACGCGCGCTTCGGGCCCGACGTGCTCGAGGTGGCCGCGCGCCGGGCGGTCGCGGCCTGGGCCGAGGCGGTCGACGGCGAGGACCGCGAGCTCGAGGCGATCGCCGAGCCCGCCGCGCTCGGCGACCTGCTGCACCCGGGCGACCCAAGCCGGACCACGCGCCTGGTGGTCCGCGGCCCGCGCATCACGCGCCTGCACATCGCGGCGCTGGACGCCGCCGCGCAGCCGCCGACGATGACACTCGAGCTCGACGTGACGGGCACGCGCTACGTGCAGAACCGCGACACGGCGGCCGTCGTGGCCGGCAGCGACACCTCCGAGACGACGTTCACCGAGCGCTGGACGATGGCGCTCAGCGGGTCCGACGACCAGCCCTGGCGCATCGCCTCGGTCGCCGGCGCCGCGATCCGCTAGCCGCGTGGACGCGGTCGTCGCCCGGCCCGGCGAGGGCGAGATCATCGTCGACCACCCCGCCGGCGGGATCGTCATCAAGGGGGCGCACGAGCAGGTGGTCGTCTCCGAGGTGCGGCTCAGCCCCGGCACCCCCGGCCCGCCGCCGCACGTGCACCATCACCACAGCGACGCGTTCTACGTGCTCGAGGGAACGCTGACCGTCCGGCTCGGCGGCGAGGAGCGACCGCTGCACCCGGGCGGCTTCGTGCGGATCCCGCCGAACGTGGTGCACACGGTCGGCAACGCCGACGAAGGCGCCCCCGTGCGTGCGCTGAACTTGCATGCGCCGTCGATGGGCTTCGACGACTACCTGCGCGCGGGCCGCGACGGCGACCAGGCC
The DNA here is from genome assembly GCA_036382905.1 of Thermoleophilaceae bacterium. Classification (GTDB taxonomy): domain Bacteria; phylum Actinomycetota; class Thermoleophilia; order Solirubrobacterales; family Thermoleophilaceae; genus AC-37. The sequence goes on along the minus strand of DASVPL010000168.1, from coordinate 33,695 downwards.
GCGCGGGAGCGCTTCGACCAGCACGACCCCCCGGCGGACGGCGGCCGGCCGGCGTCGGACGCGCGGGTGCTCGACGCGGGCGAGGGCGAACCGCTGAGATTCGGTCCCACGAGCGCCGTGTTCAAGGCCACCGGCGACGACGACGCGGGGCACTTCTCGCTCAGCGAGACGACCGCCGCGCCCGGCTTCCCCGGACCGGTCGCGCACGTGCACCGCACGTTCGTGGACAGCTTCTACGTGCTCGAGGGGACGCTGACCGTGCGGCTAGGCGAGGAGACCCTCGGGCTCGACGCGGGGACCTTCGCGCTGGTGCCCCCGGGCACCGTGCACACCTTCTCCAACCCCGGCGACGAGCCGGTGCGGTTCCTCAACCTGATGGCGCCCGGCGGGTTCGAGCGCTATCTCCGCGAGGTCGTGGCCGCGGCGACGTCCGGCGGCCCGCCCGACCAGGCCCTGATGGCCGAGATCGCCTCGCGCTACGACTTCGAGCCCGCGGCCTAGCGCACGGGCGCGATGCAGAAGATCTCGCCGCCCGAGCCGCGGATCGAGCCCTTCTTGCACTCGTCCTCCTGCGCCGCGCGCTCGATGATCTTCGACTTCGCCTCCTTGTCGTCGCAGTTGACGAGTCGGATGTTCACGCTCACAAGCTGGTTGGGGTCCGCCGTCGTGCAGGCGCCGACCTCCGGCTTCGTGGGTGCCGAGCCCGGCGGGTACGGCTCGGTGCAGTAGACCTTGTCGTTGGCGCTGTCGGACACCGACGCGACGTCGCACTGGTTGGACTTCTCGACCTGCTTGACGACCTTGGACTTGGCCTCGTCGTCCCCGCAGTCGACAGCCTTCACGTCGAACGAGAGTGCCTCTGTAGGGTCCGCGTTGGTGCATGCCCCCACCTTCAGCTCCGGCCCGGAATCGCTGCCGCAGCCGGCGAGCGCGAGCGCGCCTGTGGCGAGAGCGGCAGCCGCCGTGGCCGTGATGCGTGCGTGCAAGGGGTCCCTCCGCAGTCGGGTGCGCGACCGTGACGGATCGTAGGCCAGAGGGCGGTCGCGGCGACGGGGTTGAGGCTCCGCGGCCCGCGCCGATAGACGAGGGGATGTCACGTCTCGTCCGTCTGCCGCTGCGGGCGCCGCTGTTCGCGAAGCTGCTCGTGGTCGTGCTGCTCGCCGCCGGCGCCGCCGCGGCGCTGGCCGCACAGCCCGCGCGCGACGACGCGACCGCCCCGGCGCCGCCCGCGAACCCCGGCCGCGGCGAGGTGGTCTCGCTCAGCGACGGCCCCGGCACGCCGACGCCGGTCGCCCACGTGCGCGACCCCGAGGAGTCGCTGAGCCACCCGGACCCCGAGGCCGCTCAGGACGGGCCGAAGGCCAAGGCGCCGCACGTGGCGGGCGCCTCGTCCGACGACGGCGTGAGCCCCGGCGCCCCCTCCGACGAGGAGGTGCGCGAGATGCTGCGCGAGATGCGCGAGGGCGGCGGCGGACCGGCCGGCAGCGTGACGCTGACGAAGGGCGGGCTGGCGCGCGTCCCGTCGAACGCGCCGCAGGCCGTGCGCGCGGTGATCGCCGGCGGCAACGCGATCGCGGACTTCCCGTACATCTGGGGCGGCGGCCACGGCTCCTTCCAGGACTCCGGCTACGACTGCTCCGGTTCGGTCAGCTACGCGCTGGCGGCGGGCGGCCTGCTGAAGGCTCCGATGGCCTCGGGGAACTTCATGAAGTGGGGCGAGGAGGGCCGCGGGAAGTGGATCACGATCTACTCGAACCCCGGTCACATGTTCATGGTCGTGGGCGGGCTGCGCTTCGACACGAGCGGCCGCAGCGGCGCGCGCGGCTCGCGCTGGCAGGCGGCGCCGCGCTCGTTCGGCGGGTTCGTCGCGCGTCACCCGCCGGGTCTGTAACCCGGCGGCGCGACCGCCAGCGCCGCCGCGTATCCGGCGCCCACGTCCAGGTCGGCGAACTCCCACCCCGGCTCGGCGCCGGACGCGAGCTCGAGGTGCAGCGCGTCGAACGAATCGAGGCCGCCGGGCACGCCCGCGGCCGTGGCCTTGAGGTAGGCCTCCTTCCGCGCCCAGAGGCGGTAGAATGCGAGCTCCGCCTCGGCCTCCCCGAGTCCGCGCAGGTGGTCGGACTCCTCCGGGGTGAACCAGCGGCTCGCGATGCCGTCGGCGCGGCGCCCCGGGCGGATGGCCTCGACGTCCACGCCGACCTCGCGCCCGCGCGCCACCGCGACCAGCCCCACCGTGCCCGAGTGCGAGAGGTTGAAACGCAGGTCGTGCCCCGACGGCTCGGCGAGGAACGGCTTGCCGTGGGGCTCGGCGCAGTGCACGCACGGCGCTGACTCGATGCGCAGCTGCGTCGCGTCGGCCCCGCAGTAAGCGGCCAGCACCCCTCGCAGCCCGGCGCGAGCGTTCGTCCAGCGGCGGGTCAGCTCGTCGCTCACGAACCGACCCGCGCGCTCGCGCTCGCCGGCGTCGAGCAGGCTTGCGTCGGGCTCGGCGTCGAGGTCCAGCGACCAGACCTGCACGTCGCCCTCTTCGAGCGCGGGGACCGCGGGCGGCGGCCAGGGGGCGACCGCCGTCAAGGTGCGATCCCGAAGTCGAACAGCCGGCCCACGTCCGGCCGGCGGTGGACGATGCCGAAGCGAGCGTCGAAGTCGGCCCAGCGCTCGAGCAGCGGACGGTCCAGCCGCAGCGGCGGGCGCAGCGCCGGTGCGACCGCGTCGAGCTGTGCGCGCACGAGCTCCACGTCGGCGCCCGAGAGGCGGGCGATCGCGTGTGCGGCGGCACCCGGCCGCTGCTCCACGGAGTCGAAGCCCGCACGGATCGCACGCAGGGCGTGCTCGATCTTGCCGCGGTGCTCGCGCAGCGCGCGGCGACTGGTGAAGAGCACCACCTCGGGATAGCGCGGCGCGCCATAGTCGTCGACGCGGAACTCGCGGATGTCGACGCCGCGACGGCGCAGCGTGACTCCCTCCGCGTTCCAGAACGCCGGTACGGCGTCCACCTTGCGCTGCACGAGGTTCGGCACGGCGGCGAAGCCGATCGTCACCTGGTCAACCGCGCCGAGGCGGCCGCCGTCGTGCTCGAGCACAGCGCGCAGTACCGCGGGATCCGACGGCAGCCCGGATACACCCACGCGACGACCCTCGAGGTCGCGCGGGCGCCGCACGTTCCCGCGCGCGATGATCGCCGCGAGCGGACGCTGCACAAGCGCGGCGATCCCGACCACGTCGCTCCCCTTCTCGACCGCCAGCGCGAGATCGTGGATGTCGAGGACGCCGATGTCCGCCCGGCCGGCCGCGACGAGCTTCAGCGCGTCCGGCGCGGAGCCCGGGGTGCGGACCTCGATGCCCTCGTCGCGTGCGGCGTAGATCGGCGCGTGCACGGCGTTCGGGGTGAAGTCGAGCGCGACGACCACGCGCTCCGGTTCGCCGCCGCTGCCGCCACCGCACGCCGAGAGCGTGAGCGACGCCGCGGACGCGAGGACCGCGGCTGCGAGCCGGCCTGCCACGGCCGCGGACTCTACGCAGTCACGGGGGCGCGGCGCCGGTCGAGCGCCGTCACGGCGAGCGCGGCGGCCAGGCCGAGCCAGACCGCCGCCATCAGCACGAAGTACACCGGCACGAGCACATCGAGGGCCGGGAACGGCCCGGTGTAGTAGATGAGAGTGGGAACGAGCAGCGCGGCCTGGAGCGCGAACGCCCAGCGCAGGCGCCCGGCGAGGATCAGGAACGGCAGCCCCCAGATCACGTACTGGAACGCGAAGCCGGTGCCCAGGACGTAGAAGGTGAGCCACAGGATCAGTGCGGCCCGGCGCGGCTCCACGCGGTGGCGCACGAGCAGGCCGGCGGCGGCCAGGAGCGCTGCGCCGGTGAACAGGCTGCCGTGCTGGCTCAGGAAGCTGGAGAGGCCATTCGGGCGAACGTCCTTCGCGTTCTGCACCCAGTAGCGCGCGAGGTCGGGGTCGACGATCATCGTCAGGCCCCCCTCCCCCGGGATGCCGGCGTAGCCGAGAGCGCGCACCACACCCGACGCGTCGGCGGCGAGGAACGGCGCGAGCGCGGCGAGCGGTACCGCCACCGCCGCGCCGATCAGCGTGGCCGCCTCGCGCCGCGAGGCCACGGTGGGCAGCAGCGCCAGCAGCACCAGTCCGGGCGCCGACTTGACCGACGCGCCGAGCCCGATCAGCAGCCCCGCCGCGAGGGCGCGCCGCGAGCCGCCGCGCTCCCAGACGAGCAGGGCGGCGACGGCAGGGAGGATCGCGACCGCGTCGATCTGACCGTGGTAGCCGGAGATCAGCGCGAACGACGGGCCGAGCGCGACCAGCGCGGCGGCACCGAGCCGGGTGCGCTCCGATGCGCCGCCGCGGCCCAGCGCGGCCTGCACGATCCACGCGAGGGCCGCGTCGGCGGCGATGGCCGGGAGCACGATCGCCGCGCGGAAGCCGAGCAGCCCGCTCGAGTCGAGGCCGTGGCTCGCGAGCACCCACGGGAAGTAGCCGGGCGGATACGGCCAGCGGTACATGCCGGGTGGGTTGAGCTCCCCGTAGAGGCGCAGCGGCTGATCGAGCAGCGCGCCTGAGACGGCGCGGAACGACTGCATGTCGAACGGCAGCCCGCCGGTCTGCGCCACCCAGGCGAGGCGCATCAGCACGCCGCACCCGATCAGGGCGTACAGGGTCCGCCGGAACGAGGGCTCCATCTGGCGAGCATCGGCGCCGCGGCCGCGCGCCTGAAGCCGTGGGGCAGAACATCGCGTTCGGGTACCGTCATCTACATGGACCATGTCGAGTGGAGCGAGCGGCCCGTGCTGCGCCGGCCGGCGCTGGTGGTGGCGTTCAAGGGCTGGAACGACGCCGGCGAGGCGGCGACCGCCGCGCTCGACTACCTCGTGGACAGCTTCGAGGCGACCGAGTTCGCCCGGATCGACCCCGAGGAGTTCTACGACTTCACCGCCGTGCGCCCGAACGTGCACCTCGAGGAGGGCCTCACGCGGGTGATCGAGTGGCCGGAGAACTCGTTCCACGCCGCGCAGGTCGCCGGCGCCGAGCACGACCTGATCCTGTTCGAGGGCGTCGAGCCGTCGCTGCGCTGGGGAACATTCACGCAGGTCCTGATCGACATGGCGCGCGAGCTCGGCGCCGAGAGCGTGATCACCCTCGGCGCGCTGCTCGCCGACGTGCCCCACTCCCGCCCGGTGCCGATGACCGGCATCGCGTCGGACCAGGCGCTGGTCGAGAAGCTCGGCTTCGAGCGCTCGACCTACGAGGGGCCGACCGGCATCGTCGGCGTGGTCCACCACGCGTGCGCCGCCGCGGGCATCCCCTCGGTGTCGCTGTGGGCCTCGGTGCCGCACTACGTCGCGGCCGCGCCCAACCCGAAGGCGGCGCTCGCGCTCGTCCGCAGCTTCGAGGGCGCCGCTGGCGTGGCCGTCGAGGCGCGCGAGCTCGAGGAGTCGGCCGAGGACTACGAGCGCCAGGTGAGCGCGGCCGTGGCCAGCGACCCGGACGTGAAGAGCTTTGTCGAGCGGCTCGAGCAGACGATGGACGAGGCGGTCGAGGAGATGCCCTCCCCGCGCATACCGTCCGCGGACGCGATCGCACGCGACTTCCAGCGCTTCCTGCGCCAGCGCGGTCCAGAGACCGGTTCGTAACTCAAGCGCCGACGCGCCACGGCCGATTCAGGCCAGGTGAGCGACACGGTCTTTTACGCCATCGGCGGCGGGCTGATCCTGCTGATCGTCTGGATCGTCGTCACCTGGAACTCGTTCGTCAGCGCGCGCAACAAGGTCGAGGAGGCCTGGAGCGGCATCGACGTGCAGCTCAAGCGCCGCCACGACCTCGTGCCGAACCTCGTCGAGACCGTCAAGGGCTACGCCGCGCACGAGCGCGAGACGCTCACCGAGGTGACGCGTGCGCGCGGTGCCGCGATGGCCGCCAGCGACCCCGCCGACGTGGCCCGCACCGAGGGCGCGCTGACCGCCGCGCTCGGCGACGTCCGCGCGCTCGCCGAGCAGTACCCCGACCTCCAGGCCGCCGCGAACTTCCGCGGGCTCCAGAGCCACCTCGCCCAGCTCGAGGACGAGATCCAGGCATCGCGCCGCATCTACAACTCGAACGTCCAGACCTACAACACGCGCGTCCAGGTCTTCCCGAACGTGCTGCTGGCCGGCTCGAGCTTCCCGGCGCGCGCGTTCTTCGTGCTCGACTCACCCGCCGAGCGCCTGGTCCCGGCCGTCTCGTTCGCGTGAACCTCCGACGGCTCGTCCGCGAGTACGTGCCGGACGCCGCGATGGTCGCCGACCTGGTCGGCCGGCGCGAGCCTCCCAAGGAGGCCGGTGAGGCGCTGTTCATGCAGGCTCCGTCGCTCGGTCTCCAGTACACGTCCGGCGGCGGCTACCCGCCGGTGACGCCACTGCTCGGCGCCGGCGAGCGCCGCCACTTCGAGCACACCCTCTCGGGGCCGCTGTTCGGACGACTTGGGGGGCCGACGTGCGTGCTCGGCCACTACACGTACGAGATTGCGATCGAGGACCACGAGGCGTACGTCGAGCGGCACGATTGGGTGCCGCACCGCTTCACGGTCTGCGCGGCCGAGATCGGCGGGCCGCTCGGACGCCTGCGCGGCGTCTACCTGCGCCCGCGGCTCAGCGCGATCAAGCTGGAGGACGACTGGCTCGCGGTCGGCTCCCCGCGCCACCGCGTGAAGCTCGAGAGCGGGCGCTTCAACGACATCTACGACCTGCACCGCGCGGACGGCCAGGACGAGGTCGCGCTGCGCGAGCTGTTCTCCCCGAGCTTCGTGGTATGGCTCCAGGAGCACCCCCTCAAGCCCGGCTTCGAGTGCGGGGCCGGCACGCTGGTCGTCTTCGTCCGCGGCTACGAGACCGCGGCCGGGAAGATCACCTTCCTACACGAGGCGACGCGCGACATCGCGCGCCGGATCGAGCGCCAGCTCGGCGAGGCCGCCGGGCCTCACTTCTCGGCCGCCGGGCAGACGATCCTGTAGTCGCAGAACGAGCACAGCTCGAACGACGGCTTCGGCTCGAAGCGGTGGGCCATGATCCGGTCCGCGATCTCGGTGACCGTCCCACGCACGCGCTCGAGCTCCTCCTCGGAGTGCGCGACCGGCACCTTCTCGTTCTCGAGCACGTAGTAGTAGCTCTGCGCCGCGGTCTCGAGCCCCCAGGCCTCGCGCGCGCCCATCTGGTAGATCGACAGCTGCACGTCCTCGCGCAGGTCCTGCTCGGTCTTGGCCTTGCCGGTCTTGTAGTCGATCAGCTCGTGGCGGCCGTCGGGCAGGCGATCGACGCGATCCACGCGCCCGCGCAGCAGGTGCGGTCCGATGTGGAACGAGAAGCTGCGCTCGAACGACACCGGCTCCGACTCGCGGCGGCGGTCGAGCTCCCAGTAGCGCCGCAACGCGGCCAGCGCGCGCTCGCGGAACTGGAGGTCGTCGTTGGAGTCGCCGAAGCCCGACCGCCGCCAGGCCGACTCGAACAGCTGCATGAGCGTTTCGAGCGAGGCGCCGTCGGTCGCGTGGAAGCGCTCGAGCACCTGGTGCACGACGATCCCGAAGCGCTGGTTGATGCTCGGCTCCTGCGGGATGCGGAAGACGCGCGCGAACTTGTACTTGAGCGGGCAGAGCCGGTAGGTCTCGATATCCGACGCCGACAGCATCAGCCCCTCGCCGCGGCGCGGGATGAACGGCTCGAGCGTGTCGTCGGGCGTGGCCACGATCGCCTCGCGGCGGCGGCGCTCGTCGCTCCCGGCGGTGTCGAGCAGGTAGTCGTCGAGCGCCGAGAGCCGGAACAGCTCGGCCTGCTCGGGGCTCGCGCCCTGGAGCAGCAGCTCGTTCACCTCGGCGAGCGCGTCGTTCACGCTCTGGCCGGCCTTGCCGCGCTCGATCAGCGCCGCGATCTTCAGCAGCTCCAGGTAGCGCGCCACCGAGCGCGAGACCTCGAGGTAGGTGTCGAGGCGCATCTCGCCGAGCCGGCCGCCCACGTGCGCGACGCTGTCGAGCAGCTCGTCGCGCATCATCCGGAAGGTCGAGTGCAGGCCCTCGGCGGGGCCGAACAGCTCCTCCTCGACCACCTCCACCTCTGCCTCCACGGCCGCGCGCGCGTCCTCGAAGTACGGCGACGGCCGCGCGCCTGGGCCGCGGTCGCCCTCGGGCCACGACAGCACGAGCCGCCGCCGCGCGCGGGTCACCGCCACGTGCAGCAGGCGCCGCATCGCGGCCTCGTGCTCCTCGCGCGGGTCGGGCTCGGGCAGGTCCTCCTTCAGCAATGCGGCCGGGATGCGATGGCCGCCCTCGCGCCGCGAGCCCGGCATCGCCGCCGCCGACAGGCCGAGCACGAGCACGGTGTCGAACTCCGTGCCCTTGGCGTCGCGCATCGACATCACCTGGACCGCGCTCCCGGCGTGGTTGCCCGGCGCGGCTTCCTCCTCGGGCAGCCCCGCCTCGGCGACGGCGGCGAGGTAGCGGGCGAAGTCGCGCGACGACGAGCCCGGCTCGCGGCGCACGTACTCGACGGCGAGGTCGGCGAGCTTCGCGATGTTCACGAGCCGCTCGACGGTGTCGGCCTTCGCGGCGAAGACCTGCTGGCGGCGCAGGCCGATCCGCTCGATCAGCCGGTGCACGAAGCGGTCGGGCGACATCTCCTCGAACGCGCGCGACGCGGCGCGGTACACGCGCAGGAACGCGAGCGCGCGGTCGCGGCCCTCGGGTGAGAGGCCGGGCGCCTCGCAGGCCGCCTCGATGCCGGAGACCATGTCGAGCTTGCGGCGCCGGGCGAGCTGCGTGAGGCGCGCGATGTCCACCTGGCGCAGCTCGATCGGCGGGCGCGAGAGCGCGCGCACGACCGCGCCGGAGTCGCCCGGGTCGGCGAGCAGCCGCAGCCACGCGATCACGTCACGCACCTCGGAGCGCTGGAAGTACGCCGCCGCGCCGGCGAGGCGGAACGGGATGCCGCGCTCCTCGAGCGCCGCGCCCACTAGCGCGCCCTCACCCGCCACCTCGCGCACGAGCACGCAGACCTGGTCGGGCGGCACGCCGCCGGTGATCCGCTGCTCGGCCTCGAGCGCGGCGCGCTGCGCCTGCGCGCGGTCGGAGCGGCAGTGCCAGAAGGTCACCTCGCCGCCCGCGCGTGCGGTGAGCCGCGTGTCCGGGCCACCCACGGCCTGCGCGGCGGTCACGATCCGGCGCCCGGAGCGCTGGCTGCGGTCGAGCCGGATGACCAGGGCGTCGGGCTGCTCGCGCTCGAAGTCGTCGAGGTTCTTCGCGCCCGCGCCGCGCAGGCGGTGGATCGCCGCGTCGGGGTCGCCGGCGACGGCCACGTCGCGCTGCTCGGCGGCGAGCAGCCGCAGCACGGCGGCCTGCGCGAAGTTCACGTCCTGGTACTCGTCCACGAGCATGTGGCGGAAGCGCTCGCCGAGCCCGCGGCGCACGTGCGGGCGCTCGAGCAGCAGGTCGAACGCGCGCAGCACGATGTCGCCGGCGTCGAGCGCGCCGCGCTGGGCGAGGAGCTGGTCGTGGCGCTCGTAGACGGCGGCCAGCTCGAGCTCGCGCGCCGCGTTCGCGCGGTCGGCGTCGTCGCGCGCCAGCTCCGCCAGCCCCTCCGCGTGCGCGCGGTAGTCCGCCGGGCGGATCATCTCCTCCTTCAGGCGGTCGATGCGCGTGACGAAGCCGCCGAGCAACGGGGCCGGGTTGCCGCGAATCTCGTGACGGCGCAGGTGCAGCTCGTCGATGCGGTCGAGCAGGAGCGCGAGCCGGTCCGCGGGGGTCACCGGCACGAAGAACGGGTCGATGCCGGCCTCGAGCGCCTCCTCGCGCAGCAGGCGCGCGCAGAACGACCGGAAGGTGCACGCCCACAGCTCCTCCCACGGCGTCTGGATCGAGGTCTCGAGCCGTTCGCGCGCCTCGGCGGCCGCCGCGTTCGAGAACGCGAGCAGCAGCACGGAGTCGGCCGGCTCGCCCTCGCGCACCAGTGCGCCGAAGCGCTCCAGCAGCGTGCGCGTCTTGCCGGTGCCGGCGCCGCCGCGGATCAGGAGCGGCGTGCCGCGATGGTTGACCGCCTCGCGCTGCGCAGCGCTGAGTTCGGCGGTCCGCTGCGGCATCGCGCCTAGGATACGCCCGCCCATGGGTTCCCCGGACTCGCCCTCGGAGGACTGGCTCGGGCTCTGCCGGCGGGCCGCGGCCTCCGCGCGCGCCGCCGTCGCGCCGTTCGACGACCCGGCCGCTCGCGCGCGCGAGACCTGGCGCGGCGAGGGCGGCGACATGGCGCTCGCGATCGACCGCGCGGCCGAGGACGCGGTGCTCGAGGTGCTCGAGGAGTCCGGCGTCGGCGCGCGTGTGGTGACCGAGGAGCGCGGCGAGGTCGAGGTGGGCGGCGGCGGGCCGCTCGTGGTGGTGCTCGACCCGATCGACGGCTCGCTGAACGCCAAGCGCGCGATGCCGTGGCACGCGGTCTCGATCGCGGTTGCGTCGGGCCCGTCGATGGCCGACGTGGACTTCGGATACGTGGCGACGTTCGACGGCGCCGAGGAGTGGTGGGCGCGCCGCGGGGGCGGCGCCTGGCTGGGCGACGAGCGGCTCGACGTGACGCGTTCGACGCGTGAGCTGGAGGTGCTCGGGGTCGAGTCCGCGCGACCGGACCTCGTGGCCGGAGCGGCCGATCTGCTCGCGGCGACGGGCGCGCGGCGACTGCGGATGATCGGTTCGATCGCGCTGTCGCTCTGCTATGTGGGAGGCATGCGCTTCGACGCGATGCTGAGCCTCCGGAGCTGCCGGTCGGTGGACGCCGCCGCGGCGCAGCTCGTCGTACGCGAGGCCGGCGGCGTGGTGTCGTTCCCGGACGCTGGCGGCGAGGACCTGAGCGGGTCGCTCGACCTCGACATGCGTTCGCGCGTCACGGCGGCCACGCATCCCGAGCTGCTCGCGGCGGTGTCGGGCTGATGGCGCGCCTGCGGCGGGTCGACTGCTCGTCGCCCGGCATCACGCGCCGCCGGCGCGGGCGCGGCTTCGTGTTCGTGGACGAGGACGGCGACCGGGTCGACGACCCGGAGGTGCTCGGCCGCATCAACGAGCTGGCGATTCCACCCGCGTGGCAGGACGTGTGGGTCTGCCCGTACCCGATGGGCCACCTCCAGGCCACCGGCGTCGATGCGCGCGGGCGAAAGCAGTACCTCTACCACCCGAAGTGGCGCGAGCGTCAGGACCAGCTCAAGTTCGACGAGATGATCGGCTTCGCGCGCGCCCTGCCGGGGATGCGCGAGCGCGTGGCGCACGACCTCGACTCCGATTGGCTCAGCCGCCCGCAGGTGCTTGCCTGCTCCGTCCGGCTGCTCGACCGCGGGTTCTTCCGGGTCGGCGGAGAGGACTACGCGGTGGAGAACGAGAGCTACGGGCTCGCCACGATCCGCAAGGAGCACGTGCGGGTGGGTGACGGCACGATCACCTTCGACTACCCCGCCAAGAGCGGCCAGCGGCGCGTGCAGTCGATCGTGGACGACCAGGTGTACGAGATCGTCGCGGCGCTGAAGCGCCGTCGCGGCGGCGTCGGGCCGGAGCTGCTCGCGTACAAGCAGGGCACGCGCTGGCGCGACATCAAGTCCGCCGACATCAACGTGTACGTGAAGGAGGTCACCGGCGGCGACTTCTCGGCGAAGGACTTCCGCACGTGGAACGCGACCGTGCTCGCGTCCGTCGCGCTCGCGGTCTCGGGCCCGGCCGCGACGATGTCGAAGACCGCACGGAACCGCGCCAAGGTGCGCGCCGTCAAGGAGGTCGCGCACTACCTCGGCAACACGCCGGCGGTCTGCCGCGCCTCCTACATCGACCCGCGCGTGTTCGACCGCTTCGACTCCGGCCTTACGATCGGCGGCGTACTCCAGGAGGTCGCCGACACGAACGACCTCGACTCGCTCCACGGGCCGGTGGAGGAGGCCGTGCTCGACCTGATCGCCGAGGAGGAGAGCTCGCCCGCGATCGAGCGGGTTGCGTAGCGCGCCCGCCCGCCGGGTAGGCGGGTAGGGATGCTGCGACGCGACATGGCCGAGGGGATCCACCGGATCCAGGACGGCTACGTGAACTGGTACCTCGTCGAGGACGGCGACTCGCTAACCGTGGTCGACGCCGGCACACCCGCCGGGTGGAAGCTCCTCGAGGACGCGGTCAGGCAGCTCGGCCGCACCCTGTCCGACGTCAAGGCGCTGGTGCTCACACACGCGCACTACGACCACGTGGGATTCGCCGAGCGCATCCGCCGCGAGCTCGGCATCCCGGTGTGGGTGCACGAGGACGACGTCTCGCTCAGCAAGCACCCCGCCTTCTTTCGCACCGAGCGGCTGCCGGTGGTCTACCTCAAGGACCGCGGCCTGCGCAAGGTCGGGCTCGACTTCCTCAGGCGCGGCGCGTTCTTCGCCCGGCCGGTCAAGGAGGTGCGCACGTACGCGGGCGAGGGCCCGGTCGACGTGCCCGGGCGCCCGCACGCGGTCTTCACCCCCGGCCACACGAAGGGCCACGTCGCATTCCACTTCCCCGAGCGCGACCTGGTGATCGCCGGCGACGCGATCGTGACCTTCGACCCGTACACGGGGTCGACCGGCCCGCGCCTCGTCGCCAAGGGAGCGACCAACGACACCGAGCAGGCGCTGCGCTCGCTCGACAAGATCGGGGCCCTCGACGCGGGCACCGTCGCCGTCGGGCACGGCGATCCGTTCGAGGGCGGCGCCGCCGAGGCCGCGCGGCTGGCGCGCGCGGCCGGGAACGAGTGATGGCCTCCACCGCGATCCTCGACATCGACGGCACCCTCGTCGACACCAACTACCAGCACGCCGTCGCCTGGTACCGCGCGTTCCGCCAGCACGACGTGATCCTGCCGATCTGGAGGATCCACCGGCACCTCGGGATGGGCGGCGACCAGCTCGTCGAGTCGCTCACCGACAAGCAGACCGACGAGGAGAAGGGCGACGACATCCGCACCGCGGAGAAGGCGCTGTACCTGGCGCTGATCGAGGAGGTCGAGCCGCTCGCGGGCGCGCGCGACCTGATCAAGCGGCTGAAGGACGACGGCCGGACGGTGGTGCTCGCCAGCTCCGCCAAGGGGAACGAGGTCGAGCACTACCTCGACCTGCTCGACGCGCGCGAGCTGGCCGACGACTGGACGACTTCCGACGACGTCGAGGCCACCAAGCCCGAGCCGGACCTGGTGAAGGCCGCGCTCGAGAAGGCGGGCGCCGAGCCCGGCGACGCCGTGATGCTCGGCGACACCCCGTGGGACTGCAAGGCCGCCGCGGCCGCGGGCGTCGAGACCATCGCGCTGATCACCGGCGGGTTCTCCGAGGACGAGCTGCGCGAGGGCGGCGCGGCCGCCGTGTTCGAATCGATTCCCGAGCTGCTCGAGCGGCTCGGCGAGACACCGCTGGGAGGCTGAGATGCGCGTCGTAGTAGTGGGTGCCACGGGCAACGTCGGGACGAGCGTGCTGCGCTCGCTCGTGGACGAGCCGGAGGTAACCGAGATCCTCGGGATCGCACGCCGGCTGCCGGGGATGCAGTGGCCGAAGACCAGCTTCGTGGAGGCCGACATCGTCAGCGACGATCTCGTGCCGCACTTCCAGGGCGCCGACGCCGTGATCCACCTCGCGTGGCTGATCCAGCCCTCGCGCGACGAAGAGCAGCTGCACGCCGTGAACGTGGACGGCAGCGGGCGCGTGTTCCGCGCGGCCGGCGAGGCGGGCGTGGGCGCGCTCGTCTACGCGTCGTCGATCGGTGCCTACTCGCCCGGGCCGAAGGACCGCGGCGTGGACGAGAGCTGGCCGACCGACGGGATCGACACCTCGTTCTACTCGCGCCACAAGGCCGCGACCGAGCGCCAGCTCGACCAGATCGAAACGGACTTCCCAGGCATGCGCGTCGTGCGCCTGCGCAAGGGGCTGGTGTTCAAGCGCGAGGCCGCCGCCGAGATCCGCCGCTACTTCATCGGGCCGCTCCTGCCCGGCTCGCTCATGCGCCCGCAGCTCATCCCCGTGGTCCCCGACATCGAGGGTCTCGTGGTCCAGGCGGTGCACTCGTACGACGCCGGCGAGGCGTACCGGCTCGCGGTCGTGCGCGACGTGCGCGGCGCGTTCAACATCGCCGCCGACCCGGTGATCGATCCCGACATGCTCGCCGAGCTGTTCGGCGCGAAGAAGGTCTCGATCCCGCCGGCCGCGGTGCGCGCGGCCGCCGACGCGAGCTGGCAGGCGCACGCGCAGCCCACGCCGCCCGGCTGGGTCGACCTCGCGCTGAACGTGCCGATCATGGACACGACGCGCGCGCGCGACGTGCTCGGCTGGGAGGCGAAGCACAGCTCCGGCGAGGCGCTCATGGACCTCCTGAACGGGCTGCGCGACGGCTCCGGCGCCGACACGCCGCCGCTCGCCCCGGAGTCGAGCGGGCCGGGGCGCGTGCGCGAGTTCATGACCGGCGTGGGCAGCCGGAACCCGACCGACTGAGCGCGCCGCGCGGGCGGCCCGCCGCCTGCCCTCTAGAGGTCGGCCTGGAAGCCGAGGGACGTCCGCGCCACGAACTGGCCCTGGTTCACGGGGCTGAGGTCCATGCTCAGCCGCACCGCCACGGGCGAGCTGCCCGCCACGGCCGCCTGGCCCGCCGCGTTGAGGGGGACGGTCACGCTGCGCCGCTCGCCGGGTGAGAGCGAGAAGTCGGCGCTGCCGTAGTCCGGCAGCTCGAGCTTGCCGGTGCACGCGCCGTTGCGGTGCTTCGGGCACGGGACCTCGAACGTGATGCTGTCGGAGGTCTTGGCCACCGGCGTCACCTTCATCGGGTCGTCGTAGAGCACCTCCTCGGTCTCCGGATCGGTGACCGTGCCGAAGCCCACGCGCAGCAGCGCCGACTCGCACGAGGGATCGAGCAGCGCATCGACGCCTCCGATGTGGCTGTCGTTCCCGGCGCCGCACGCGACGGTCGAGGTGGGGGCCGGCTTCTCGGCGCGCGTGTCGAGGACGTCGTCGCCGTCGCCGCCGATGAGCTCGTTCGGGCTCCCGTTCGTGACGTCGGGGGCGTCGCCCACGACCATGTCGTTGCCACCGCGCCCGTCCAGGTGATCGCGCCCGCTCTCGCCGTAGAGGGCGTCGGTCGTCTCGGTGCCGCGGATGTCGTCGTCGCCCGAGCCGCCGTGCACGCGCTCGAAGCCCGCCAGCCGGTCGAGCTCGCCCGCCGGGCCGCCGGCTCCGGCCGCGAGGTCCACGCTCACGGGCGCCGAGCTGAAGAACGAGATCGAGTCGATGTCGCCACCGCCGTCGAGCGAGTCGATTACGCCGTCGGGCTCGGAGTCGATCGCGTCGGGACCGTCGCGGCCATCGACGGTGTCCCTGCCGGGGCCGGGGAGGATCGTGTCGTCGTACTTCGACCCCGTGACGGAGTCGTCGCCGCTGCCGGCGTCTACGAAGAGCGTGACCGTGACCGCGCCCTCGGTGTCCTCGTAGTCCGCGGCGTACGAGCGCGGGTTGGTCGAGGTCGGTGCATCCCCGCGGTCGCCGGGGGCCACGCTGAAGCGGTCCTTGCTGTCGCGCAGGCTCGCGAACAGCGGCATGTCAGGGCAGACCACGCGGTGCCTGCTGGTCGCACGGCAGCGGCCGAACCCCTGGTCGCGCTTGACGGTGATGCGCTTCGTGGACTTGTCCACCAGCACCACGGAGTTCTTGCCGAACAGAACGCGGACGCGGTTGGCCTCGCCCTTCGAGGCGCGGTACTGGAGGAACTCGCTGGCCGCGGGACCCGCCGAGGCGGAGACCTCGATGGTCGAGGCGCCGGCCGTGGCCGGCAGGACGAGGGTGAGGGCCGAGGCCGTGAGTGCGATGCGCGATGAGGTGTTCACGGGCGTATCAAACACGAAGGCCGGGCACTAGTAGCGCCCGGCCTCCGTGAAGGTACGTCCTGTGCGGTGCGACTACCAGTCGCGGCCGTCCGCGCGGTCGACGCGGTCGTGGTAGTGACGGCCCTTGGCGCCACCCAGGATCGACGCGATCAGCGTCGTGAGCAGGCCGAGCGCCAGCGCGATCGCACCGCCCGTCGCGAGGTCGCCCTCGTCGATCGGGATGCGCGGGAGGTTGAGCTGGTTGAACACGTTCCACTCGGACCCGGCGACAGCCGCGACCACGGCGATCGCGATGGTGATCAGGAACCCGATCGCCCACACGCCGAAGCCCTGGCGCTTGCCGTCGAATCGCGACATCCGGCCGGCGACGTAGCCGCCGCAGAAGTACGCGATCCCGAGCACGGCCAGCAGCAGCACGCCGCCGACGATTCCGACGGTCTCGGCGTTGTCCTCGGCCGAGCCGGCCGCCGAGCCCTCGGTCAGGCCGATCGCGGCGCCCGCCGCGCTGAGCAGCGCGGTGAGGATCGCGGCCATGCCGAGCGCCGTGAGCCAGCCGAAGAAGGCCGCGCCCCAGTTGAGCCCGCCGAAGCGGTCACGCGCGCCGTGACCGGTCGTGGTCGTGGCGGCCGTCGCCGCCGCGCGGCGGCCCGTGTGCGGCCGGTCGTCGACCGGATGCGTGCGCTCGCGGCGCGGAGCGATCCCGTCCTCGGGGTCCGGCGGCGGGGCCTGCTGCGGGAGCGGGTCCCGGGTGCGCGTCGCGACGTTTCCGTGCAGCGGATCCTCACCCGCGGCGCCGTTCTGGCGGTCAAAGCGCTTATTCCACGCCATGGTCTCCTCCTTCTTCGCCCTGAACCGCCGTCCTTGACGGGCGCCCCCCGGCGCGGTGCAGCACGTTCGTATGGGGTACGCCTTGTGGTACCCGCCGGGGTTGCGCGAAAAACTGCTGGGCGCGGCTTTGCGCCGGTTCGCCCGGCGCTAGGTCCAGTGGCGACGGAGGTGCGGAGCGAGCTCGTCGGGACGCTCCCACGGCCAGAACAGCAGGCCACCCTCGATCTCCACGACCTCGTCGAGGCTGGGGATGGTGTCGCGCAGCCAGTGGGCCAGCTCAAGCGGGAAGATCGGATCGCCGGTGCCCCACACGGCGAGCGACGGGACCGTCAGCTCCCGCAGCCGCGGCTCGATCGCCATCAGCTCGTTGGGCTCGATCGCCGCGGCGAACCGCTCGAGCCGCTTCGCCGCATCCAGTGTCGTTTGATGCGGCTCCATCAGGCCGCGCACGTCGTCGTCCGAGGGGCGGTCGGGCCACTGGAAGGTCGCGGCGAACGCGGTGGAGCGCGCGGCGTCGCGGTCCTCGTAGTTGGCCGCGAGCACCTGCGCCAGCTGGCCCTGCTCCGCGAGGCTCTTCACGAGCTGACCGAGGTCGTGCTTCGACGGCATCCAGTCGCGTGCCTCGCAGTTGGTCAGCGTGAGCGTCTTCACCCGGTCGGGGATCCGCACCGCCAGCGCCTGCGCAATCGCGCCGCCGGTGTCGTTGGCGACGAGGTCGAAGCGGTCGAGCCCGAGCGAGTCGCAGAACGCCTCGAGCATCTCCGCGTTCGCGTCGAGGCTGAGGTCCTGCTCAGCCGCGACGGTGGTCCCGCCGTGGTCGGGCAGGTTGTACGCGATGCAGCGCCGCACGTCCTTCACCGCGCCTATCACCGGCGCCCAGAAGTAGCCGCTCATGAACAGCCCGTGGACGAACAGCGCCGGCGGGCCCTCACCCGCGTCGAGGTAGGCGAACTCGCCGTGGGGAGTGGTCGTGGTCCTTGTGCTGGACTTGTAGTCGTCGTAGGTCATCGGGCGGCTCCGAGCCAGTCGAGGACGAGGCGGTTGACTTGGTCGGGGCGCTCGCGGTGCACGAAGTGCCCGGCGCCCTCCACGATCTCGAGGCGGTAGTCGGCGTCGAAGTGCTCGTGCTCGTCGCGCGAGAGCTCGCGCACCGGGTCGTGGTCGCCGAAGATCGACAGCGTCGGCACCGTGATGCGTCCCTGCATCCGAGCCGCCGCGTCGGGTTGCGCGGTCGGCATGTTCAGCAGGCCGGAGTAGTAGGACGTGGCGGCCTCGACGGCGCCCTCGGGCTCGAGCGTCCGCTTCACGCGCGCGAGGTGGTCGGCGTAGTCGTGACCCGGCGCGCTCCAGTAGTCCCAGAGGTAGTCGACGAACGCGAGGTCGTTGGCGCGTACCGCGCCCGTCGCGATCGGCCCGAGCTGGAAGAACCAGAAGTGGAAGATGTGGTGCACCTGGTGGGGGTGCAGGAGCGTGGTCAGGAAGGTGGAGGGGTGACCGACGTTGATGACCACCGCGCGGCTGATCGTCTCGGGGTGCAGCGACATGGCCGCGTAGGTGGCGATCGCACCCCAGTCGTTGCCGATCACGTAGGCGGGGCCGTCACCCAGGGCCCGCACCAGGCCGGCGATGTCGCCCGCCAGCGCCTCGGAGTCGTAGCGGCCGTCGGGCGCGGAGCCGGTCGGTGGGTAGCCGCGCATGTGGGGCGCGACCGCGCGGTAGCCGTTCGCGGCCAGCTCGCCGATCTGCGCCTCGTAGGTCCACGGGTTGTCCGGGAAGCCGTGCAGCAGCAGGACCAGCGGCCCCTCCCCCGCCTCGATCGTGGCGAACTCGATCCCGTTCGCCCTCACCGTTCCCTCGCGTACCTCCGCTCCCTGTGCCATGCCGTCGCTCTCTCCTCTAATTGATAGCGAGCGCTCACTATGCTGACAGGAGGATGCCGTCGGTGTGAGTAAGGTCACGCGGGTGACCGCGAAGCGGGCCGTGACCGAGCGGAGGGCGGCGACGCACGCGCGGCTGGTCGACGCCGCCACGAAGGTCGTCGCGCGGCGCGGCTTCCACGCCGCGACGGTCGACGCGATCGCGGACGAGGCGGGCTACTCGGTGGGCGCGCTCTACTCGAACTTCAAGGGCAAGGACGACGTTTTCCTCGCCGTCTTCGACGGCCACCTGCGCTGGTACACCGACCAGCTCGAGGCGGCCCGCGACGCACCCGTTCCCGCGCAGGCGTTCCGGGATTGGCTCGACGGGTTGACGAGGGACCCGGAGCAGCTACTGGTCTTCATCGAGTTCTGGGCCTACGCGGTGCGCAAGCCGAAGCTGCGCCGGCACTTCGCGTCGCGGATGCGCGGGATCCGCGCGACGTTGGCGGGCATGATCGACGAGCGCGCCGAGGCGAACGGCGCCGAGCTGCCGATCCCGAGCGCGACGCTGGCCGTGGTGCTACTGGCGCTGTGGAGGGGCCTGGCGCTGGAGAAGCTCGCCGACCCGGAGGCCGTGGACGACGCGGTCACGGACCTGGTGGCGTCGCTCGTGCCGCCACGATGATCGACGGCGGATGGGCGATCCAGGACTCGAACCTGGGACCTCTTCCTTATCAGAGAAGCGCTCTAACCGACTGAGCTAATCGCCCGGAGAGCGCGAGTCTAGCGCTGCCTCTAGGCCCCGTTGCGGCGCAGGATCCGCTCCGCGAGGTCGACGCCCTCGCGCGGGTGGTCGAGGTCGAACTCGACGCGATAGCCGCCTGCGCGCGGCTTGACGCGCACCTCGCGGCCGAGCGCCGCGGACAGGGCATCCTCCGCCGCCGCGAGTGAGTCGGCGAGGTCGGGGTGGATCACCACGGGCCCGCGCGGCTCGCGAGCGCGGCCGCCGTCCTCGGCCTCGCGCGCGCGGTCCTCGGTGACGCGGACCGACCACGACTCCTCGCGGGCGCGGCGGGCGAGCCGCAGGCGCTCATCGTGGCCGCGGCACAGGAGCAGCGCGCGGCCGTGGCCCGCGGAGAGCTCGCCGCGCTCGACCATCGCCAGCGCCTCGTCCGGCAGCTCCAGCATTCGGATCATGTTCGAGATCGCCGGGCGGCTGCGGCCCACGCGGCGGCCGAGCTCCTCCTTGCTGAGGCCCAGGTCGTCCACCAGTGTGGCGAGCGCGCGCGCCTCCTCGATCGGGTTGAGGTCCTCGCGGGCCATGTTCTCGATCAGCGCCAGCTCGAGCCGGTCGCCATCGGCGGTCTCGCGGACCACCGCGGGGATCGTGCCGAGACCGGCCAGGCGTGCCGCGCGCAGGCGGCGCTCGCCGGCGACCAGCTCGTAGGTGCCGCCGGGCAGCGGACGCACCACGATCGGCTGGAGCACTCCGCGCGCGGCGATCGAGCGCGACAGCGCCAGGAGGGCGTCCTCGTCGAACTCGCTGCGTGGCTGAGCCGGGTTCGGGCGGATCAGCTCGACCGCGAGCTCACGCAGCCCGACCTCGGGGCGCGGGCCGGTCGAGAGGATCGCGGCGAGGCCACGGCCCATGCCGCGCTGGCGCCCCGCGGCGATCGCCTCGGGCTCGCCCGTCCTGGTCGCCTCGGGCTCAGGTATACGTGCAGGCTCAGCCACGTGCCGCCACCTCCCGGGCGAGCTTCAGGTAGGCCACGGAGCCGGAGCAAGCCGGGTCGTGGCGCGTGACCGGCACGCCGAAGCTCGGCGCCTCACCGACCCGGACGTTGCGCGGGATCACCGAATCGAAGACCAGCTCGGGGAAGTGCTCGCGCAGCTCGCGCTCGACGTCCTGGGCGAGGCGCGTGCGCCCGTCGTGCATCGTCAGTACGAGGCCCGAGACCGACAGCCGCGGGTTCATCTCGCGCTGGATCAGCGAGAGCGTGTCGAGCAGGCCGGCCAGGCCCTCGAGCGCGAAGTACTCGGTCTGGACCGGCACGATCACGCGATCGGCGGCCACCAGGGCGTTGACCGTGAGCGGGCCGAGCGACGGCGGGCAGTCGAGGATGGTGAAGAGGTAGCGGTCGCGGAAGCCGTCGAGCGCGTCGCGCAGGCGGGTCTCGGAGCCCGGCTCGCGCGGGAGCTCCACGCTGGCGCCGGCGAGGTCGGGTGCCGCGGGCGCGAGCGACAGTCCGGGGACGTCGGTGCGGATCACCGCGTCGTGGAGCGGGGCGTCGCCGGCCAGGCACGTGTAGACGTTCGGCTCGAGGTCCTTGCGCGCGCCGAGGCCCACGGTGGCGTTGCACTGCGGGTCGAGGTCGACGAGCAGGGTCTCGTAGCCGGCGTCGGCGACGCAGGCGGCGAGGTTGACGGCGGTCGTGGTCTTCCCGACCCCGCCCTTCTGATTTGCAATGGCGTAGACGATTCCCATCGGCGGCGACCTTACGAGGGATTGCGGTCGGAAGCGGTTGTTGGAGCGGTTTGTGGCGTGCTTCGACGGGTGCGTCCAGATTCCTGCCGGGCCGCGGTGGGGGCGGGGTGTGATGTGGGGCGGTGGGGCGGGGCTGGGAGGCCGAGGCCGGCCAGGCGCCGCAGAGCGGAGAGGTCGCACGCACACCTCCCACCACTAGAACCATGTTCTAGAACTTCGTTCTAGTGAAAGTGGAGGTGCGCGCCGGCTCCGGCCAGAAGACAGGGCGGCCCGGCTGGATGCGCAGTCGGGCCAGCTGCGCGCCATCCCCGGCAGAGACAGGGTGTCCCAGGCCAGGTGCGCGCCGTCGGCAGCTGCGCGGCATCCCTGGCGCGGTAAGCGCCCGGTTGCGCGGGCAGGACTAAGCGCGGCACCGCACCTCGGCATCCCGATCGCGGCGTGAACGGCCCACGCGGCCACGCGGCCGGCGGTCGGCGGTCGGCGGCCGGCGCGGCCTAAGCCTCAGCGCCCCGCCCCGCCCAGCGGGCGTTTCGCCGCCATCCCGGCCCGGCGGGGGAAGCGCGGGGGGGTCGGCGCAACCTTTTCGAAGACGTTCAGGTGGCGATTGCGGCTCGCCGGGTAGGGGGTCGCTGGGAGGACGTCGGCCGGACGCAGGCCGACCAGTGCGGCAGCGGCTGCGCCGGCGGCCTCCCCTTGGTCCTCGCGCGCGCCCTTCCAGGCGACGAGCACCCCGCCGGGCCGCAGTAGCGGCGCGGCGTACTCCACCAGCACGGCCAGCGGCGCCACCGCCCGGGCGGTCACCGTGTCGTACGCCTCGCGGCCCTCGGCGGCGGCCCAGTCCTCGGCGCGCGCGGTGACCGCCCGGGCGTTCTGGAGACCGCCCGCCGCTGCGAGACGGTCGATCACGGCGGTCTTGCGTGATGCGGATTCGATCAGGTCCACGCGTGCGTGCGCGAGGACGGTCGCCAGGACGAGGCCGGGGAAGCCCGCCCCGGCGCCCAGGTCGGCGATCGTGTGGGCCGATCGCAGCGCCGGGACCGCGAGCCCCGCAAGGCTGTCGGCGATGTGGACATCCACGGCTTCGCCGGGAGAGACGCTGGTATGCGGATCCGGCTCGGCGTCGAGTGCCGCGAGGATCCGCTCGAGCGTGTCCGCGTGCGTCGGATCCACGCCGTGGCGCTCCAGAGCGCGAATCAGTTTGTCGCGACGGCTCACCACGACAGGGGCGTTTCATGGGAAACGTTGCGCCCACCGGCGCGAACCGCTCGGGCGCACCGCTTCACGTGAAACGGCAGCGCGTCAGGAGCCGTGCGACCGCACCGGCGAGACCACCAGCCGCCGGTCGGGCTCGTCGCCCTCGCTGTGCGTCTGGATGTCGTTGCGATCGCGCAGGTACGTGTGGACGAGTCGCCGCTCGGAGGCCGTCATTGGCTCGAGCTCGACCGGCCGCCCGAAGTCGAGCGCGTCCGAGACGGCCCGGTCCGCCGCTCGCTGCAGCGTGGTCTCGCGCCGCTCGCGATAGCCCGCGGCGTCGACGACCACCTGCCGCTCCGCGGCGCCGCCCTTGTAGGCGACCCGCAGCGCCAGGTGCTGGAGCGCGTCGATCGTGCTCCCGTGCTTGCCGATCAGGATGCCGAGGTCGTCGCCGTTGACGGTCGCGCGGATCGCCTCGTCGTCGACCTCCACGTCCACGCTGGCGGTCAGGCCGAGGCCCTGCACCACCCGGCCGACCAGCGCCCGGACCCGCTCCTGCGGCTCGTCCGGCGGCGCCTCTCCATCTGCGCGCGCGGGCGCGTCGTCTTCTCCGGGAACCATGGCGCGGCATTCTGCCGCAATGCGTCGCGCGAGGTCTAGCGCTTGCGGCCGGAGCGCTTCTTCTTCTTGCGCGGCGAGGGCGGTGGCGCCTTGCGCGGCCCGCCGTTCCCGCCTCCGGAGCCGCCGGACCCCTTGGCCGTCGCGCCGCTGCTCTTGGCCGCCCCGCCTCCGCCGGCGCCCTTCGCCTTGCCCGTGGCCTTGCCCGCGCGGTCGCCGTCGCCGTCGCCCGACTTCCCATCCTCGCCGGCCATCCGCGCCGCCGCACGCTCCATCATCCCCTGGCGCCGCTTGGCCTTGCCGCCGCTTCCGCCTCCTCCTCCACCCCCGTCACCCGAGTCCTTGTCGTCGATCGACTTCACCGGCGCGGGGGCGGGCATGAAGCGTCTGACCGCGAGCTGCTGACCGATGGTCCACAGGTTGGTCGTGATCCAGTAGACGAGCAGCCCCGTCGGGAACTTGACGATCACGACCGTGAACACGAACGGCAGCGCGAGCATCAGCCGCTTCTGGTTCTTGTCCTGGATGTTCACGGCCGTCACGAGGCTCGACCCGAGCTGCGTGACGACGTACGTCACGATCAACACCACGAGCACCGCGCCCGTGGCCTTGCTGGTGAGGTCCGGGATGAACAGGAACTCCTTGCCGGTCTCGCGCACCTCGTCCTTGAACTCCTGCTGGCGCTGGAGATAGAACAGCGACAGGAAGAACGGGAGCTGGAGCAGCAGCGGCAGGCACGACGACAGCGGGTTGAAGTTGTGCTCCTTGTAGAACTTCATCAGCTCCTGCTGCTGGCGCTGACGGTCGTCCTTGAAGCGCTCCTGGATCTTCTTCATCTCCGGAGCGAGGCGCTGCATCTGCTGCATGCCCTTCACTTGGCGGAAGGTGAGCGGGAGGATCGCGAGCCGGACCGTGACGGTCAGGCCGATGATCGCGACCCCCCAGCTGTTGGTGACCCCGTGGAAGAAGTTGAGGATCGCCTCGTTGACGTTGATCAGAGGTTGAAGGACGTTCGCCAGGACCGGGTACATGGCTCAGACCGCCTGCGACTGCCGGAACAGCCTCTGGTCGTGGACGTGGTCGAATCCCCCATGGCTG
The DNA here is from genome assembly GCA_036382905.1 of Thermoleophilaceae bacterium. Lineage (GTDB taxonomy): Bacteria > Actinomycetota > Thermoleophilia > Solirubrobacterales > Thermoleophilaceae > AC-37. The sequence continues at coordinate 9,745 of DASVPL010000168.1, read as the reverse complement.
AGCGGGTTGCAGCGCATGACCCGCCATGCGGCGAGGATCGAGCCGCGGATCACTCCGTACTCGCGCACGGCCTCGATCGCGTACTGCGAGCAGGTCGGGTAGTAGCGGCACCGAGCCGGCAGCAGTGGAGAGATAACCCTCCTGTAGAGGTGGAGGGGAGCGAGCACGAGGGCCTTCATGCGGCGGTCACCAGGCCGGCCTGCTCGAGCAGCTCGCGCAGCGCACCCTCCACTGCCTGCTCGCCCCCATCGACGGCGAAAGCGGCCGCATCGGGGCGCGCCACCACCACGAAGTCGTGCCCGCCCGGCAGCTCGGCGGAGAGCGCGCCGAATGCCTCGCGCAGGAGGCGCTTGACCCGGTTGCGCTGCACCGCGCCGCCCACCTTGCGCCCGACGGAGACCCCCAGGCGCGGCTCCTCGCCGCTCTCGGCGTTCGGGAACGCGTAGAGGACGAGCTGCCTGCTCGCGTGCGAGCGTCCCTCGCGGAACACCCGGTCGAACTCGGCGCTCCGGGACAGGCGCTGGCGCCTGCCGCGGCGCCGTCCGCCGCCGTGCGCCGCTGCCATCCCTATGGGGTGAGCTTCCTCCGGCCCTTGTCGCGCCGGCGCTTGAGCATGTGCCGGCCGGCGCGAGTCTGCATGCGCGCGCGGAACCCGTGGGTGCGGGCACGCTTGCGCTTCTTGGGCTGGTAGGTGCGCTTCATGAGGGCAGCCCAAAACGGGCGCGGAATCGAGCGAGAGCATAGCGCCCGCGTGAGGTCCGCCGAGCTGTGCACAGCCTGTCGACGGCGGCTCGAAACGAGCCGTCCGGAGCTTTTCCCGCGATTTGCGGCAAGCCGCCCGCGGGCTCTCCACGGGTCGCTGAGGGCGCGTTACACTGGCCGCTCCGAGGGCCTCGGGACCTCCCGCAAGCCCTCTCCTATCGAATACAGACCGCTTCCCAGCCTCCCGGAGGGCTGCCGCCGACCCGTGCCCGGAGACCTCGAACCGCCGTCCCCGAACGACCTCTCCGAGATGTGGGAGGCGGTCGTGCGCGAGCTCCGCGGCGAGGTCACCGACTCGACCTTCCACATCTGGCTGGCGCCGCTGGGCGCCGCCGGCAACTCCAGCGGCACGCTCTTCGTGCGCGCGCCCGACCACATTCGCGGCTGGGTGCAGGAGCGCTTCCTCGGCGTGATCCGGCGCGCGGCCTCGCGCGCGGGCGTCGCGGGGGCGGTGGAGGTCGTCGACGAACGCTGGCAGGCGCCCGCGGCCGAGACGCCCCGCCCCGCCCGCGCCACAGCGGCGGCATCCGAGGACGGCGAACCCGCCGCCGCCGGACTCAACCCTCGCTACACCTTCGACCAGTTCGTGATCTGCGACGGGAACCGGCTCGGTCACGGAGCCGCCCTCGCGGTCGCCGAGCAGCCTGGCCAGGCCTACAACCCGCTGTTCATCCACGGTCCGCCCGGCCTGGGCAAGACGCACCTCCTGCACGCGATCGGCAACTACGTGCGGTCCTACGGCGACGGGCTGCGCGTGCGATACGCGACCGTCGACACCTTCACGGGCGACTTCGTCAAGGCCGTGCGCAGCGGGAACACGCGCGCGTTCCGGGCTCGCTTCCGCGACGCCGACGTCCTCCTCGTGGACGACATCCAGTTCCTCGCCGAGAAACTGCGCACCGAAGAGGAGTTCTTCCATACGTTCAACGCGCTCTACGAGGCGGGCAGCCAGCTCGTGATCACGAGCGATCGCGCGCCGCGCGACATAGAGGCGCTCGAGGCGCGGCTGCGGGAGCGGTTCGAGTGCGGGCTGGTCGCGGCGCTCGAGGCTCCCGACTTCGAGGCGCGGCTGGCGATCCTCCAGAAGCGCGCGCGCATCGACGCGCTCGGGAACGTGCCCGCGGCGACGCTCGCCGAGGTCGCCCGGCGCGTGACGAGCAGCGTGCGGGCACTGGAGGGCGCGCTGATCCGGGTCGTCGCCTACGCCTCGCTCCGCGGGGAGGAGCCCGGCCCGGAGCTGGCCGCGCGCGTGCTCGGAACGCTCTACTCATCCTCCGAGCCCGCGGCATCCACCACGCTCGGGCAGATCCAGGCCGCCGCGGCAACCGCGCTCGACGTGACGCCCGAGTCGCTGATCGCCCACGATCGCAGGCCGAAGGTGGCGCTGGCCCGGCAGGTGGCGATGTACCTGGCGCGTGAGATGACAGAGGAGAGCCTCCCCGCCATCGGCCGCCACTTCGGCGGGCGCAACCACTCGACCGTCATCCACGCCCACAGGCGCATCGCCGGAGACATCGGCAGCCGCGACGAGACCCGTGCGGCTGTCGACAGGGCACGCGACGTGCTCGGCGGCCAGCCTGCCGACCGGTGTTGATGTGACAATCAACAGTCCACCCGACACGCCTCGCTCCGCTCTGCCAGCGGGATCTCTAACTTCGACGCACATGTCAACACCACCCACCGCAATCAACTCAGTCATTTCAGTTCGATGAAGCTGTCGATCGGCAAGGAGCAGCTGCTCTCCGCGCTCGGCATCGCGGCCCGTGGCGCATCGACCCGCAGCGCCATCCAGACGCTTGCAGGCGTGATGATCCGCGCGGGTGACGGACGCGTCGAGCTCCAGGCCACCGACATGGAGCTGGGCGTCCGCGTGAACGTCGACGTCGCTCCCGACCGCGACGGCGTCGCGGTCGTCCCCGCCAGGTTGCTGCTCGACGTAGTGCGCTCGCTCCCGAGGGACGACGTCACGCTCGAGTACCGCTCCGCGCAGGGGGACGTGGAGGTGGTCTCGGGCCCGGCGCGCTTCCACCTCCGCACCCTCCCCGCCGACGAGTTCCCCAACCTGCCCGAGATCGGCGACGCGGCCGTGGTGCGGGTGCCGGCGCGAGCGTTCGTCGAGACCGTGGGCCGGGTCGCCCGCGCGGCCTCGCGCGACGAGACACGCCCGCACCTCACCGGCGTCCTCGTCTCCGCCGCCGAGAAGGAGCTGCGGATGGTCGCCACCGACTCCTACCGACTCAGCGTGAAGGAGACGGCGCTCGAACAGGCGCTGGACGGCACGCTCGAGGCGAACGTGCCGGCGCGGACCCTGCAGGAGCTGAGCCGCGTGGCGGGCACGGAGGCCGACGGCCAGATCGAGATCGCGTCGCTCGAGCACCAGGTCGTCTTCCGGGTCGGGCCGGTCACGCTGTCGTCGCGCTTGGTCGAGGGGCGCTTCCCGAACTACAAGCAGCTCCTGCCGGAGACGTTCGAGCACGAGCTGCGGGTGAGCGGGGCGGAGATCATCGAGGTGGTGCGCCGCATCAGCCTCCTTGCGCAGAAGAACGCGCCGCTGCGTATGAAGTTCAGCGACGGGCAGCTCGAGATCTCCGCGCAGACGCCCGACATCGGCGAGGCGAGCGAGTCGCTGCCCATCCCGTTCAAGGGCGAGCAGCTCGAGATCGGCTTCAACCCGGACTTCCTCCGTGAGGGCCTCGAGAGCGTGGACGCCGACGAGCTGATCTTCAAGCTGATCAGTCCGCTGCGGCCGGGGCTTATCGAGGCGGTGGCCGGCGACGAGGGCGGGTCGTTCATCTACCTCGTCATGCCGATTCGCCTGAACGTGTAGGTCCTCGCCGTGCACGTCACCGGGCTGGCGCTGAGGGACTTCCGCAACTACGAGCGCGCGGAGGTCGAGCTCGGGCCGGGTCTGAACGTGGCCGCCGGCCCGAACGGCGCGGGCAAGACCAACCTGCTGGAGGCTCTCTACGTGGGGCTCACGGGGCGCTCGTGCCGGACCTCGGTCGACCGCGAGCTCGTGCGCATCGGGCAGAAGGTGGCGCGGGTCGAGGCGCGGGTCGAGGCGCCGGACGGCGAGCACGCGCTCGAGGTGGGGATCGCGCCGGGGGACGAGAAGCGCATCCGCGTGGACGGCGCGCCGCTCCAGCGCGGCGTCGATCCGCCGCGGCCGCTCGCCGCGGTGTTCCTGCCTGACCGGCTCGACCTCGTGAAGGGTGCGCCCGCGCTGCGCCGCGCGCACCTCGACCAGGTCGTGGTCGCGCTCTGGCCCGCGCGGGTGGCTACGCGCTCGGGCTACACGCGCGCTCTCGCGCAGCGCAACGCGCTCATCGCCCGCGTGCGTGCCGGCGCGGCCACCGCGGAGCAGCTCGACGTGTGGGACGCGGAGCTCGCGCGCCACGGCGCTCAGCTCATGGCCGACCGGGCGGCGGCGGTCGAGCTGGTGGCCCCGGCGTTCGCGGCGCGCGCCGAGGAGCTGGGACTGCCCGAGCGGGCGGGGCTGCGCTACGCGCCGCGCTCCAAGGCCGGCGACGCGGACGGGCTACGCGCCGAGCTGGTCGAGCGCCGCGCGGCCGACCTCGACCGCGGCTTCACCACGCACGGCCCGCACCGCGACGACCTCGCGCTCACGCATGGCGGGCGGGCGCTGCGCACGCTCGGCTCGCAGGGCCAGCAGCGGCTCGGACTGCTCGCGCTGCTGTTCGCCGAGCGCGACGCCCTGGCGGCCCGCGGCACGCCGCCGCTGATGCTGCTCGACGACGTGATGTCGGAGCTCGACGCCGGCCGCCGTGCGCGCCTGTCCGACCTCGTGCGCGCGGAGGGCCAGGCCCTGATCACCACCACCGACGCCGAGCACGTGCCTGGGGCGGACGCAAGCGACGTCGTGCTGTTCGAGGTGACCACCGGGTCGGTGGAGCGCGCGGGCGCGCGCGGGCTGCGCGCCGCATGAGGCGCCGCGACCCGCGACCGCTTGCCAGCGCCCTCGCCGGCGTGGTCGATGAGCTCGCGCCGGCCACCACGCTCGCGCGCGTCCAGAGTTGCTGGCCGGCCGCCGCGGGCGCGGCGATCGCGCGGGAGGCGGAGCCGGTCGCCGAACGTGACGGGGTCGTCACGATCACGTGCACGTCGTCGGTCTGGGCGCAGGAGATCGAGCTGCTCGGGGGCGACCTCGTCGGCCGTCTCAACAACGCCCTCGGAGCCGCCGAAGGCCCCCCGCCAGTGCGCTCGCTGAAGGTCTCGGCGAGCCCTCGCCGGGCCCGCCGCTGACCCCCGTTTCGCCGCGCCGCACCCCGAGCCGCTCGCCACCCGGGTCGAAGCGTTCACATAACTTCACGTTTTTGCCCGATTTGCGGGCATTTTGTAACACTCCAGGACCGGGTTCCGACCAGCTCCGCTGCTATCCTTCAGCCCGTTGTAGAGGGAGCCCCGAGCCGTGCCGGGAGACCGGTGGGCGTCGGGGTCTCGTCATGTAAAGAGAGCGCTCGCGCACCCCCTCCGCGCGGCCCCGACGAAAAGAGAGTTTTGGCGAAAGAGTCCTCCCAGGAAGGTTCCTCCTACGGAGCCAAGGACATCACCGTCCTCGAGGGCCTCGAAGCGGTCCGCAAGCGCCCCGGCATGTACATCGGGTCGACCGGCACGCGCGGCCTGCACCACCTGATCTACGAGGTGATGGACAACTCGGTCGACGAGGCCCTCGCGGGCGAGTGCGACCACGTCTCGATCGCCATCCACCCGGACAACAGCGTCACGGTCACCGACAACGGCCGCGGCATCCCGGTGGACATGCACGAGAAGGAGGGTCGCCCCGCGGCCGAGGTCGTGCTGACCGTCCTCCACGCCGGCGGCAAGTTCGGCGACGGCGGCGGCTACAAGGTGTCGGGCGGACTGCACGGGGTGGGCGTGTCGGTCGTGAACGCGCTCTCGGAGAAGCTGGAGCTGACGATCTGGCGCGACGGCTACGAGTGGAACCAGTCCTACGAGCGTGGCGCCCCGCAGACCGAGCTGAAGCGCGGCGCGAAGAGCGACCGCCGCGGCACCAGCATCACCTTCCTGCCGGACCTCGAGATCTTCGAGACGATCGACTACGACCGCTCGACGCTCGAGCAGCGCTTCCGCGAGATGGGCTTCCTCACGAAGGGGCTGCGGATCGACTTCTCCGACGAGCGAGGCGAGGGCTTCTCGACCACCTTCAAGTACGACGGCGGCATCCGCGACTTCGTCACCTACCTGCACTCGCAGGGCACGAAGGAGCCGCTCCACAAGAAGATCGCCTACCTCGAGGGCGCTGACGAGAACGTCGGCGAGGTCGAGGTCGCGCTCCAGTGGAACAACTCGTACCAGGAGTCGCTGCTCTCGTTCGCCAACAACATCAACACGCACGAGGGCGGCACCCACCTGTCCGGCTTCCGCTCCGCGCTCACGCGCACGATCAACGCGTACGCGCGTCAGATCGGCGAGCTCAAGGAGAAGGACGACAACCTCCAGGGCGAGGACGTGCGCGAGGGGCTCACCGCGATCATCTCGGTGAAGGTCCAGGAGCCGCAGTTCGAGGGCCAGACGAAGACCAAGCTCGGCAACCCCCCGGTCGAGGGCTTCGTGCAGCAGGCCGTGAACAAGGGGCTAGCCGAGTTCCTCGAGGAGAACCCGCAGGACGCCAAGTCGGTCATCAAGAAGGCGGTGCAGGCGTCACGTGCGCGCGAGGCCGCCCGCAAGGCGCGCGACCTGACCCGGCGCAAGTCCGCGCTCGAGAACTCGACGCTCCCCGGCAAGCTCGCCGACTGCTCGGTGCGCGACCCCGCGCTCGCCGAGATCTTCGTGGTCGAGGGCGACTCCGCCGGCGGGTCGGCGAAGCAGGGACGCGATCGCAACACGCAGGCGGTGCTGCCGCTCCGCGGCAAGATCATCAACGCGGAGAAGAACCGGATCGACAAGGTCCTGTCGAACCAGGAGATCCAGGCGATGATCACCGCGATCGGCACCGGGATCCGCGAGGAGTTCGACATCGAGCGGGCCCGCTACCACAAGGTGATCGTCATGTGCGACGCCGACGTGGACGGCGCGCACATCCGCACGCTGATCCTCACGTTCCTCTTCCGCGAGATGCGCGACCTGATCGAGGCCGGCTACGTCTACCTGGCGAAGGCGCCGCTCTACAAGGTGAAGTCCGGCAAGACCGAGCTCTACATCGAGCGCGAGTCTGAACTCGAGGAGTTCCTGCTGCGCGACAAGATCGAGAAGATCGAGGTGTTCGACCGCGAGGGCGCGCAGTTCAAGCTCACGCACGCGCGCTGGCAGAAGTACGTGCGGCTGCTGAAGCAGTACGAGGGCTGGGCGTCGTCGCTGCGCGCGGAGTACGGCCACGACACGATCACGTTCCTAGAGGAGTCGCAGATCCTCGACGAGGGGGCGACCGACGCCAGCGCGGTCATCGCCCTGACCAACAAGGCCGATCCCGAGGGCGAGCCGTACGAGACCGAGCTGATGTCGGAGGACGACACCGAGCTGCGCATACGCGTGGTCGAGCGCTCGACCGGATCGGCCGCCACGTACCGGCTCAAGCGGGCGCTGTTCGAGTCGAGCGACTACCGCGGCTTCGTGCGCGTGCATGCGGATCTGAAGGCGCTTGCCGGGATACCGCCGTTCGCGGTGCGGCTCGGCAAGAAGGAGGAGCGCGCGCTGTCGTTCGAGGACCTGCGCCGCGCGGTGCTCGACGTTGCGAAGGAGGGCGTGCACCTCCAGCGCTTCAAGGGCCTCGGCGAGATGAACGCCGACCAGCTCTTCGACACGACGATGGACCCGTCGCGGCGCACGCTGCAGCAGGTGACGATCGACGACGCGAGCGCCGCGGACCAGATCTTCTCGATGCTGATGGGCGACAAGGTCGAACCACGGCGCTTGTTCATCGAGGCTCACGCCCGCGAAGTCGTCAATCTCGATGTCTGAGCGGGCCCTGCAAACCTTCGGACTCCGGCGTCCTCGGTCGCTCGCGTGCTCATCGCACGCGTCGCTCCCTGCGTCCTTGGATTCCTCGGTTTTCGGACCCGTGTGTGATTGGAGGGCCGGCTAGTGGCCACCGCGGATCAACTCGGAGGGGGCAACGTCGAGCCGCGTCTCCTCGAGGAGGAGATGTCGTCGTCGTACCTCGACTACGCGATGAGCGTGATCGTCGGGCGTGCGCTGCCCGACGCGCGCGACGGTCTCAAGCCGGTGCACCGCCGCGTGCTGTACGCGATGCAGCTCGGCGGGCTCCAGCCGAACCGCCCGTACCGCAAGTGCGCGCGTGTGGTCGGCGACGTGATGGGCTCGTTCCATCCGCACGGCGACCAGGCGATCTACGACACGCTCGTACGGCTCGCGCAGGACTTCGCGCAGCGCTACCCGCTGGTCGACGGCCAGGGCAACTTCGGCTCGATCGACAACGACCCGCCCGCCGCTCAGCGCTACACCGAGTCGCGGCTCGCGCCGCTGGCCACGGAGATGCTGCGCGACATCGACGCCGACACCGTCGACTTCGTCCCGAACTACGACGAGTCGCAGCTCGAGCCGAGCGTCCTGCCGGCGCGCTACCCGAACCTGCTCGTCAACGGCTCGGCCGGCATCGCCGTCGGCATGGCCACGAACATCCCGCCGCACAACCTGCGCGAGACGATCGACGCGACGATCGCCTACATCGACGACCGTGACATCGACACCGCCGGGCTGATGAAGCACATCAAGGGCCCGGACTTCCCGACCGGCGGCATCATCGTCGGGCGCACGGGGATCAGGGAGGCGTACGAGACCGGCCGCGGCCGCATCGTGGTCCGGGCGCGCGCCCACATCGAGCCGCTGCGCCAGGGCAAGGAGGCGATCATCGTCACCGAGATGCCCTACCAGGTGTCGAAGGGCGACGGGCGCAACGACGGCAGCGGGCTGATCAAGAAGATCGCCGAGGTCGTCAACGACAAGAAGGTGCCCGAGATCTCGGACCTGCGCGACGAGTCGGACAAGTCCGGCGTGCGCCTCGTGATCGAGCTCAAGCGCGACGCGATCCCGAAGGTCGCGCTCAACAAGCTCTACAAGCACACCGCGATGCAGACGACGTTCGGCGCGAACATGGTCGCGCTGGTCGACGGGGTACCGCGCACGCTCGGGCTCCAGCAGCTCATCCACAACTACGTGGACCACCAGCGCGACGTCGTGGTGCGCCGTACGAAGTACGAGCTGCGCCGCGCCGAGGCGCGCGCGCACATCCTCGAGGGGCTGCTGATCGCGCTCCGCAACATCGACGCGGTCATCGAGCTGATCCGCGCCTCGCGTGACGCGGACGTCGCCCGCGACGGCCTGATGGAGCAGTTCGAGCTCTCGCGCGAGCAGGCGCAGGCGATCCTCGACCTGCGCCTCCAGCGCCTCACCGCGCTCGAGGCCGGCAAGATCGAGCAGGAGCACGCCGACCTGGTGGAGCGGATCCGCGAGCTGCGCGAGATCCTCGGCGACGAGGCGCGCGTGTTCGGGCTGATCAAGGAGGAGCTGCTCGAGATCCGCGAGCGCTACGGCGACGACCGCCGCACGCAGATCACGTTCGCGGAGGACGACCTCGACATCGAGGACCTGATCGCCGACCAGCAGATGGTGATCACGATCACCAAGTCCGGCTACATCAAGTCGCTGCCACTGGCCACCTACCGCCAGCAACGCCGCGGCGGCGTGGGCGTGACCGGCATGGGGATGAAGGACGAGGACTACATCGAGCACCTCTTCGTCTGCTCGACGCACGACTACCTGCTCTTCTTCACCAACCGCGGGAAGGTCTACCGCTCGAAGGTCTACGACCTCCCGGACGCGCCCTCGCGCCAGTCCAAGGGCCGCCACCTCGGCAACGTGCTGCCGCTGCGCGAGGGCGAGCGCGTGCAGTCGGTGCTGGCCACGCGGGACTTCGGCGAGGCGCCGTACCTCGTGTTCGCGACGCGCAACGGGATCGTCAAGAAGACCGCGTTCGCTGCCTACA
>DASVPL010000167.1:0-5185 GCA_036382905.1 Thermoleophilaceae bacterium | reverse complement strand
TCAAGCGCCGCTATGTCGGCGGCATCCTCGTGATGGCGCTCGGCATCGCGCTGTTCGCGATCGCCCCGGTGTTCCTGCTGGCGCTGGTCGGCCTCGGGCTCACCGGCGTAGGGAACGGGCTGCTACTCACGCACGAGCGGCTGATCTTCCAGAAGTTCGTGCCGGACCGGCTGCTCGGCCGCGCGTTCGCGCTCGCCGACACGGCCGGATCGTGGGCGTTCGCCATCGCGTTCGTGGGTGCGGGCGCGGCGCTCGAGCAGGTCGGCGCGACGGCGCTGCTGCTCGGGGCCTCCGGCGGCGCGGCGCTCATCTGCCTGTGGGCCTGGTACGCGCTGCGAACGACGTGGGAAGAGTCGGCGCCGGAGCCGTGCTACGCGGTCAGCTCTAGCGCGGGCACCGAGTTGCCCGCCAGCACGGCGCGCAGCGCGTCCGTGTAGCGCCCGTCGTCGGCGCCGGCCAGGTCGGCCTCGATCACCGCTACGAGCGCCTCGACCACGCGCGGCTCGAACTGCGTGCCGGAGTTCTTGCGCAGCTCCGCGATCGCCTCCGCCTGCGGCATCGCCTGGCGGTAGGGGCGGTCGGTCGTCATCGCGCTGTAGGCGTCGCAGCAGAACACGACGCGCGCGGCGGGCGGGATCTCCTCGCCCTGGAGGCCGTCGGGGTAGCCGCGGCCGTCCCAGCGCTCGTGGCAGGAGCGCACGACCTCGCCGACCTTCGCGAGGCGACCGCCGACCCGGTCGAGCAGCGCCTGGCCCTCGATCGTGTGGGTCTTCATCAGGGCGAACTCCTCGTCGGTCAGCTTGGCCGGCTTGTTCAGGATCTCGTTGGGGATCGCGATCTTGCCGACGTCGTGCAGCAGGGCGGCGATCTCGAGCTCCTGCCGGTCCTCGTAGCCCATGCCGAGCTCGTCGGCTACGGCGGCGGCCAGCTCGACGACCGAGCGGCAGTGGCTGGCCGTGTAGCTGTCCTCGGCATCGACCACGTCGGAGAGCACCATCACGGTGCCGCGGTAGGCCTGGTTCAGCTCGAGGGCGGCCGCGTACCGCTCGCGGCGCTCGGCGGAGAAGATGGCCATCAGCCAGTAGAACGGCATCACGCCGGCGATCGCGAGCGGCTCCTGGGCCGCCACCGCGGCGGTGATCAGCGCGAGCGGGCTGAGCAGCGCGTCGATCCGGGCGCTGTGGGAGAAGGAGAGGCCGAAGATCTCGCGCGGCTTGAAGCCGTGGATCAGCGTGTCGTTCACCACGATGACCAGGAGACCGGCCGCGATCTGCGCGCCGACCGCGAGGCCGTACACGGGCAGGTGCTCCGCGCTGATCTCGCCGGGGGCGAGGGCGGCCACGACGGCGACGGCGGCGATCGAGTGCCAGGCGTCGCCGACGAAGTAGAGCCAGCGGTCCGGGTGCATCCCGCCCTTCAGGAAGTCGGGCACGCGCGCGAGCACGTAGGCGGCGGCGACTAGGACCGGGACGAGCGGCAGCGGGGCCAGCAGCAGGAGCGGGATGAAGGCGAGCTGGTCCGCACATGCCTCGAGCGTGCCGACCTCGAAGCGGACGCGGCGGGCGAGCGCCAGGAGGCCGACGAGAGCCGCGAGTACCAGCGGATCGGTGCCGCGGTTGAGTGGCACGGTCAGCGCGACGATGGATGCCGCGAGCCCGAAGGTGATGGCTATCCCTCCGGCGACAATCCGTTCACGCGGCGGCAGGGGGCTGCGTTCGCGCTCCCTCGCCTCGCCCACAAGCTCAGCTACGTCCATGCGCTGTCCTTTCTCGGCGCGCACGCGCGTGGACGCGGGAACGTGGAGCTTTTGCAGAGCTTTTGGAGGGTGAGCCCGTGCCCGCTCCGGACGCTTTAGGGGCCCCGGTCAGGGGATTTCCCGGGGATACACTGGCCGCGTGAAGGCCGCCGAGATCAGGGAGCGCTACCTCGCGTTCTTCGAGGAGCACGGCCACCGGCGGATGCCCTCCGCCTCGCTCGTACCGCCCACCTACGACCCGTCCGTGCTGCTCACCACGGCCGGAATGCAGCCGTTCAAGCCGTACTTCCGAGGCGACGAGCAGCCGCCCGCGCAGCGGCTCACGTCGTGCCAGAAGTGCTTCAGGACCACCGATATCGAGAACGTCGGGCTTACGGCTCGTCACCTGACGTTCTTCGAGATGCTCGGCAACTTCTCCTTTGGCGACTACTTCAAGCAGGGCGCCGCCGAATTCGCCTGGGAGCTGTCCACGAAGGGCCTCGGGCTCGACCCCGAGCGGATCTGGGTGACGGTGTTCGGCGGTGACGAGGAGCTCGGCCTCGGGCCCGACGAGGAGGCGATCGCGTGCTGGCGGGCGATCGGGGTGCCGGAGGAGCGGATCGTGCACCTCGGCCGCGAGGACAACTTCTGGCAGGCGGGGCCGACGGGCCCGTGCGGGCCGTGCTCGGAGCTCTACTACGACCGCGGTCCCGGCTTCGGCCCGGACGAGGACCGCCCCGGCGACGACACCGAGCGCATCCTCGAGTACTGGAACCTCGTCTTCATGCAGTACGAGCTGCACGAAGACGGCTCGCTCACGCCGCTGCCCGAGCAGAACATCGACACCGGGCTGGGGCTCGACCGCACAGCGGCGATCCTCCAGGACGTCCCGTCGGTCTACGAGAACGACCAGTTCGCGCCGCTCGTGGAGCTGGGCCGCGAGCTGGCCGGCGTGGACGAGCCGTCGGTCCGCGCGCTCAGGATCCTCGCCGACCATGGGCGCGGCATGACCTTCCTGCTCGCCGACGGCGTCGTCCCGTCCAACGAGGACCGCGGCTACATCCTGCGGCGGATCATGCGGCGCGCGGTGCAGCAGGGGCGCTCGATCGGGATCGAGGGCGCGGTGCTCGTGCCGCTCGTCAGGCGGACGATCGAGGTGATGGGCGACGCCTATCCGGCGCTGCCCGAGTCCGCGGCCGTGATCGAGCGCTGGGCGGCGGCCGAGGAGGAGGCGTTCTCGCACACCCTGCGCCAGGGCGAGCGCCTGCTGGCCGACCTGATCGCGCGCGCGAAGGAGGAGGGCACCGCCTGGATCGCGGCCGAGGAGGCGTTCAAGCTCCACGACACGTTCGGCTTCCCGTACGAGCTGACCAAGGAGCTGCTCGGCGACGAGGGACTGGCGGTGGACGACCAGGGCTTCGAGGAGCTGATGGAGCGCGCGCGCGAGGTGGCTCGCGGCGGCGCGGCGCGCAGCACGAACGGTCACCACGACGAGGTCTTCGACTTCACCCGGACCTCCGACTTCGAGACCGAGTTCGTCGGCTACGAGTCGCTCGAGGCGGAGACCGTGCTCGGGGCGCTCAAGCCGCTCTCCGGGGGCCGCTTCCTCGCGAAGCTGCGGCAGAGCCCGTTCTACGCCGAGGGCGGCGGGCAGGTCGGGGACACCGGGCTGGTCCAGGCCCCCAGCGCGAACGCGCGCGTGGAGACGGTCTACCGGGTGGGCGACGACCAGCTCCTCGAGCTCGAGGTCGAGAACGGAGAGCCGAGCGAGGGGGAGCGGGTGCGAGCGGTGGTCGATCGCGACCGGCGCCTCGCGACCATGTCCAATCACACCGCCACGCACCTGCTGCACGCGGCGCTGCGCAAGCAGCTCGGCGAGCACGTGCGCCAGGCCGGCTCGTACGTCGGGCCGGACAAGCTGCGCTTCGACTTCACCCACGGCGAGCGCCTCACGCCGCGCCAGGCGCAGTCGGTCGAGGCGGAGGTGAACGGCTGGATCCTCGCCAACCAGCCGGTGCGCGCCGTGCACACCACCCGCACGGAGGCGGAGGCCATGGGGGCGATGGCGCTGTTCGGCGAGAAGTACGGCGACTGGGTGCGGATGGTCGAGGTCGAGGACGTGTCGCGCGAGCTGTGTGGCGGCACGCACGTGGCGCATACCGCTGAGATCGGGCTGTTCGAGCTGGTCACCGAGACCTCGAGCGCGTCGAACGTGCGCCGGATCGAGGCGGTCACCGGACCGCAGGGCGTGGGGGCGGCGCTGACGCGCGCGCGGGAGATCCGCGACCTCGCGGGGCTGCTGCGCGTGCCCGAGCGCGAGGTGGTCGAGGCGGTGCGCAAGCTGACAGAGCGCGTCAAGGAGCTCGAGCGCAAGCCGCGCGAGTCCGACCGCGAGGCCGCCGGCGGGCTGGTCGAGAGCGCCGAGGAGGTCGGCGGCGTGCGGCTTGTGGCGCAGGTCGTCGACGCGCCGGACGCCAAGGCTCTGCTCGCGCTCTCGGACCAAGTGCGCCAGACGCTCGGCGACAGCGCGGTGGTGCTCGGCACCGCCGTGGACGGCCGCGTGCACCTGGTCGCGAACGTGGCTCCGGCGGTGGTCGAGCGCGGAGTGAAGGCGGGTGAGGTGATCCGCGCGGCGGCCCAGGTGGCGGGCGGGGGAGGCGGCGGCCGCGACACGATGGCGCAGGCCGGCGGCCGCGACCCGGAGAAGCTGCCGGAGGCGATCGCGGCGGCGCGCCTCGCGATCGAGCGCGTGCTGGGATGAGTCGCGGCGCGGGCGCTCGCGCGCGGCGATGAGCCGCGTCCTCGCGCTCGACCACGGATCGGCTCGCTGCGGCGTCGCGGTGTCGGACCCGACGGGCACGCTCGCGAGCCCGCTCCCGGCGGTCGAGCGGCCCGAGACCGAGCGCGGGCTGGCCGCCCTGGCGGCGCTCGTGCGGGATACGGAGGCCGAGCGCGTCGTGATCGGGCTGCCGCGCACGCTGTCGGGCGAGGAGGGTGTGCAGGCGGCGGCGGCCCGCTCGTTCGCGGGCCGTGTGGCGCGGGTGGTCGGGGTGCCGGTGGAGCTGCACGACGAGCGGCTGACCACCCGGCAGGCGCAGCGCAGCGGCGGGGAGGCCGACGAGGATTCGCGCGCGGCCGCCCACCTGCTCGAGAGCTGGCTCGCGTCGTCGCCGTCGCAGCGCCCGTAGGCTTGATCGCGGCTTGACAGGCGAGCCCCCACCGGACCGCTCCGAGGAGGAGCGAGAAGCCGCGCGCCTCGCGCGCGAGCGCGCGCGTGCGGAACGTGCAGAGCGAGCCGAGCGCGGCGGCGGGGCACGCCGCGGCGAGCCCGCGACGGCGCGAGCGCGCGCGCTGTTCCGGAAGCCGCGCGCGGAGCCTGATGGGGAGGGGGAGCGCTCGCCGCTCCCTGAGCCCGAGGGGGCCGAGCTGGAGCTACCGCGGCGTCCGCTG
>DASVPL010000166.1:0-10060 GCA_036382905.1 Thermoleophilaceae bacterium | reverse complement strand
TGCGCCGTGGGCGGGTCCGGGGGCGGCGGGAGCGGCGTGTCCGCCACGGTCTCCTGCCCCGGCGCGGCGGCACCCACGGCCACGCTGCGCTCGGCCATGGTGGGCGCGTGGCCGTGCACCGCGGCGCTGGCGGCCCGCCCGAGGTCACCCGCCGACGCAAAGCGCTCGCCGGCCTCCTTCGCCATCCCGCGCGCCACCACCTCGCCGAGCGCGGCCGGCACGTGCGGCGCCGCCTCGAGCAACGCGGGCGCCGGCAGGTTCGCGTGCGCGTACATCTTCGCCATGTCGTTCTCGCGCACGAACGGAACCCGCCCGCTGAGCGCGTGGAACAGGACGCACGCGAGCGCGTAGACGTCCGTGCGCGCGTCGATCGCGGCCCCCTGCACCTGCTCGGGCGCGATGTAGTCGAGCGTCCCGACCACGAAGCCCGTCTCGGTGATCCCGCTTGCCGACGAGAGCCGCTTCGTGAGCCCGAAGTCGGACAGGTAGGCGCGCTCGCCTCCCGGGATCGGCTCGATCAGGATGTTGCCCGGCTTCACGTCGCGGTGGACGAGCCCGCTCGCGTGGGCGGCATCGAGCGCGGCAGCCACCTGTCCGACCAGCTCGACCGCCCGCCCCGGATCGAGCGGGCCCTGGGTCAGGAGCGCCTTGAGGTCGGTCCCGCGCACGTGGCGCATGGCGATGTAGAGGAGCCCGTCGGCTTCGCCCGCCTCGTACACGGGGACCACGTTGGGGTGGTCGATCGAGGCCGCGAGCCGCGACTCGCGCTCGAACCGCGTCCGGAACCCCACGTCGTGCGCCAGCTCCGGCGTGATGACCTTCAGCGCCACGCGGCGCTCGAGCCGCGTCTGCTCGGCGAGGTAGACGATCCCCATGCCGCCGCGCCCGATCACGGACTCGATCCGGTAGCCGCCGAGCTGCCTGCCGATCACGGGCGCGACCTTAGCCGCCGCGCCGGTGGGGCGCGGCTCCGCGCCAGCGCCGGGCCCGGCGTTCGGTCAACCGTCCAGAACGCTCATGCCGCGGCTCCACCGGCCGATCAACCCTCGACTCGGCTGCTCATGGCAAACCCGTCGCGAGGCGGGGACGCAAAGCTAGAGGTCTCAGCTCGTTGAGACAGCTCGGCCGCCAGCTCATCCAGCACCACGAGGGGAAAGGACACCCCCGGATGATCAGGCTCAGGCTCGCAGCCGCATGCACCTTCTTCGCCGCTCTGGCCACCGCGCCGGCGGCTCTCGCCGCACCCGGATCGCTCGATCCGACGTTCGGCAGCGGCGGCATCGCGGCCACCGTGCTGGGTTCCGACGACTACGTGCGCGACATCGCGCTCCAGCCGGACGGCAAGACCGTCGCGGCCGGTACGGCCTGGGACGGCACCCGCTACCGCTTCGCGCTGGCGCGCTACGACGTCGACGGCTCACTCGACCCGGCGTTCGGGACGGCGGGCAAGGTCCTCACCGGCATCGGCTCGAGCTCGGTGGCGCAGGCCGTCGCGCTCCAGCCCGACGGCAAGATCGTCGCCGCCGGCACCGGCTCGGGCGACTTCGCCGTCGCGCGCTACAACGCCGACGGCTCGCTCGACTCCTCGTTCAGCGCAGACGGCATGGCCACCGCCGCGGTCGGCAACGAGGCCACCGCATGGGACCTCGCCATCCAGCCGGACGGCCGGATCGTGCTCGCCGGGCAGGCGAAGGTCAGCGGCGCACAGCGCTTCGCCCTCGCGCGCTTCACCGGCGCTGGCGACCTCGACACGAGCTTCGGCACGCGCGGCAAGACGACCACGCCGCTCGGGACCGACGGTGCGGTGGCCATGGCGCTCGTGCGGCAGGCGGACGGGCGGCTGGTCGCGGCCGGTAGCGCCAGCGAGAGCGGCGGAGCCCGGTTCGCCCTGGCCCGCTACAGCGCCGGCGGGTCGCTCGACACGAGCTTCGGATCGGGCGGTTCGGTGCTGACCACGGTGGGCGGCGGGGGCCAGGCCACCGGCCTCATCGCCGATCCCGCCGGACGGCTCGTGGCCGTCGGCGGAGCGGTCGACGGTTTCGTCTACAAGGCTGCGCTCACCCGTTACAGCGCCGACGGCGCGCTCGACAGCTCCTTCGGGACCCGCGGGGTCGCGTTCGCGCACGCGGGTCAGATGGCCACCATCGCGAGCGGGGTCGCACGCCAGCAGGACGGTCGCCTCGTCGTAGTGGGCGAGTCGATCGGCGCCAGCGGATCCACCTTCGCGGTGTCCCGCTTCGAGGCGGACGGCGCGCTCGATTCGACCTTCGGCTCGGGCGGCTCGGTCACGACCGCGATCGGGCAGCGCAGCGGCGCGTACGACGTGGCGGTGCAGGCCGACGGGCAGATCCTCGCGGCAGGCGCCGGCAACGGCAACGCCGACGGCTCCGCGCGGCAGTTCGCGCTGGCGCGCTACACGGCCGCGGGTGACGAGGGCACCGGCGGCAGCGGCGGCTCCACGGGCGGCACCGGCGACGGCGGCAGCGGCGGCTCGACCGGCGACGGATCCACTGGCACCGGCGACGGCTCCACCGGCACTGGCGACGGCTCCACTGGCACCGGCGACGGATCCACTGGCACCGGCGACGGATCCACTGGCACCGGCGACGGCGGCAGCGGCGGTTCGACCGGTGACACCGGCGGCTCCACCGGCACTGGCGACGGCTCGACCGGCACCGGCGACGGATCCACCGGCAGCACCGGGGACACCACCGGCAGCACCGGCTCCACCGGCGGCGGCGTCCCCATCCCGACCCCCGAGCCCGGCGGCGGCCTCGCCGGCCAGATCGTGCCGGGCGGCCTCGAGCTGATCCCCGCGAACGTGAGGCCGATCGTGCTGCCGCCCCAGCCGCTGAAGCTCCAGAACACCGGCATCGTGCCGGTCCGGGTCCGCTGCATCGAGATCCCGGCGGGATCGTGCAGAGGCACGATCCTGATCACGGTCCCCGAGCAGGTCGTCCTCCCCTACGTGCGCCACCGGCGCGTCGGGCCCGCGGCGAGTCGCAGGGTCACGGTCGGTCGCGCCTCCGTCAGGATCCCGTCCGGCGGGACCGCGACGGCGCGACCCAGGCTGACCGGCCCCGCGGCCCGCGCCCTGCGCAGGCGGGGGAGCCTCCGCGTCGTGGTGACCGCCACGATGACCGTGAACGGAACGGCACGGATCTCGACGCGAACCCTCACGCTCCGGTAGCCGGGTCCCCGGTCCCCGCGGCGGCGTGTTGTCACACACGCGCCGCCACCGCTCCGGTTTAATCCCTCGCCGTGACGCTGGGGGACGACACGACGGCGGTGCTGGCGGCCGCCGGCCTGATGTTCATCTGGGCGCTCTCGCTCGGGATCGTGAAGTACCGCCAGATGGCGACCTCCGAGAACGCGCTCGCGCACCCCTACACCGACACGGCCCACCGCGCCGCGCTCCTCTACTCGTTCGCGATCCTGCTCGTCGCGACGTTCGTCGAGCTGAGCGCCTGGAGCACCCTGGTGAACCTCCTCGCCGCGGGCGCGCTCGTCCTCTTCTTCGCCGCCGCGGTGTTCGGCTACATGGTCCACGGCCTGCGCCGCGACACCGACAACCAGTTCCGCGACCCGGTGCCGGGCACCCACGCCTTCATGTATGCGCTGATCCTCGCCGAGATCGGCGGGTTCTCCGTGCTGCTCGCGGGCTTCGCGGACGCGCAGATCTTCTAGGCGTGCCTCCGTCGAGCGAGCGAGACCGCCGCGGCGTGACGCGTCGCGGTGTCGTCGCCGGGGCGGCGGCCGGAGCGGTCGTGGCGGCGGTGCCGGGACGTGCGGCCGCCCGCACGCGCCGCAAGCCGGCCACGCCGCGCGCCGAGGTGGTCGTGGTCGGTGCCGGCCTCAGCGGTCTCGCCGCGGCCGAGGCCATCCGCCGTGCCGGCCGCTCGGTGATCGTGCTCGAGGCGCGCGACCGGGTGGGGGGCCGTGTACTGAACGAGCCGATCGGCGACGGCGAGGTGATCGAGGTCGGCGGGCAGTGGGTCGGCCCGACGCAGGACGTGGTCCGCGACTGGGCGCGGGAGCTCGGGGTCGAGACGTTCGCGACCTACAACGAGGGCGACTACCTCTTTCTCCGCGAGGGCCGCAAGCTCCCGTACCGCCCCGACACGCCGCTGCTCGGAGCGATCCCGCCCGATCCCGGCTCCGCCGAGGCGGGCGCGGCGCTGGCGCAGCTGAACGAGATGGCGGCCGCGGTGCCGCTCGACGCGCCATGGCAGGCGCCGCGGGCCGAGGAGTACGACGGCAAGACCGCCGACACCTGGATCAGGGAGAACACGGCGAGCCCGGGCGGTCGCTTCCTCGTCGACCTGGGCGTGGGCGCGCTCTACGCCGCCGAGCCGCGCGACGTCTCGCTGCTCCACCTCCTCTTCTACATCCGGGCAGCGGGGGACGAGCAGAACCCCGGCAACTTCGAGCGGCTGCTGAACACCGCCGGCGGAGCGCAGGAGAGCCGCTTCTTGGGCGGCTCGCAGGAGATCGCGCTGCGCGCCGCCGCCCGGCTCGGCGAGCGCGTGCGGCTCGGGTGGCCGGTGCGGCGGATCGGTCAGGATCGCAAGCAGGCCGTGCTGCGCGGCCCCCGAGGGAACGTGGCCGCGAAGCGCGTGGTGGTCACCCTGCCGCCAGCCCTGGCGGGGCGGATCGACTACCGACCCGCGATGCCTGCGCTCCGCAACCAGCTCACGCAGCGGATGCCGCAGGGCTCAGCCATCAAGTGCCAGGCGATCTACGACCGCCCGTTCTGGCGCGAGCGCGGCCTGTCCGGGCAGGCGGTCAGCGACCAGGGTCCGGCGCGGATCACCTTCGACAACTCGCCTCCGGACGGCGGCCCGGGCGTCCTGCTCGGCTTCGTCGAGGGATCGTTCGCACGCCGCCACTCGCGCCTGTCCGAGGGCGAGCGCCGCGCCGCGGTGCTGAGGAACTTCGCCGACCTGTTCGGCGAGGAGGCGCTCGCGCCGCGGCGCTACGTCGAGCGCGACTGGTCGAGCGACCCCTGGACGCGCGGCTGCTTCGTCGGCTTCACCCCTCCCGGCGTGCTGCTCGACTACGGCGAGGCGCTGCGGCGCCCGGTCGGCCGCATCCACTGGGCGGGAGCCGAGACGGCGACGTTCTGGAACGGCTACATGGACGGCGCGGTGCGGTCCGGGCGGCGCGCGGCGGCCGAGGTGCTCGCGGCGCTGGGCTGAGGACGGCCGGCGGCCCTCACCCCGTTCCCGGCGGCGCACCGCCAGCGGTGTCGGGACCGAGCCCGGTCGGCGGCGGGTCCTCCAGGCCGGCGCGCACGCGCCTGCGGTACTGCGACGGCGTGTAGCCGATCTCCTTCTTGAACGTCCGCTCGAACGGGCGCAGGTCCTGGTAGCCGACCGCGAGCGCGACCGCCGTGATCGTCTGCTCGCTCTCCGCGAGCAGCGCGCAGGCCCGCGCCAGCCGCAACCTCGTCACGTACTCGATGAAGCGGACGCCCGTGACCCGCTTGAACGTGCGCGAGAAGTGGTAGCGGCTCATGTGCGCCTCGCGCGCGACATCGTCGAGCGGAAGCGGGCCCTTGGCGAAGTTCGCGCGGATGTACTCGACCGCCCGCTTGATCTGGTCGGGCAGGTCGCCGGGCCGCCGGCGCAGCAGGTCCACAGTTGCGGCCGCCGCAGTCGCCCGGCCGTTGCGCGCGGGCTCCGGGTGCAGGCGGGGCTCGCCGGGCGCGTCGAGCCGCCACGCGACGAGCACCAGCTCCTGCACGACGGTACGAACGCGCTGATGCAGCAGCTCGTCGGTGATCTGAAAGCGGCCGTCGCGCTGCTGGAAGCCGGCCTCGGTGGCCACGATCTGGGCGGGGATGGCGAACGCGTCGAGCGCGCCGGCCACGATCCGGAGGTGGTCGAGCGCCTGCGGCGTCGGGACCGGGCCGGTGGTGGCCATGAGGGCGACCGGCTTGCCGCCGACGATCCCGGGATCGAGCTGGTCGAGCGCGTGCTTTACGAGCCCGGAGTAGGAGGCGTGGTAGGTGGGCGTCACGACCACGAGCGCCTGGGCGCGCGAGGCGGCGCCCCGCAGCGCGCCGGGTTGCGCCGGCTGTCGTACGTCCCAGAGCTCGGGCACCGCGCCCGCCTGCTCCACGGCTGTCGCCACGGCCTCGAGCAGCGCGCGGGTTCGCGACGGCACGATCCTGCTGCCGCCGACGACCAGGACGCTAGGCCGGGGTTCGGCGGCCATTCCGGCGGAGGCCCGCGGGTGAGGACGGCGCGCACCGGCCGCGGCCATGTCGAGCCCCACTCCCGCTCGTCTGGCCCGCGGCCGGCGCACGAGTCCGGCCTCGAGAAGCGCGTCCGTCCGGGACCCGGCCCGTGTGCTCGGTGCCGTGTCTCCCAGGTACGCCCACGCTGAACAGCAACCCTCTCGCGTGCGGCGTCCGTTGTCATCGGTCCAAGGATCGATCTTGCGCTGCGGAGATCTAGACCGCAGGGCGCAGACCGCGGCCGTCGCGGGTCCAGATACCCCTACGCGCGGTCGCGCATGAGCGCCACGACCTCAGCGCGGCGAGCGAGCCCGAGCTTTGTGAGGATGCTGTGGACGTGACTCTTGACGGTCGCTACCTGGATGCAGAGCCGCTCCGCGATCTGCTTGTTCGTGAGGCCGAGCCCGAGCAGATCGATCACGTCGCGCTCGCGCCGCGTGAGGCCGTCGAGCGCCGCCGTCGCCGTGCGCCCTGGTCGTCGCGACAGTCCGCGCACGAGCGTCTCGACGATCGCCGGCGGGCACGCCAGCTCGCCCTTGGCCACCTGCCTGATCGCCTTGACGAGGTCGGCCGCGGTCGTCTCGCGGGCCAGGTAGCCCATCACGCCGGCCGCGGCGCAGCCGACGACCGTTGCCTCGTCGCCGTCCACGCCCAGGACCACCACGCGCAGGTCCGGGTGCCGCTCCTTGATCGACGCCAGTCCGGCGAGGTCGCGCTCCCACTGGAGGTCGACCACCAGTACGTCGGGGTGGGCCCGCTCGACCAGGGGAGCCGCCTCCGCGAGCGAGGCCGCCGTGCCCACGACCTCGAGGCCGCCCGCGTCGTCCAGCACGCGCCGTATCGACTCCCGGTACAGCGCGCTACCACCGACGACGGCTAGCTCCACCATTCGGCGTCCCGGGTGTCGTCCCATACGAACATATGTTCGCACACCGACGCCGCTTACGGGGGATCAACCCCGACGATCTACTGCCGACCGCAGCCCAGCTCCTCGGCGCGTCCCGATCGAACTAGCAGGTGGCGCCCCCGCGTCGGGCAACAGGTGCCGGGCTGGCGCAAGCGATCCCGGCTTGGCGCAACCGGGGTCGTCCATTGCGCAACGCGCGCCGGACGCGGGACGCCGGCCGTGCCGATGGAGGCAAGGAGGTCCTGATGAAGTCGACACCGCCGAACCGCCTGTACGCCCGGCCGTGGCCCTGGCCGCTGGTTCCCTGATCGCCCGCGCGGGGCTAGCCGTCGCGCTTCGGCTCGGCCGCTAGCAGAGCCGCCATGGCGGCGCTGCCGCGCTCGATGATGGGGCGGTTCTCTGGTCTCTCGTGGAAGGTGAGGGTGTCGTAGTCGTCCGGCAGCGTTCCGTCCAGGTGCCGGCCGAGGGCGGCGAGGCGCGGGTAGTAGCCGCCGCCCATGCAGAAGATCGCGTCGTACATCTGACCGCCGATCTCGTGCTCGTCGAGCGTCGTCGCGTGCTGGAGCTCCAGCACCGTGCGCTCCTCGTCCGCGGGCGCGAGACGCAGCTCGATCTCGTCGGCTCCGCCGCCCAGGGACAGCTTCAGGTACCGGGGTGGCTCGCACGCGACGATCGTGCCGGTACCCATCGGCGGCTGAGCGAAGGTGCCGCCGAGGCGCAGGTCGCCGCTGACCGGGACGTACCAGCGCCGTAGCCGATCCGGGTTCGTGCAGGCGTCCCACACGTCGTCCACGGCCGCGTCGTAGGTGCGAGTGAAGACCGCGACCCGTGCGTCGCCGGCGTCGATGCGGCGATGGCGGAGCTGCGGCTCCGGCTCGGTGGCGGTGCGCGGGCGGGTCGTCACGGCGCCTTTGCCCTCTTCCGCTTGCCGCGGGCCAGCTCCGTGCCGAGCGCGTCGAGGCGCTGGTTCCAGAACTTCCTGAACGGAGCGAGCCACTCGTCGACCGATTGGAGCGGGGCGGGGTGGACCGAGTACAGGCGGCGCGTGCCCTCCGCGCGCACGGACGCGAACCCGTTGTCGCGCAGGACGCGCAGCTGGTGCGAGACCGCGGGCTGAGAGATCCCGAAGTCCCGCTGGATCTCCGCGGTCACCGTGCCGGCGGGCTGCTCGCCGTCGGCGAGAAGCTCGAGGATCCGGCGTCGGACGGGATCGCCGAGGACGTCGAGGGCGTGCACGCGGGGAAGCGTAGCGGGGAGATAAGGGGATCTATATATAAATATAAACTGATACTCTCGGGCCAGGCGATGCACTCGCCGTTCCCAAGCACACAGAGGAGAGATCGATCTTGGATTGGACGCTCGAGGTGGTCGTGGTTCCCGTCTCGGATGTGGACCGGGCGAAGGAGTTCTACGCGGATGTGGTCGGCTTCAAGTTGGACCACGACGTGCGGCCAACCGAGGCGTTGCGAGTGGTGCAGCTGACGCCGCCGGGCTCCGGCTGCTCGATCGTCATCGGTGAGGGGTTGGGAGCGATGGAGCCCGGAAGCCTCGACGGCGTCCAGCTGGTCGTGTCCGACATCGACGCCGCGCGCGCGGAGCTCGTGGAGCGGGGGCTCGACGTGAGCGAGATCAAGCAGTTCGAACCGGTCGACCGGGACGGCTCGCGCTTCGTGTTCTTCAAGGACCTGGACGGGAACGGCTGGGCCGTGCAGGAGATCCGCGCGCGGGGCGGCGCACCTCAGCCTGATTGAGGGCGGTAGCTCCGTGCGACCGTCACCGCCGCCCGAATCCGTTCTCGCTCGGTGTAACGGCCCGGCCTGCGGCTGTCGGCGAGGTGAAGCGAAACCTCATACCCGCGTCCGGCCAGGTTCCACAGGACGATCACGTGACCGGAGTGGATGCCCCCGGCGGGCATCGGCGGCGATCTGAGGACGAGGGCGTCGGCGTCCCCGACCCGGACGACCCGGACGATCGCCAAACGCCGGGCGCGCGGGCCATCGGTGCGCGCTGGAAGCCGCAGCTCGGTGTCGGGTGCGCCCGTGCTCCGCCGCGGCCACGTCTGACCCACTGTGCCGTTCACATCGAGCGGCCGTGGCTGAGCTCCGAGCAGCATGTGGCCGAGGTCGTCGCCACCAAACGCGGGCTGGTTGAAGTCGAGCAGATAGCCCGCGTACGCGTCGTGGGTCATCTTCATGGCTCGGACCTTCGTCACATCGCCTCGCGCTGGGAACAGCCCGGGGCAGGCGAGCCGAGCGGACGCGGCCGCACTCCGGCAGGCGTCGCTCACCACCGCCGGGGTGCGAGCCAGCGGTATGACGCCAGGCCGGGGCGAGGCTGGGTCGGTCTGCGATCGCTCCCGCGCGCGCTCGCCGTTGGAGCTGCCGCACCCCGCGATGACTGCAGCGGCGAGGATCGCGATTCGAAGCCGCAAGTCGGGCCCGTGTGCGTGTCCTCGAAGCACCCGACCTATTCTCCGCCGGATGGCGCTTCAGCGCATGGACAACGTCCTCATCGTCGTCGAGGACCTCGAGGCCGCCAAGGCGTTCTTCACCGAGCTGGGCATGGAGCTGGAGGCCGAGCAGCAGGTCGAGGGCCCTTGGGTGGGCAGCGTCGTCGGGCTCGACGACGTCCGTGCCGACATCGCGATGATGCGCACCCCCGACGGCCACGGCCGGGTCGAGCTGTCGCGGTTCCACACGCCGCCGGCGGTCAGGGCCGAGCCGGAGGACGCGCCGTCCAACGCCCTCGGCCTGCGCCGGATCATGTTCGCGGTCGAGGGCATCGACGACGTCGTTGCCCGCCTGCGCGGCCACGGTGCCGAGCTCGTGGGCGAGATCGCGCAGTACGAGGACGTCTACCGGCTCTGCTTCGTGCGCGGCCCCGAGGGCATCATCATCGGACTGGCCGAGCAG
>DASVPL010000165.1:0-21718 GCA_036382905.1 Thermoleophilaceae bacterium | reverse complement strand
GCCGACGACCATCGCGGCGCGGAAGTAGGTGAGCGGCGGCCCGTGCTCGGAGAGGATCGCGGCGGTCTGGTGACGGCTGCGCAGATGCTCCGACTCCGGCTCGTCGCCGAGGCCGCCGAGGTAGATCACGCGCTCGACTCCCTCGCGGGAGGCCATCTCCGCGAATGAGCGCGCGGCGCGGCGCTCGCGCTCCTCGAAGCCGTCGCCGGAGCCGCGGCCCATCGAGTGGACGAGGTAGTAGGCGACGTCGACGTACTCGCCGGCGCCCGCGAGCGTCTCGGGCTTGAGCACGTCGCCCTCGTGCAGCTCGTGGCCGGCGTCGGCCAGGTGCTGAGCGCGCTCGGCGTCGCGGACCAGGCAGCGCACGTCGGCCCCGCGCTCGGCGAGGGCCTCCACCAGCCGCCCGCCGACGAAGCCGGTCGCACCTGTAACGAGAGCCTTCATACAGGTTGTACGGCCGCGCGTTTACGAGAGATCAACACTCCGCTGCCATCGTTCCCGCCGTGATGCGACGCGCACTCCTACTGCTCGCCCTGATCGCGGCCATCGCCACGCTCGCCGCCTGCAACGGCGACGAGCGCGAGGAGACGCTGTCCGCCGAGCCGGTGGCGGCCGTCGCCGAGGCGCCTGCGCGTGCGGCGGCGTCCTCGCGGCTGCGCCTCGCCCGGATCGGCACCTTCGACCAGCCGACCTACGTGACCGCCCCGCCGGGCGACAAGCGCCGTGTGTTCGTCACCGAGCAGCCCGGCCGGATCCGCGTGCTGGTCGACCACAAGCTGCGCAGCCGCGCCTTCCTCGACATCCGCGGCGAGGTGAGCTGCTGCGGCGAGCGCGGCCTCCTGTCGATGGCCTTCGCGCCGGACTACGCGAAGTCCGGTCGCTTCTACGTGTACGTCACGGGCGACGACGGCGACATCCGCGTGCTCCAGTTCCGGCGCTCGTCCAACGCGCAGCTCGCCGACCCGGGGAGCGGCCGCGAGGTCATCCGGATCGAGCACAGCCAGTTCGGCAACCACAACGGCGGCCAGCTCCAGTTCGGTCCCGACGGGATGCTCTACCTGGCCACGGGCGACGGCGGTGGCGGCGGCGACCCGCTGCGCAGCGCGCAGGACCTCGGCTCGCCGCTCGGCAAGCTCCTGCGGATCGACCCCCGCCCGGGCGGCGGCTACGACATACCGGCGGACAACCCGTACCGCGACCGCAGCGGCGCGCGCGGCGAGATCTGGGCCCGCGGGCTGCGCAACCCCTACCGCTTCTCGTTCGACCGCAAGGGCGGCGGGCTTGCGATCGGCGACGTGGGGCAGAACGAGTTCGACGAGATCGACTACCCCCCGAAGCGCGGGCGGGCGGCGAACTTCGGCTGGAGCGTGTTCGAGGCGAGCTCCCGCTACCGCGAGGGCTCCGTGAGCGGCCACGTGAAGCCCGTGCTCGTGAAGCGCCTGCGCGAGAACGGCAACTGCGCGACGATCGGCGGCTACGTGGTCCGCGACCCCGCGCTGAGGGCACTCGCCGGGCGCTACCTGCACGGCGACAACTGCAACCCGACGATCTACTCGATGCGCATCTCGACGAAGGGGGCCTCGGGCAACCGCTCGACCGGCCTGCGCCTAAGCGGGCTCTCGTCGTTCGGCGAGGACGCGCTCGGCCGGATCTACGTGACGTCGCTGAGCGGCGGCGTCTACCGCCTCGTCGCCCGATAGGCGACAATCGCCGCTCAACCGGGGAGAGGGGAAGCAAGTGGCCTACTTCAAGGACGCCGACGAGGTGTACGCGCACATCGGCAAGCTGTTCCAGGACCTCGTGACCGATGACGAGCTGGCGGCGAAGTTCCGCAAGGCGAACGCGACGGTCCAGTACCAGTACCGCAACCCCGAGTCGCAGATCACGGTGCGGCTGCGCGAGGACGTCGAGCCGCAGGTCGACCTCGGCGAGAGCGACCTCGACCCGGACGTGGTCATGACGATGGACGCCGACACCGCTCACCGCTTCTGGCTCGGCAAGGTCAACGTGACCGTGGCGCTGGCGCGCGGGCAGATGAAGGCCAAGGGTCCGGTCGCGAAGGTCCTCAAGCTCGTGCCACTGGTCAAGCCGGTCTTCCCGCGCTACCGCCAGCAGCTCGTGGACGCGGGGCGCCAGGACCTGGCGGACGCGGCGTGACGGCGTTCAAGGACTTCGCGCAGCACATCGTGCGGACCCGGGTCGTCGCGGGGCACGGGCTCCTCGAGGGCGTCGGGTTCGAGTTGATGAAGGAGGGCGCCGAGCGTGTGTTCGTGGTGACCGATCAGGTGATCCGCGGCACGGGCCTGGTCGATCGCGTCGAGGCGGGCGTCACGGACGGCGGGCTGGAGCTGGCCGGCTCCTTCGACGACGTGCCGCAGGACTCAGGCGTGGAGGTCGTGGCGCGCTGCGCGGAGGAGGCCAGGGCCGCGGGGGCGGACTCGTTCCTCGCTGTCGGCGGCGGCTCGGTGATGGACACCGCCAAGGCGGCGGCCGTGCTCTTCACCCACGGCGGGACGGTGCACGACTACGAGGGCCTCTACGCGCTGCCGCGCGCGAACGACGGAATGGGCCAGGCGCTCCCGGTTGCCCCGGTGGCGTGCGTCCCGACGACCGCGGGGACGGGCTCGGAGGTGTCGATGGCCGTGGTGGTCAAGGACCACGAGGCCAAGGTGAAGCTCGAGCTGGCCGACGTGCCGCTGTTTCCGCGGCTCGCCGTGCTCGACCCCGAGTGCACGCGCACGCTGCCGCCCGCGATCGCCGCGGCCACCGGCATGGATGCGATGACCCACGCGATCGAGGCCTACGTGACGGTCGAGTCGAGCCCGTTCAGCGACGCGGAGGCACTCCACGCCCTGCGGCTGATCCGCGACAACCTCGAGCGCGCGGTCCACGGCGGCGCCGGCGACGACGAGGCGCGCGGCAACATGCTGGTGGCGGCCTCGCTCGCGATCTCCGTGTACCTCGGCTCGACGCACGCGATGTCGCACGCGTGTGGCGCCCACTTCGGCGTGGCCCACGGCGTGGCGAACGCGATCAACCTGCCGCACGTGATCCGCTTCAACGCGGCGGGCGGCGCGGAGATCGCCGACCGCTACCGGGATCTCGCCGAGCTGCTCACGATCGAGGCGGGCGGGTCCGACGAGGCCGTCGGCGACGCGCTCGCGACCCACGTGGGGAGCCTCGTGTCCGGCCTCGGCCTGCCCACGCGGCTGTCCGAGGTGGGGGTGCCGGAGGACGGCATCCCGGCCCTGATCGAGGGCGCGATGGGCGACGGCACGACGCTGATGAACCCGCGCGAGCCGACCGAGGAGGACTACGAGCGCCTGTTCCGCGCGGCGCTCTGAGGCGCCCTAGGCGGCGCCGGCCTCGACGCCCGCCTGCTCGCTGCGGTATGCCTCGATCATCTGCTTGAGCGTTGCGCGGGCGGTGTGCTTCGGGCGCCAGCCGAGCTCCTTCTGAGCGCGGGTGGTGCGCATCAGCACCGGCCGCCTCGCCGACTGGATCCAGGCCGCCTGCTCGGGCAGCCGCGGCAGGCGGGCCAGCACCTCCATCGTGGCCTCGAGCGCGAGGTCCGGGAACGGGACCGAGTACCAGCCGAGCGCGTCGGCCACGTCGCTCAGCGTGAGCTTGCCGCGCCCGGCGAGGTTGTACGGCCCCGGCGAGCCGCGGCCGTGCACGCCGGCCACGAACGCGCTCGCCACGTCGTCCTCGTGCACGAGCTGGAACGGCGGCCCGGTGTCGGGGATCACCGGCTTCAGCATCGGCATCCCGCCGACGAGCCGCCGGACCGGGTCGGGCATGCGCTCGGAGAGCCGGAAGTAGGGGATCTCCTCGAGGAAGGTGGTCGCCTTCGGGCCGGCGACGATGCAGGGCCGGAACACCCACGCCGACGTGCGACTCGAGCGCGCCAGCGCGGCGTTGAGGATCTGCTCGACCTCCGCCTTCTGGGCCGAGTACGGGTGCTCGGGCGTGCCGCGCGGCGGGATGTCCTCGGTGAGCCACTCCGGGTTGTCATCGTGGAACCCGTAGGCCGCGACGCTCGACGCGTAACAGATGCGTTCGGCCCCGGCGGCCACGGCGGCCTCGAACACGTTCTTCGAGCCGTCCACGTTGATGCCGCGGCTCGCGTTGCCCGCGGTGAGGATCGCGAACGCGAGGTGCACCACCACGTCGGCGCCCTTCACCGCGTCCTTCACGCTCGCGGCGTCCTGCACGTCGCCCTGGCGGTACTCGGTCTTCCTCCAGCCGCGGTCCTTGGGGTCGAACGAGCGCCGCGCCATTCCGACGATGCGCTTGACCCGACGCGAGCGCTCGAGCGCCTCGACCATGGCGATGCCGAGGTCGCCGGTCGGGCCGGTGATCGCGACTGTCAGACCCTGCTGCGCCACTGGGCGTCTTATACAGGGTGGGGGAGGTCTAGCGCCGCCGCGTGCCCTTGGGGCTCGCGCGGGTGACGTTCTCGCAGTCGGTCAGCCTGTCGATCTTGTCGGCGCGCACGGTGTCGGTCCCCTTGCCGCACTTGACCACGTCGCGGCGGCCGTCCACCGTGTCCACGGTGTCGTCGCCGGAGCCGGTCGAGATCCGGTCGTCGCCACCGCCGCCGTCGACCTTGTCGTCGCCGCTCGAGAGGGAGACCTTGTCGTCGCCCGAGCCGCCCTCGATGTTCGAGGTGGCGCCACCCTGGACCATGAAGCGGTCGTTGCCGGCGCCGCCCAGCATCGTGTTGATGCCCACGTCGGCGAAGAGCTGGTCGTTGCCCGTGCCGCCGTCGACGAAGTCGTTGCCCGTGCCGCCGTAGAGGCGGTCGTTCCCGGGTCCGCCGAACACGCGGTCGTCGCCGAGCTGGCCGAGCAGCACGTCGTCGCCGTCCTCGCCGAGGACCGAGTCGTTGCCGGGACCGGCGTAGCCGACGTCGCGACCGCTGCCCATCTTCAGCTCGTCCTCACCGCTGCCGCCGGTGGCGAAGTCGTCGCCGGGGCCCGCGTCGACCTTGTCGCTGCCCGGACCGGCCTCCAGGTAATCGTTGGCGGCCAGGCCGGTGAGCTTGTCGTCGCCCTCCTCCCCCCAGAGGCCGTCGGGCTCGGCCGTGCCGGTCAGCTCGTTCGGGCCGGCGTCGCCGAGCAGCGTGTCGGCGATCGCCAGCGTGCCGCCCATCAGGGCCAGCACCGCGGCAAGCGCGAGAGCCATGGTCAGGAGGCGCCTCACGCCAGTGCTAACCCCACACGCGCGGCGAGGTTGCGGACCGAGGTCAGTCCGGGTACCCCGGCTCGCCGGGAAGCAGGACATGGGCCTCGCCCTCGCCGTACACGACCTTCGGCAGGATCGGCTCCACCTGGCGGGAGCGCGCCGTCTCGAGGGCGTGCTCGACCGATTCGAGCTCGGCGAGCTGCTCGAGGTGCTTGATCGTGGGGAATACCAGCATGAGCTCGCCGCGCGTACCCGCGTCGAGCGCGTCGGCCGGGCGGATCCAGCGCGCGTCCACGCACTCGGCGCCGTCCACGCGCGCCTCGGCGTCCGGCGGCGCGGCCGCCAGGTAGAAGAACGTGTCGAAGCGGATCTTCACCTCGACCGGCGTGATCCAGCGCGAGAACGGCACGAGCTCGCGAACGTCCTCGATGCGCAGCCCGGCCTCCTCCTCGAGCTCGCGGACCGCCGCCGACTCCGGGTCGGCGTCGTCGTCGTGCACGGCGCCGCCCGGGAAGACCCACGCTCCGCCCATGAAGCGCTGCTCGGGGTTGCGCTGCACGAGGAGCACCTCGAGTCCCTCGGTGCCGTCGCGGACGAGCATCGCGGTCGCGGCGAGGCGCGCCTGCGTGGTCGCTCCGGTGTTCAACTCCTCGCCGGGTGGCGGACGGTCGATCCTGGCCACGCGGCCAACCCTACCTTGCGTTTGCAAGACTGTCGCCCGTGGAGGCGGCAACCCAGCAGATGTGGATATGCGAGTCGTGCGGGTTCATCTACGACCCCGCGGAGGGCGACCCGGACGGCGGGATCCCCGCCGGCACCACGTTCGAGGCCATCCCGGACGACTGGATGTGCCCGGTGTGCGGCGCGCGCAAGAAGGACTTCGTCCCCTACGAGTAGGGCCTCGGCGGCTCAGGCGGCCGCGGCGAGCTGGACCCGCGAGGCCGTGGCGGCCTCGATCGACTCGGCCGTGATCTCGACGAGCTCGCGCAGCTCGGCCGCCTTGATCGAGAGCGGTGGCATCAGGATCACGACGTCGCCGAGCGGGCGGACGATCGCGCCGCGGCGGCGCGCCTCGAGCGTGACCTGGTGGCCGATCCGCGCCTCCACCGGGAACCCCGACAGCTCGATGCCGGTCATGAAGCCGCGGCGGCGCACCTCGCCGACCGCCGGCAACGCGGCCACCGGCTCGAGCAGGCGGCCGAGCAGGTCGATCTTCGGCTCGAGCGCCTCGAGCGTCCGCTCCTGCTCGAACAGGCGCAGGCTGGCAAGGGCCGCGGCGCACGCGAGCGGGTTGCCCGTGTACGTGTGGCCGTGGAAGAACGTGCGGAACTCCTCGAACTCGCCGAGGAAGCCCTCGTAGATCCGCTCGGTCGCGAGCGTGGCGGCCAGCGGCATGTAGCCGCCCGTGAGGCCCTTGGCCAGGCACAGCAGGTCGGGCGTGACGCCTTCGTGCTCGCAGGCGAACATCCGGCCCGTGCGGCCGAAGCCCGTGGCGACCTCGTCGCAGATCAGGAGCGTGCCGTGGCGGTCGCAGAGCTCGCGCACGTCGCGCAGGTAGCCCTCGGGGTGGATCAGCATGCCGGCCGCGCCTTGCACCAGCGGCTCGACGATGACCGCCGCCACCTCGTCGCCGTGCTCGGCGAGCACGCGCTCCATGTCGGCGGCGTCGCCCGGCTCCGCGCGCAGCGCGTCGAACAGGAGCGGGCGGTACATCGAGTGGAACAGGTCGATCCCGCCGACCGAGACCGAGCCGATCGTGTCCCCGTGGTAGGACATCCGCAGGCAGACGAAGCGCTTGCGGCGCGCGTGCTCGCCGCCCTGCTGCTGCCAGAACTGGAACGCCATCTTTAGCGCGATCTCGGTCGCGGTCGACCCGCTGTCCGAGTAGAAGACGCGCGCCAGGCCATCGGGCGCGAGCTCGACGAGCCGCTTGGCCAGCTCGACCGCGGTGGGGTGCGAGAGGCCGAGCATCGTCGTGTGCGCGACGTGGTCGAGCTGGTCCTTGACCGCGATGTCGATCACCGGGTGGCGGTGGCCGTGGACGTTGCACCAGAGCGACGAGACGCCGTCGATGTAGCGCTTGCCGTCGGAGTCGTAGAGGTGGACGCCGTCGGCGCGCTCGATGGTGGGGGCTTCCTCGTGCTCCCACCCGCGTTGCTGCGTGAAGGGGTGCCAGATGAAGCGGCGGTCGTCGGCCGCGAGGCTCACGTCGCCAAGGTACCCCCGGCCAGGGACGGAACGGTTAGGGTGGGAAGCGTGAAGTGGCTGGCCCCCCTCGCCGCCTGCGCGCTGGCCCTGGCTCTGCCCGCCGTCGCCGGCGCATCGCCGGACGCTCCGTTCGGCCACGCGTGCACCGCGCAGAACGGCGTGCGCTTCTGCCCCACCGCGACCGACGAGCAGCGGGTGGCGAGCTTCGACGGCGTGCCGATCGACGTGGACGTGACGCTGCCCGCGACCGGTGCCGGACCGTTCCCGACGATCGTGATGCTGCACGGCTTCCCAGGCACGAAGGAGTCCTTCGAGGCGACCACGCGCGAGGGCAAGGATGCGCACACCTACCACTGGAACAGCAACTACTACGCGACCGAGGGCTACGCGGTCGTGACCCTCTCGAGTCGCGGCTTCGGGCGCTCGTGCGGCGTGCCCGACTCGCGCACCTCGCCGCAGTGCGATCGCGGCTGGATACACCCGGTCGCCGACCAGCGCTTCGAGCTCCGCGACGTGCAGCACCTCCTCGGGCTGCTCGCCGACGAGGGGGTGACGGACCCCGCGCGCATCGGCGTGACCGGCACGAGCATGGGCGGGAGCGCGGCGATGCAGCTCGGCTTCCTGCGCGACAAGGTCCGCAACGCCGACGGCTCTCTCGCGGCGTGGACGAGCCCGGCCGGCAAGCCGCTGGCGATCGCCGCCTCCCACCCGCGCTGGGGGGTCTCCGACCTCGAGTACTCGCTGGTGCCGAACGGGCGCGCGCTCGACTACAAGACGCCCAAGCACGCCGAGGGACTCTCGCCGCTCGGCGTGCCGAAGGCGAGCCTGCTGAACGCGCTGGCCCTCGGCGGGCGGCTGGGGTACGTCGCGCCTAGGGGGGCCGACCCGACCGCCGACCTGGACAGTTGGGTCGAGGCCCTCAACGCGGGTGAGCCGTATGGCGGCGACGTGCGCGCGCTCGCCGAGCAGTTCGCCGCCTTCAAGGGAACGCCCCGTCTCGACGCGGGGATCGCCGCGCCGCTCCTGGTGCAGGTCGGGTGGACCGACCCCGTGTTCCCCGCGATCGAGGCCGTGCGCGCGTACCAACGTATGAACACCGCGGTCGAGGGCGGCGCCGACGTGGCGATCCAGATCGGCGACGTCGGCCACTTCACCGGCGGCAACCCGCTCGGGCAGTACATGGTCTTCAACAACCAGGCGTCCGAATTCTTCGCGCGGCTGCTGAAGATCGAGGGTTCGGAGCCCGCGCCGGGACAGGTCACCGCCTACCTCCAGGGCTGCCCCAGGGGGTCGAAGGGGAGCGGCGCGATCCATCGCAACGGCTGGCCGTCCCTGGGTCGCGGCCTGTTCGTGATGAAGCGGCAGAGCGGCACGGTCACCTCCGCGGGCGGCGACGACGCGACCGCCAGGACGGTCGACCCGGTCGCGACGAGCGATCGCTGCACCGAGGTCGCGCCGGGCTCCTCGAAGGGCACGACCGTGCTCACGCGCAGGTCGCCGGGCTTCACGATGCTCGGGCTGCCGCTCGTGCGGACGACCGTCAAGACCAAGGGCAAGTACGGCCAGCTCGACGCGCTCCTCTGGGAGGTGCTCCCGGGCGGCAAGCAGCGGATCGTCGACTTCGGCGTCTACCGGCTCACCGAGAACCAGAAGGGGCGGATCGTCTTCCAGCTCCAGGGCAACGGCTACAAGTTCCGCAAGGGCTCGACCGTGAAGCTCGAGCTGCGCGGGCGCACGCCGGGGCTGTACCGGCCGTCGAACGGGAAGTTCAGCGTGAAGCTCGCCGGGACGTCCGTGGAGATCCCCACGAACGACGGCGCCAGCAAGAGCAAGGGCATCATCCGCCCGCGCGGCGGCTAGTAGGCCGAGCCGGCGCGCAGCGCGGCGAGCGCCGCGGCTAGGCCGAGCCGGCGCGCAAGCCGGAGGCGGCGCGCAGCGCGGCGAGCGCCGCGGCGAGGTCGGGCAGCTCGCCCGCGTGCCGGGGCACGTGCCTCCAGCGGACCGTTCCGCCGGCATCGATGGCGAAGGTGCCGGCGCGTTGCCAGCGCGTCCCGTCCGGGTGGCGGTTGCGGGTGCCCGCGCGGGCGAGGCGCGCGACCTCGGTCATCGAGCGGCGTCCGGCGAAGTGGCCCAGGCTCGTGCGGCCGAGGCCCCAGGTGGCGTAGTGCACGCGGCCGTCGTCGATCAGCACGCGCACGTCCGCGAGGCCGCCGATCGCGTCGCACCAGCGGGCGGTCGGGTCGGTGGGGGCGTGGCTCACCGCGGCGAACGCGACGCCAGGCTCGGCGGCGGCCGCCTCGCGGAGCATCCGTGCGGTCGCCTCGGCGAACGGGCAGCCGGTGTGGCGAAGGAACGCGACCACGGCGGGCCGGTCCGGATCGAGCCCCGGGGCGGGGAGCTCGCGCGCTGGCTCACCGGGCTCAGGCGGCGCGGCGGTCGGGACCGGCAGCGGGGGGAGGAACGTACGGAGGTTCACGCGAGCACGAAGTCATACCGCGCGCGCGATCCCTGCACCTCCATCAGAAGGGCTTCCTCGAAGATCCCGTCCTGGGCGTTCTGCGCCTCACCGGGGAAGTAGAGCTGCGTGGTGAGGACCTCGCCGTGCGGGCGCTGCACCTTCACGTGGACGTGGCGGGTGCGGCCGGTGTAGAGGCCCGGCACGACCGTCGTCAGGCTGAAGCGCCCGCGCCGGTCGGTGAACTGGTGCCCGCGCAGGCGGAAGCCCTCGTTGTCGTACTCGCCGTCCCCGTCGGCCTGCCAGAAGTCGAGCAGCGCGTTCGCAATCGGCTTGCAGTCCGTCCCGAGCACGGTCCCGGCGATCACGAGCCGGTCGCCGGTCACGCCGCGCTCCACGAGGTTGGTCCGCTTCGGCGTGTCGGGCGTGTAGTACGGGCCCTCGGTCTGCTCGGGCGTGGCGTCGTGGTCGTCGGCGCAGGCGGGGGTGGGGCTCAGCTCCGTGCCGCGCGCGGTGGGCTCCTCCTCGTCCGAGCAGGCGCCGAGCAGCACGGCGGCGGAGGCGAAGGCGGTCCCCGCGATGAACTCACGCCTCGAGAGCGGCATGCGAGCGAGCGTAGGTCGCCGCCGTAAGACGGGTGTAAGAGCTGTGACCGGGGGTATGCGGAAGGCTGACTTTCAAGCGCTAAGGGGGACGAGATGGCGAAGAGACCGTTGATCGTGGTGGGTGTAATGGCGGCGTTCGCGCTGGTTCCGGGTTCGGCCGGCGCCGCGGTGGGCGACTACTCGTGCGACATCGCCTCGCTGCAGGTGCAGAACGAGTTCGACAACGGCAGCTCCGGCACGTTCACCGCCACCGGCAGCGGCCAGTGCTGGACGAGCGATCCGACGAAGAAGGTCGCCACCCAGTTCAGCGCGAGCGGGACCTACCGCGCGCAGAAGTGCAGCCTCATCTCGGTGACGCAGCCGAGCTATCTCGTCCTGAACGGCACCCTCACCATCACGCCGAGCGGCCAGACCGCGGGCTCGACCGGCATGACGATCTCGACCGCCGACGTGGTCACCGCGAACCACAGCGCCGGCACGATCACGCTGGCGAGCGGCCAGACGGGCCCCGTGCAGGTGGACTACGCGAGCCCGGTGCTCGGCGTGATCGCTCGCTGCGGCGGCGACCCGTTCAGCCCCGAGTACAGCGGCACGTTCCTGGCGACCTGATCGATCATTCCTGACTTATGGGCGCAGGAGACCCATAAGTCAGGAAAGCACGACGATTACGAGATCCACGCGGAGACCGGAAGCGCCGATCCCGCGTCCCTGAATGCCGTCGTCGACGTAACCCCGAGGGTGGCGACCTCAACCGAGCCCAAAGCGGCGATGGTCTCGCGGTTCGAGCGCTCCATGGCGCTCGGGTCGCCGGGCCACGGCGTGAGGACGACGGCTCTCACGTCCAGTGCCGCCCCGCGCGCGGCCTCGATCGCCAGCAGGGAGTGGTTGATCGTCCCGAGTCCCGGCCGCGCGGCAATGACGACCGGCAGCCCGAGGTCCACCGCCAGGTCGCGCACCACGTAGCCGGGCGCGAGCGGCACCAGCAGCCCGCCGACGCCCTCGCACACGAACGAGTCGGCGCCGCGGGCGGCGGCGTGGGCAGCGGCGACCAGCGCCGCCGGCTCGATCGCCACGCCGGAGAGCTCCGCAGCCAGGTGCGGCGAGACCGCGGGCCCGAAGCGCAGCGGCGCGACCTCCTGCGGACGCTGCCCGGTGACCGAGGCCAGCAGCTCGTGGTCGGGCGGGAACTCGCCCGGTGGGTCATCGAGACCTGTGACCACCGGCTTGAAGGCGGCCACCCGTTCACCGGCGGCGGCGAGCCCCGCGCAGATCACGGCGGCCAGGACGCTCTTGCCGACACCCGTGTCGGTCCCGGTGACGAAGACGCCCCGCATTACGCGAGCTGGGCCATCTTGACCTCGCTATATGGGGCGAATGTCGCCCAGTCAGGCAGCGTCGGCGAACCCGTCGAAGACGCGCGGCTGGTCGGCGCGCGCGCCGACCTCGTCGCCGTCGCTCGTGCGCGGCTCGGCGGCCGACGCCTGCGCTCGCGCCGCCTGCCGCGGGCCCGTTCCCCAGGCCCAAGGATCCTCCGACGGGCGGGGCGCCGGAGCGGCGAGGGGGGCCGCGCCGGCGCGTAGCGCACTGGCCAGCACGCTCGCCGCCCGCCGAAGCTCTGCCTCCGTGTGCGAGGCCATCACGGCCAGTCGCAGCCGGGAGGTCCCCTGGGGCACCGTCGGCGGGCGGATCGCCTGCGCGAACACGCCGCGTTCCAGCGCTAGCTCGCATGCGTTCATCGCCTCGGCCGCGTCGCCGACCACCAGGGGCACTATCTGCGTCTCGGACTCGCCCGCGGGCACGCCCTCGGCGGCGAGCGCGTTGCGCAACAGGGCCCCGTTGCGCTGGAGCTTGTCGGCGCGATCCGGCTGCTCGATCAGCAGCTCGAGCGCGGCCATCGCCCCGGCGACGGCCGGCGGCGGGAGCGCCGTCGAGAAGATCAGCGTGCGGGCCCGGTTGACGAGGAGCTCGGCGATGTCGCGGTCGCAGCAGGCGTAGGCGCCGTAGGACCCGAGCGCCTTGCCGAGCGTGCCGACGAGCACGTCCACCTCGTCCTCGAGGCCGGCGTCGGCCACCGCGCCGCGCCCGCCCGGCCCGAGGCAGCCGGTCGCGTGCGCCTCGTCGACCATCACGCGCACGTCGTAGTGCTCCGCGAGCTCCACGAGCTCCGGCAGCGGGGCGATGTCGCCGTCCATCGAGAAGACGCTGTCGGTGACGATCAGGGCGCCGCGGCCGCCGGCCTGCTGGAGCCCCCACTCGAGGTGGTCGATGTCGCAGTGGTCGTAGACGAACGTCTCAGCGCGCGCGAGGCGGCAGCCGTCCACGATGCTCGCGTGGTTTAGCTCGTCCGAGAACACGACCTCACCCTCGCCCGCGAGCGCGGCCACGATTCCGGAGTTGGCCAGGTAGCCGGAGCCGAACAGCAGCGCGGACTGGTAGCCCTTGAAGCGCGCGAGCTGCTCCTCGAGGCGGCGGTGGCAGGTCATGTTGCCCGAGACGAGCCGCGAGCCCCCGGCGCCGACGCCCCAGCGCATGGCCGCGTCGGCCGCCGCCTCGCGCACGCGCGGGTGGTCGGCCAGGCCGAGGTAGTTGTTCGAGCACAGCAGCAGGACCGGCTTTCCGTCGAGCAGCACGCGCGGGCCCTGCGGCCCCGAGACCATGCGCAGGCGGCGGTGGAGGCCGCGCTCGCGCAGGTCGTCGAGGACCGCGCCGATGTCGCTCATCAGGCGGCCTCGGCCGAGCCCGCCGCGGATCCCTCGCGCGCCGGCACGCGCACCACGCTCGGGAACGCGTTGGGCGCCCCGTCGGGCCGCGGCGGCACCGACGACTTCTTGCGATGGCGCAGCTGCGTGGCCGGGTCCCACATCGGCGCCTCGTCCTGGCGGTCGATCAGCCGGTCCACCGGCGTGCTCGGCGAGTCGCCCTCGAGCCAGCCGGAGCGGTTGTCCGGCCGCGGGTTGGCCCCGTTGTCTGGCTGGCGCGCCGTGTTCAGCCCGAGCGACTCGAACATCGCGCGGTCGTCCTCGGGCTCGGAGCCGAGAGTGGTGAGGAAGTTGCCCATCATCACGCCGTTCAGCCCCGCCTTGACCGCCATCGGCTCGAGCTCGCCGAGGTTCTCCACGCGACCGCCGCAGAGGCGGAACAGCGCCTTCGGCAGGATCAGCCGGAAGATCGCGATCCACTTGACCGCCTCCCACGGGTCCATGAAGTCGCGGTCTCCGAACTTCGTGCCGGGACGCGGGTTGAGCAGGTTGATCGGCACGCTCGTCGGATCCACCTTCGCGAGCTGGAACGCCATCTCGACCCGCTGAGCGCGGCTCTCGCCGAGGTTCAGGATCCCCCCGACGCAGGTCTCGAGCCCGGCGTCCGCCACCGCGTCGATCGTGCGCAGGCGGCCCTCGTAGCGGACCGTCGACGAGACCTCCGGGTAGTAGCTCTCCGCGGTCTCGACGTTGTGGTGGACGCGCTGGATGCCCACCTCCTTGAGTGCCTTGGCACGGTCGCGCGAGATGTGCCCGACCGAGACGCAGCGCTTGAGGTTGGTGTGCTCGGCGACGAGCTTCGCGCCGTCGAGGACGTTCTGGAAGTCCTTTTTCGACAGTCCCTGCCCCTGCGTGACCATGCAGAAGCGGTGCGCGCCCGCCGCCTCGGCCGCGCGCGCGTGCTCGAGGATCTGCTCCGGGGTCATCATCGCGTGCATCGGCGTGTCCGACTCCGCGGACTTCGATTGCGCGCAGAAGCCGCAGTCCTCGGCGCAGCCGCCGGACTTCGCGTTGACGAGCGAGCACATGTCGGTGGAGTCGCCGAAGTGCTCGAGCCGCGCCGCGAAGGCCCGGTCCACGAGCGCCTCGATCTCGGCGTGGTCCTCGATCTCGCCGAGGGCGAGCGCCTCGTCGTAGCTGATTAGCGGCGGCAAGCGGTTGACCTCCTCGTGGGGACGAGCAAGCCCCAAGGTACGGTGGGGGTCGGACGCTTTGATCCCTCTAACTGCGCGAACCTCCCCCCTTCGTGGGCTGGGGAGAGCCCACTAGCCGAGTGCGATCAGTCAGGCCCGCTAGTCCTGTCGCGTAGCTGGGTCGGGAGCGGAAAACCTTGTAGTCATGTCACAGCGAGCCACCGCGACCTGCTCGGCCGTTAGGCCGGCTGCGTTCCGAAGGTCGGCGCCTCGAAGATCTGCTCGTTTGAGCGTCGTGCCGGAAAGGTTTGCGCCACGAAGTGACGCCCCTAAGAATGAAGCGCCGCGTACGTCCGCACGCGTAAGATTTGCCCCCGCCAATCTCGCGCGAGCGAAGTTGGTCTTCCTGGCTTTCGCGCCCTGCAAATCACTGCGCGAAAGGTCGGCGTGAGCGAACTCAGCCCTTGACAGGACCGACGATGCGAGCGTTGCGTCGATGAAGGACCCACTTGTACACGTAGCTTTGGTCAACGTCGTCTCGGACAGGTCCGCGGCATCGAAGCGAGCGTTCGTGAGTGTGGCCTTTTTTAGCTCGGCACCAGTGAGGTCGGCGTTCTCGAAATGCGCTCGGGTGAGGTGAGCCTGATTTAGCTTGGCCCTCGTCAGATCGGCGCCGTCGAGCCGGGCGTCGGAGAGGACCGCGCGGGGTAGATCGAGGACCAGAAGGTCCGCACTGCGCAGGTCGATACTGGTGAGGTCGACCCGATCTGCGTTCGAGCTCGGCGCCTTCGGTCGGCGTCCAAGCACCACGAGCACGGCGCGAACATCTTCAGGTAGTCGACGTCCGGTGCCCCGCCGACGCACGCGCGACTTTCGACGCAACCAGGCACTCAGCACCTCATTCACCGGTCCGCGATCGGAAGCTGAATCGCGCGCGATTCGCTCTAAGGAATAGATCCCGCCGAGCCGCACGTCGAGTTCCTCGTGTCCGAGCTGGTCGATGGCCCGCGAAAACCGTTCTGTCAATTGCCCCTCCCGGGTGACGCGGATGGAGCGCGCTGTCAGAAACAGTCCTCCGAGGACCAAGAGCCCCGCCAATATCTGTGCGCCGGTGCGTCGTACGTCGTTTTCGAGCTTCACGCGGTCGACCTCCGCTTTCACCGCGCTGTCAGAGACGACCAAGTTTGGGAGCACGGCAAAGACAACGATGAGTGCCAGCACTACGGCGAAAATCACTACTGCGGCGAAAAGCACCGCTCGGACCGTACGTGTGCGAACGAACTCAAGTAGTCGCCGTCTGCCCCGAGCGCTCACGCCGTACGTGGGACTATGCCGACGTGCTACTCATGCGCGGTGTGCTGCTGTTCCACTGCAGCCGTAACTCGGCTCACGCGTCGTTCCCATTCGTCGATCACGGCTTGACCGTCAAGGATGTCGCGCAAGCCCTCGCGCATAGTGCGAGCTTGGGGCCGGATTTCTCGCGTCATTTGTGAGGCGTCATCTAACGCTGTAACGAAGGCCTTCAGCTCTTTGGTGGCCTCCTTCGACGCCTGTGCGAGGGCCTGTATAGATGTGAAAAATTCTTGAGCCTCGGGCGTCGCGGCTTCATCTGGATCCTCTTCTGCCCAACGCAGAAGCGTCAGAATGGCGGGATCGATAGCTACTAAGTCTGAGGCGTAGGACCGTCCCAGTTCAGCGATTCGCTTAGCGGGAGCATCGAGTTCTCTGGCGAGACGGCGTGTGATTGCTATGCGGGCCGCGAATCCGCCTCCGCGAGCATCGCTCTCAGACATCTGGTCAGTAGCGCCCTCCGTCACCGTCGCGACTTCCTCAAGCACGTCGGGGAACGCGGTGATTGTGCGCTCCCACCGAGGCAACGCCTTTTCGCCCTCGGCAAGAAGCTCAAGAAACCCTGGCCCTTCGTCGGCATCGCCGTCAGCTGTCGATCTACCCTGGGGCGGCAACGGGTCGGGCCGGTCCGCAACCTCTTCGCTGATGTTTGCGAGACGGGTTGCCAAGCGATTTACACCCTGACGGTAATCGGCCGAGTTCTCGTCGACCAAGCGAAGGTTTCGCCAATCCTCGTACTGGGTGCCTGCAACTAGCGCAATGGCCTCATCTTCGGAGTCTTCATCGAGGTCAGGCACCTCTACGTAGAGCAACGGGAGCAACAACTCTTCTACGCCCAGGCTCTGGGCGTGGCCGGCGAATGTAAGCAATTCCTTGCGGCATTCCGGCCGCCGGAAATATCGCGGAGTGATCACGGGGATAAAAAAGGTCGTCGTCGCCAGTGCTTCGTCAATTCGTGTGCGCCACTGGTCGCCCCAGTCGAGCGACGTCCGGTCGACGAAGAGTTCGAGTTCGTCGCCTGTGATCAGCCCATACTCGGCCTTGAGCTGGTCGGCCAGCCGCGCGACGCGGCCGTTGTCGCCCACATCATCTTCGCGGGTGTAGCTCCAAAATCCGGCAGCTCGCACTCGTCCTCCTCGCCGACGCTCTACTGATCGCCGAGTCTAGGGACCGCTAGCGGCCGGACCAGCGCGGGGCGCGCTTCTCGCCGAAGGCGCGGATGCCCTCGATGAAGTCCCCCGAGGTGAAGCACGACTCGCGCAGCGTGACGAGGCGGCGGGCCTCGATCGCCGGGAGGTCGCCGCTGTGGGCGCGCAGCGTGCGCATGACCTCCTTGTTCCCGCGCAGCGCCAGCGGCGAGTTCGTGCCGATCTCGCGGGCTACGGCGAGCGCGGCCTCCTCGAGCTCGTCCGCCTCTACGACGCGGTTCACGAGGCCCATCTCGTACGCGTGGTCGGCCTCGACGTTGCGGCCCGTGTAGAAGAGCTCGCTGGTGTTGCCGACGCCGCAGATGTCGATGAAGCGGCGCAGCCCCGTGTACGAGTAGATCAGACCGATCTTCGCCGGCGGCATCCCGAGCCGGGAGCCGCGCGCGGCGATGCGCACGTCGCAGGTGACGGCCAGCTCGAGCCCGCCGCCGATCGCGTGGCCGTTGATCGCGGCCACCACCGGGTACGGGTAGGCCTCGATCGCCTCGATCGCCTCCGTGAACGGGTGCGCGACGAGCTTCTCGGCGGCGTCGGCGAAGCCGCGATCGCCGCCGCTGCCGTCGAAGGTGGACTCCGGGAAGTTGCCGATGTCGTAGCCGGCGGAGAACACCGGGGCGGTGCCCGTGATGACCAGGCAGAGGCAGTCGAGGTTGCGGACGGTGTCCGCGAGCGCGTCGAGGATCTCGTGGTCGAGCGCCCCGCGCTTGTCGGGGTTCGCGATCCTGATCCTGACGACGTTCGACGCCGGCTCGTCGATGACGAGCTTGCCCGACGCGAGTTCCATCCCTTCGCTACTCGAGGACAACGAGCGTGTCGCCCTCTGACACCGACTGCCCTTCCTCGCAGCGGATCTCGGACACCGTGCCGTCGTCCTCGGCCTCGACGGGCATCTCCATCTTCATCGACTCGAGGATCACCAGGGTGTCGCCCTCTTCGACGGTGTCACCGACCTTGCACTCGACCTTCCAGACGGTGCCGGTGATGTGCGCTTCGACGTCGGGCAACTGCTCCTCCTGGTCGCGGGTCCGTTGCGTCGGGCACGATAACCGGTCGTGCGGCCCGAAATAGCGATCGTCGTGACCGCCTACAACGAGGCCGACCGGCTCGGGGAGACCCTGTCCGCCCTCGGCGAGGCGTTTCCGGGCGCGCGCGTGCTGGTGGCCGACGACGCGTCCGACGACGGCACCGCGGACGTGGCGCGCGCGGCCGGAGCCGAGGCGGTGACCGCGCCGCGCCGGCTCGGGAAGGGCGGCGTGGCGACGCTGGCGGCGGAGCGGGCGCGCGGCGGCGGCTCGGCTCCGGGTGGCGGCTCCGCCCCGGGCGGCGGCGCGGCCCCGGGCGGCGGCTCCGCCCCGGGCGGCGGCTCCGCCCCGCTGCTCGTCCTCTGTGACGGCGACCTCGGTGGCTCCGCCCGCCACCTGCCCGCCCTGGTCGCCGCCGTCGAGCGCGGCGAGGGCGATCTCGCCGTGGCGGTCTTCGCCACCCGCGTCGGCGGCGGGTTCGGGCTGGCCGTCGGCTTCGCCCACCGCGCGATCCGGTCGCTCACCGGCCTCGACCTGCGCGCGCCGATCAGCGGCCAGCGCGCGCTCGCGCCCGCGCTGCTCGACGCCGTGCTCCCGTTCGCCCCGCGCTTCGGCATGGAGATCGGGATGACCGTCGACGCCCACCGGGCCGGGTTCCGGGTCGTCGAGGTCGAGCTGCCGCTCGAGCATCGCGCCACCGGCCGCACCGCCGCAGGCTTCGCCCACCGCGGCAGGCAGCTGCGCGACTTCGTCCGGGTTTACGCTCTGCGCCGCTTGAACCGGGGGAGGGACAGAGGATGATCCTCGCGATCGACCAGGGCACCACGGGCACGACCTGCATCGTGTTCGGCGCCGACGGCCAGCCAGCCGGCCGCGCCTACAGCGAATTCGAGCAGCACTTCCCGCGCCCGGGCTGGGTCGAGCACGACGCGGAGGAGATCTGGGACACCACCCTCGGCGTGGCGCGCGACGCGCTCGCCGACGCGGGGACAGACGCCGGGCAGCTCGCGGGCATCGGCATCACGAACCAGCGCGAGACCGTCGTCGCCTGGGACCGCGACAGCGGCGAGCCGCTGCATCGCGCGCTCGTGTGGCAGGACCGGCGCACGGCCGCCCGCTGCGACGAGCTGCGCGACGCGGGCCACGAGCCCACCTTCCGCGAGCGCACCGGGCTCGTGCTCGACCCCTACTTCTCCGGCACCAAGATCGAGTGGCTCGTGCGCGAGGGCGGCGTCGACCCCGCCCGGGCGGCGTTCGGGACGATCGACTCGTGGCTGCTCCACAAGCTCACCGGCCGCCACGTGACCGACTA
The DNA here is from genome assembly GCA_036382905.1 of Thermoleophilaceae bacterium. Taxonomy (GTDB): domain Bacteria; phylum Actinomycetota; class Thermoleophilia; order Solirubrobacterales; family Thermoleophilaceae; genus AC-37. The sequence continues at coordinate 2,479 of DASVPL010000165.1, read as the reverse complement.
CACGAACGCCTCGCGCACGCTGCTGTTCGACATCCGCTCGCGCAAGTGGGATCCCGAGCTCTGCGAGCTGCTGTCGGTCGACCCCGCCTCGCTGCCCGAGGTGCTCCCGAGCGCGCACGTGTACGGCGAGACCGACGCGCTCGGCGGGAGCGTCCCGGTGGCCGGGATCGCGGGCGACCAGCAGGCCGCGCTCTACGGCCAGGCGTGCAGCGAGCCCGGCCTCGGCAAGAACACCTACGGCACCGGCAGCTTCGTGCTCCAGAACGCCGGCACCGAGGCGCCGCCGGTGCAGGAGGGGGTGCTGAACACGATCGCCTGGGGGGTGGGGGACCGCGTCGACTACGCGGTCGAAGCCAGCGTGTTCGTCACCGGCGCGGCGGTCCAGTGGCTGCGCGACGGCCTCGGGATCATCGAGGCGGCCGCGGAGACCGAGGAGCTGGCTCGCTCGCTCGACTCGAACGACGGCGTGTACTTCGTCCCGGCGCTCACCGGCCTCGGCTCGCCGCACTGGGATCCATACGCGCGCGGGACGATCGTCGGCCTCACGCGCGGCAACGGCCGCGCGCACCTGGCCCGCGCCGCGCTCGAGGCGATCGCGTACCAGACCGTGGACGCCGTGCGCGCGATCGAGGCCACCTCCAGCGCGCCGCTGGCCGAGCTGCGCGCCGACGGCGGGGCGGCGGTGAACGCCTGGCTGATGCAGTTCCAGGCCGACGTGCTCGGCGTGCCGGTCGTGGTGCCGGAGATCTCGGAGACGACCGCGCTCGGCGCGGCGTACCTCGCCGGGGTCGCCACCGGCTTCTGGGACGAGGCGGGCACGCGCCAGATGTGGCGGGAGGCCGCGCGCTACGAGCCGCGCATGACCGCTGACGAGCGCGAATCGCTGCTCGCCGAGTGGCGGCGCGCGGTCGAGCGCTCGCGCGCCTGGGTTTCTCCCGAAGCGGACGCGGGGTAACGTCCGCGAAAGAGCTGGGTAGCTCTCTCCACCCCCATGCCCGAACAGGATCTAGCCCCCATGAAGCCGCAGGTCTACAAGGACCCGCGGCCGGCCGAGTACTTCACCCGCTTCCACGAGCGCACGCGCACGCGCAAGCCGGACTTCATGTACGAGGTGGTGCGCCTCATACTCACGCCGGTCCTGCTCTTCTTCTTCAGGACCCGCTGCATCGACTCGCAGAAGATCCCGCCGGAGGGGTCGGTGATCATCGCGCCCAACCACTTCTCGTTCATGGACCACTTCCTGATCTCGGTGTACGTGCGGCGCAAGGTCCACTTCGTGGCGAAGTCGCAGCTCTTCAAGCGACCGCTCCAGTTCATCTACACCCACGGCGGGGTGTTCCCGGTCCGTCGCGGCCACCGCGACGAGGAGATGTTCAAGACCGCGCACTCGCTGCTCTCGCGCGGCAAGGTGATCGTCATGTACGCCGAGGGCGGGCGCTCGCGCACCGGCGAGCTGGGGGAGGCCAAGCCGGGCATCGGGCGGCTGGCGCTCGAGACCGGCGCCGTGGTGGTCCCGTCCGCCATCGCCGGCTCCGAGGGCGCGCGCAACTGGAAGCGGCTGCGCTTCCCGAAGGTCACCGTCCAGTACGGCGATCCGATCGTGTTCGAGCGCACCGTGGAGGAGCCGACGCGCGACGAGGCACAGGCCGCCGCCAACGAGATCTTCGCGCGCACCCAGAAGGTGTTCTACGGGCTGCGCCGCGGCGGCCGCCGCAACGCGATCCAGACCGCCCGCGCCGCGCGCCGCGCCGCGGGCAAGGCCGCGGGCAACGCGGCGCGCCGCACCGCCGCCGGCTAGCGGGCCAGCGCCCTCCGAGCCTCCTCGAACGGCTCCATCTCGTGCCCGGGCACGACGATCGCGCTCGGCGTCTGCTCCACGTAGCGCTGGATCTCGCGCACCGAGCGCCCGAAGAGGTGGCTGTCCTGCATCAGGTACGGCTTGTGGCCGGTCTTCAGGGCGTGCATCGTGTAGATCGCGTCGCCCGCCACCAGGACCTCGCGCTCGTCGCCGCGCAGGACCACCGACATGTGACCGAGCGTGTGTCCCGGCGTGAAGACCACGTGGATGCTGCCGTCGCCGAGCAGGTCGAACGAGCGGCCGAAGCCCGCGAACGAGCCGACGCCGGGGTCGTCGAAGTCGAGCAGCCGGTAGTCGAAGGCGTGGTCGAAGTGGCTCGTGACGTAGCCGCTCGTGACCGCCCGCGGCTCGCTCGCGCGCTCCCACTCCTGGCGGCTGATCACGAACGTGGCCTCGGGGAACTGGACCATGCCGCTCGCGTGGTCGAGGTGGAGGTGGGTCATCACGACCAGCCTCACGTCCGACGGCTCGATGCCGCGCTCGCGGAGCTGGTCGGGCAGCGCCTGATCGGGGTCCATCTCCCAGGAGCGCGCGACGGTGGAGGCGAAGAAGCGCCCGAGGTTCTGCTTCTTGTCGACCGCGACCGAGGGGTGCAGGCCGGTGTCGATGAGGATCGGCCCG
>DASVPL010000164.1:0-10934 GCA_036382905.1 Thermoleophilaceae bacterium | reverse complement strand
AAGCTCTCGACGGCGGCGGAGTCCGCGCCGAACGGGTCGATCATCGTCGAGCCGATGGGCAACATGCCCGTGCTCAAGGACCTGATCGTGGACATGGACGCCGTGCACTGGAAGAAGGTGCAGCGCGTGGTCCCGTGGCTCCTGCCCGAGGGCGACCCGCCCGAGCGCGAGTACATCGTCGAGCCCGAGTCGATGATGGACATCACGCAGTCGATGGCCTGCATCCACTGCGGAGCGTGCGTGTCGGCGTGCCTGTCGATGGAGGTCGACCCCGACTTCATCGGCCCCGCCGCGCTGGCGAAGGCGTACCGCTTCGTGGGCGACCCGCGCGACGCTCACACCGAGGACCGGCTGCTCGACCTCGCCGAGGACCCGCACGGGATCTACGACTGCACCCACTGCTTCGCCTGCATCGAGGTCTGCCCCAAGGACGTGGCGCCGATGAACCAGATCATGCGCCTGCGCCGGCGCGCGACCTCGATGGACATCAAGGACCGCAACAACGGCTACGGCCACGAGAAGGCGTTCGTGGACATGATCGGGAAGTACGGCACGCTGCACGAGTCACAGCTCATCCCGCGCTCCTACGGCCAGGGCTCGCTGATCCGCTCGCAGGTCGACCCCGCGGCGCTCAAGGAGCTCGCGGCCAAGCTGCCGACGGTCCTGCGTGGGGTCAAGTCGGGCAAGGTCAAGATCAAGACCGCCCTGATCCACCACAAGCTCGCCGACCAGGACCAGATCAAGCGGATCTACCAGGAGATCGAGGACAAGGACGAGCGCCTCGAGCTCAACCTCTACATCGTGGGCGAGGGCGGCGACGAGCAGGAGGCAGACCAGATGGCCGAGTCAGGACAACCCGCATGAAGCTCGCGTACTGGCCCGGCTGCGTCTCGCGCGGCTTCACCCCCGAGCTGCACGGCGCGATGTCGGCCGTGGCGCCGAAGCTCGACCTAGAGCTGATCGAGCTCGACCGCGCGAACTGCTGCGGTGCGGGCGTGATCGCCGAGCACAACCAGGAGCTCGTCGACACGCTGAACGCCCGCACGTTCGGGCTGGCCCAGCAGGTCGATGGCGCCGTCGGGATGATGAACATCTGCTCGACCTGCCAGGGCGCGCAGTCGGAGTGCCAGGAGCGCCTCGACGCCGACACGGCGTACCGCGCGCACATCAACGAGCACCTCGAGCCCGAGGACATCGCCTATGAGCGCGACGGCGCGTGGTGGAACAAGAACTTCCTGTGGCTGCTGGTCGAGGAGATCGGGCTCGACACCCTGCGCGAGCGCGTGGTGCGGCCGCTTACCGGCCTGCGCGTCGGCCCGTTCTACGGGTGCTACATCGTCCGGCCCACGCGGCGGCTCGGCTTCGACGAGCATCCGGACCGCGACAAGTACCTGGACTGGGTGATCGAGGCGGTCGGCGCCGAGTCGGTGCCCTACGCCGGCAGCCACAAGTGCTGCGGCTTCCCGATCGTCACGATGAACCGGACCACTTCGCTGCGCCAGGCCGGCCGCCACATGGCCGACGCGATCGACGCGGGGGCCGACTGCGTCGTCACGCCCTGCCCGCTCTGCCACCTGAACCTGGACCTCCAGCAGCCGGAGGCCGCCCCGTTCGTGGAGCGCGACCTCGGCATGCCGGTCCTGCACCTCCCGCAGCTCGTGGGCCTCGCGCTCGGGCTGGAGCCCAAGGAGCTGGGCATGAACCGGCACGTTGTCAAGACCGACGACGTGCAGGCGAAGGTCGCGGAGCTCGCCGCGGTCTAAGCGGCCTGGTAGGCCAGCTCGCCGCCGAGGTAGGTGCGGCGCACGCTCAGCTCGGTCGGCGTGGCAGTGCGGCGGGGATCGCCGGAGAGGATCACGACGTCTGCGCGCTTGCCGGCCTCGAGGCTGCCCGCCTCGTCCTCGACGCCGAGCGCCCGCGCCGAGCCGAGCGTGTACGCGCGCAGCGCCTGCTCGGCCGTGATCGCCTCGTCGGGGCCGCTGACCCGGCCGAGCCGGGTGTGGCGCCGGACGGCGGCCTCCACGGCGGCGAGCACGTCGTAGCCGGAGACGGGGTGGTCGGAGCTGCCGGCCAGCTCAACCCCGGCGTCGAGGAGCGCGCGCAGCGGCAGGACGATGTTCGGCTGGGGCAGCGGCGTGAGCGCCGTGAAGTCGCCCACCATGTCGTAGACGAAGTACGGCTGGACCACGGCCATCGCGCCCACGTCGCCGATCCGGCGCGCGAGGGCGGGGTCGAGGAAGGTCACGTGCTCGAGGCGCGGCACCCCGGGCAGGTCGGCGAGCGGGGCGCCCTCGTGCTCGAGGGCGGTGAGCGCGAGGGCGATCGCCTCGTTGCCGATCGCGTGCTGGGCCACCTGGAGGCCGGCGCGCGCGGCCGCGCCCACGGCGGCGTCGAGCCGGTCCTGGTCCCAGAACATCACGCCGGCGTGCATGAGACCGTCCGCGCCGCGCGTCCACTCGACGGAGGTCGCGGCGCGGAGCGCGGCCAGTCCCTCGCCGCCCACCGCCGTGCGCAGCGTCAGCGCCGCTGCGTGCGCGGTCTCGGTCATCGACAGGCAGATGGCGCAGCGCTCGGCACCGTCCATGAACAGCTTCGCCGGGCCGATCGGGGTCCGCGCGGGTCCGCTGCCGGTCGGGGGCGCCTCGGTGCGCGGCTCGATGATGCTCGCCGCGGCGACTGGCATGCGGTGCACGATCACCGGAAGCCTCCCGGCCTCCGCGGCGCGCTCGTAGAGGCGCTCAAACGTCGGCGGCACGGCGGCGTCGCCCACGCGCACGATCCCGGCGGCGAGCAGGTCGCGGCCGTGCGCCTCGCACTCGGCGATCCACGCATCGGCGGCGGTCTCGAGCAGCGAGTCGCGCGAGCGGGCCTCGGCCAGGAACATCGCGCCCTCGATCAGCTCGCCGGTCAGGCGGCCTCGCTTGCGCACCAGCACGCCGTGCGGCGGATCCGCCGAGCTCGCGTCCCAACCCATCTCGGCGAGGCCGCGGGAGTTGAGGCAGGCCTCGTGGAAGCTGTAGGCGATCAGCAGCAGCGGGCGATCGGAGCAGGCCTCGTCGAGCTCGGCCGCCGTCGGCGCGCGGCGCTCGCGCAGCTTGCTCGGGTCGTAGCCCTGGAGGCGGAGCCAGCCGTCGCCGGGCGCGGCGGCGGCCTGCTCCACGAGAGCGAGCACGTCCGCGATCGTGCTCCCGGGCTCCAGGTGCAGGTCCGGCGTGCGCCGGTCGAAGGCGGCCATGCAGAAGTGGTGGTGGGCGTCGATGAACGCCGGCAGGATCAGCTCGTCGCCGAGCTCCACCAGCTCGGCCGCCTCGCCCATCGCCGCGCGCACCTCGTCGGCGGAGCCGACGACCTCGATGCGCCCGTCCGCGATCCCCACGCCGCCGGCCTCCGGTGCCGCCGGATCCATCGTCAGAACGCTTCCGATGAGGGCGAGGCCCCTGCCCGGGGACATGGCGCGACATTACCGGCGCGGGGCCGTGGGCGGCTCCCGGGCCGCGGGTCGCGCGGGCTCCGAGGCCCCCGGCCCCGGCTCGCGTGGCTCCGCTGCCCCCCCGGGACCCCCGCTCGCGCGGGATCCGCAGGCTCGCGCCCGGAGCCGGCTCCGCCACTTTTGCCCCTCAACGCGAAAAACCCGCCACTCTCGTGACGGGTCTTCGCGGTGCGGCGTACCCCTACGCGCCCTGGGAAGCTATGAAAGTCTCTTGTCGGGCCTCCCAGCCGACTGGTTGAATGGTTCCCTACATCAGGCATTCCCACGTCCCCCGCCACGTGTGAACTGGGGGTGATCTTTGCGGGAGGGCCAGGGCGCCCACCGGGGGAGCTGAGGGTGAGGGGATGGGTAGGGGCATCTCCCCCGGCATCCCCCGGATCCGGTAAGCTCCACGCCGTGGCCGCCCGCATAACCATCGTCTCGGCCCGGTTCGAGGACCTCGTCTCGATCGGCCTCGGGTCGCTCATCTCCGAGGACCCGAACCTCGAGCTGATCGCCAGCGACATCGACCTCGACCAGCTCGAGGCCGTGCTCGAGGAGCAGAAGCCGTCGGTGGTGCTGCTCAACTTCGGGTCGCTGCCGAACCCGGCGATGATCTACCAGCTACACCAGGCCCACCCCGACACGCGCATCGTCGTGCTGGCGAACAAGCCGACCGCCGCCGAGTGCAACCAGATGCTCTCGTTCGGCGCCACCGCGTGCATCTCCAAGGAGACGCAGGGCCGCGACATCATCAACGCGATCCACCTCGCGTCGCGCGGGATGCACGTCCTGCCGCGGTCGGCCAACGCCACCGCCGGCCGCGACGAGCGCTTCGACCTCCCCGCGCCCGACCTCCTCACCCCCCGCGAGGCCGACGTGCTCGAGCTGCTCCAGCGCGGGCTCACCAACGCGCAGATCGCGCACGAGCTCTCGATCGGAGTGGAGACCGTGCGCACGCACGCGCGCAACATCTACTCGAAGCTCGGCATCTCGACTCGCCGCGACCTGGCCCGCCTCGGCAACGAGGATCGCGGCGCGCCGCGCCGGCACCTGGAGCCGGTCGGCCCCGTCACCTAGGCGCGCGGGTCAGGCGGCCGCGTAGGCCGCGAGGTGCTCCCCGGTGAGGGTGGAGCGAGCGGCGGCGAGGTCGGCGGGGGTGCCCTCGAAGACGACCCGGCCGCCCTCGTGGCCGGCGCCGGGCCCGAGGTCGACGATCCAGTCGGCGTGCGCCATCACCGCCTGGTGGTGCTCGATGACGATGGCCGTCTTGCCGGAATCGACGAGCCGGTCCAGCAGGCCGAGCAGCTGCTCGACGTCGGCCAGGTGGAGCCCCGCGGTCGGCTCGTCGAGCACGTACACGCCGCCCTTCTCCGCCATGCGGGTGGCCAGCTTGAGCCGCTGGCGCTCACCGCCGGACAGCGTGGTGAGCGGCTGGCCGATGGTGAGGTAGCCCAGGCCCACGTCGGCGAGCCGTTCGAGGACGCGCTGCGCGGCCGGCGTGCTCGCCTCGCCGGAGCCGAAGAACTCCCCGGCCTCGGTAACCGACATCGCGAGCACCTCGCTGATGTCGAGGCCACCGAGGTGGTGGTCGAGCACGGCCGCCTGGAACCGCTTCCCCCCGCACTCCTCGCACGTGGTGGCGACGCCGGCCATCATCGCCAGGTCGGTGTACACGACGCCGGCGCCGTTGCAGTTGGGGCAGGCGCCCTCGGAGTTCGCGCTGAACAGCGCCGGCTTCACGCCGTTGGCCTTCGCGAACGCCTTGCGGATCGGGTCGAGCAGTCCCGTGTACGTCGCCGGGTTGCTCCGCCGCGACCCGCGGATCGGGGTCTGGTCGACCGACACGACTCCGTCCCGGCCCGCCAGCGAGCCGTGGATCAGGGTGCTCTTGCCCGACCCGGCCACGCCGGTGACCACGACCAGGACGCCCAGCGGGATGTCCACGTCGACGTCCTGGAGGTTGTGCGCCGTCGCGCCGCGGATCTCGAGCGTGCCGGTGGGCGTCCGCACCGTCTCCTTGAGGGCGGCGCGGTCGTCGAGATGGCGAGCGGTGAGGGTGTCGCCGCCGCGCAGGTCCTCGACGGTCCCCTCGAAGCAGACGGTGCCGCCCGCCGAGCCGGCGCCGGGGCCGAGGTCGACCACGTGGTCGGCGATCGCGATCGTCTCCGGCTCGTGCTCCACGACGAGCACCGTATTGCCCTTGTCGCGCAGCCGCAGCAGCAGCTCGTTCATCCGCTGGATGTCGTGCGGGTGCAGGCCCGTGGTGGGCTCGTCGAACACGTAGGTGACGTCGGTGAGCGACGAGCCGAGCTGGCGGATCATCTTCACGCGCTGCGCCTCGCCGCCCGACAGCGTGCCGGACGAGCGGTCGAGGCTGAGGTAGCCGAGCCCGATCTCGGCGAACGAGTCGAGGGTGTGCCGCAGCGTCGCCAGCAGCGGCGCGACGGTCGGTCCGTCCAGACCCCGCACCCAGCCGGCGAGGTCGCTGATCTGCATGGCGCAGGCCTCGGCGATGTTGATCCCGTCGATCCTCGACGAGCGGGCCGCCTCGCTGAGCCGGGTCCCGTCGCACTCGGGGCAGGCGCTCAGCGTCACGGCCCGCTCCACGAACGCCCGGACGTGCGGCTGGAGCGCGTCGGCGTCCTTGGACAGGAACGACTTCTGGATCCTCGGGATCAGGCCCTCGTACGTCAGGTTGACGCCGTCGACCTCGATCTTGGTCGGCTCCTTGTGGAGCAGGTCGTTCAGCTCGCTCTTCTTGAACTTCTTGATCGGCTTGTCGGGGTCGAAGAAGCCGCAGCCCCTGAAGATGCGGCCGTACCAGCCGTCCATGCTGTAGCCGGGGATCGTGAGCGCGCCCTCGTTGAGCGACTTGGAGTCGTCGTAGAGCTGGGACAGGTCGAAGTCGGAGATCGTGCCCATGCCCTCGCAGCGCGGGCACATGCCGCCGATGCGGCTGAAGGTCGCCCTCACGGTCTTCTTCGAGCCGCGCTCGACCGTGATCGCGCCGCTCGCCCGTACCGACGGGACGTTGAAGGCGAACGCGCCGGGCGGCCCGACGTGCGGCTGCCCGAGGCGGCTGAAGAGGATGCGCAGCATCGCGAGGGCGTCGGTGGCGGTGCCGACCGTGGAGCGGGCGTCGGAGCCCATGCGCTGCTGGTCGACGATGATCGCGGTCGTGAGCCCCTCGAGCACGTCGACCTCCGGGCGCGCCAGCGTCGGCATGAAGCCCTGCACGAACGCGCTGTAGGTCTCGTTGATCAGCCGCTGCGACTCGGCCGCGATCGTGCCGAACACCAGCGAGCTCTTGCCCGAGCCGGAGACGCCGGTGAACACGGTCAGCCGGCGCTTCGGGATCTCGATGCTGACGTCCCTCAGGTTGTTCACCCGCGCACCGTGAACGCGGATGAGGTCGTGGCTATCGGCCGTGTGCAACTACGCGGCGGGCGGCTGGTCGATGCGGATCATGTTGCCGGACGGATCGCGCACGGCGCAGTCGCGCGTGCCCCACGGCTGCTCGGTCGGCTCCTGCACGATCTCGGCGCCCGAGTCGCGGAGCTTCTCGAAGGTGGAGTCGAGGTCGTCGGTGTGGAAGTGCACGCCGTTCAGGGCGCCCTTGGCGAGCAGGGCCTCGAGCGCCTCCACGTCGGCGGGGCTGCCGTTCAGGTAGTTCGTGACGACGATCGCGACGCCCGGCTGGGAGGCGGACCCCACGGTGATCCAGCGGAAGTCTCCGCGGGCCACGTCGTTGCGCATCTCGAGGCCGAGCTGATCGCGGTAGAAGGCCAGCGCGAGCTCGGGGTCATGGACGAGGACGAAGCATTGGGAGAGGGTGAGGTTCATGCCGGCAAGGCTATGGAGCCGGCGCCGCGCGCGCTTCTCCGATCCTGCTCGGTTGGCGGCCTCCGGCCCGGGCGGGTGAGATCCCTGGCGATGCAGCCCGGCACGCTCGCGAGGGCGCCGTGGTCACGGGCCCGGTAGGCCGTCGGCGTCTCGCCCACGATCTCGGTGAAGCGAGCACTGAACGAGCCGAGCGACGAGCAGCCGACCTCCAGGCAGACCTCGGTGACCGACATGTCGCCGCGGCGCAGCAGCGCCTTCGCCCGCTCGATGCGCCGCGTCATCAGGTAGGCGTAGGGCGTCTCCCCGTACGCCGCGCGGAACTGCCGCGAGAAGTGTGCGGTGGACATCAGCGCGGCGCGGGCGAGCGCGGCGACCTCGAGCGGGCGAGCGTACTCACGATCCATCAGGTCGCGGGCGCGGCGCAGGTGCGCGAGGTCGCGCAGGTGCTGCTCCGCGGCGGGGCTGCGGGTCACCGCGGAATTGTGCCACGGGGCCGGAGGCGCCCGCTAGCCGGGGGGCGCCGCGCACCGAGGCGTGCCCGGGCCTGCTTAGCGCGCGACGAAGACGCGCTCGCAGCCCGACACGCTGTCGCGCCGGTCCACGTACGCCACGTCGCGGCCGTCGCCGCAGCGGACCACGTCGCGCGCGCCGTCGCGCGCGAGCAGGCGGTCGGCGCCCAGCCCGCCGAACATGCGGTCCTTGCCGGCGCCGCCGCTCAGGCGGTCGTTGCCCGCGGCGCCCTCCAGCCCGTCCGCGCCCGCCTGGCCCCAGAGCCTGTCGTTGCCCTCGGCGCCGTTCAGGGAGTCGCTGCCGTCGCCGCCGTAGACGCGATCCGCATCGGCCCCGCCGTTCATCACGTCGGCGTCCTGCTGCCCCCAGAGCCGATCGACCCCGGCCCCGGCCAGCATCAGGTCGGCGCCCTCTCCCCCGCGGAGCAGGTCGTTGCCGGCGCCGCCGTCGTGGCGATCGTCGCCCATGATGCCGCGCAGCTTGTCGTTTCCGTCGCCGCCGGTGAGGCTGTCGTTGCCGGCGGCGCCGCTCAGGCGGTCGTCGCCGGGCCCGCCGTCGAGCACGCTGTCGACCCCGATCAGCGGATCGTCGTTGCAGTCGACCAGGATGCACTGGTTGACGCGCAGCTCGTCGTTGCCCGGGCCGCCCGAGAGCCGCTCGGCGCCCGAGTTGTCGCAGATGCGGCCGAGCTGGCCGCGGCGGCAGTTCCCGCCGTAGATCGTGTCGTTTCCGTCGCCGCCGTCGATCGTGTCGCCGTCGCCGCTGCCGTCGAGCACGTCGTTGCCACCGCCGCCGTTGATGCGGTCGTCGCCGCTGCCGCCGGTGATGGTGTCCTCGCCGGCCGTGCCGTTGAGCTCGTCGTTGTTCGCCGTGCCGGTGATCGTGTCGGCCACGGCCACCGCGCCCACGACCAGCAGCGCGAGCACGGCGAGCAGCGCTGCGATGCGGCCGGGCGTCACTGAACGATCAGGCTGCCCCGCATGCCCGGGTGGAGGCTGCAGAAGAACCCGTACGTGGAGCCGGACTTCACGCGGTCGAGCCCCTCGATCGGCGCGATCTCGCCTAGCCCGCTCAGCTTGCTCTGGAACAGCGGCCGGCCGTCGGGGCCCTTGTCGTCGGAGACGACGTCGTGCTGCGGGAGGTCGAAGTTCATGAAGCTCAGCGGGCCGCCCGGGCGCGTGGTCATCACGGGCGTGGCGTAGGTCGAGTAGGTCGATCCCGGCACCGCGACGATCGCGCCCCCCGCGGCGCTGCCGCCCTCGCCACCGCCGCCTCCACCGCCACCGCCGCCACCGCCGCCGGTGGCCGTCTCGGCCGCGTCCTCGGGCAGGTCCTGCGGCGCGCCCGGCCGGAAGGCCACGATGTAGCCCTGCGGGAGCGAGCCCAGACCCGTGGCCGCGTAGACCGTGTTGCGGGCGATGCTGACGCCGCCCCACGACAGCGACGCGGCGCTCTTCGACCCGCCAAGAGCCACCGGGCGCTTGGCGAGCGGCGTGCCGTTGCGGGCGTCGAAGGCGTTGAGCGAGCCGCCCGCGTCCATCGTGTAGACGACCCCGTTGGCGACCGCGACCGGGTTGCCCCAGTGGGTGCCGTCGGCGAGCGGTGCGACCCAGCGGTGATGCCCGTCCTCGGCGCCGAGCGACCAGACGTAGCCGCCGATCGTGATCGGCCCGAAGACCGAGTCGCCGTCGTGCGCGGTCGAGCCGACGATGCCGCCGACCTGCGACGGCGGGCCGGCGATCTGGGTCCACTCCCCCTTCATCGTCTTCGCGTCGAACACGTGGTAGACGCCGGACTTCTGGCCCGCGCCGACGAGCTTGCGCCCATCCGGCCCGCGGAAGAGGTTGGGCGAGGCACCGAAGTCGAGGTCGATGTCGCCGCACGAGCCGACGCCCTGCGGGTAGTACGGCGGGTGGTTGTTGGGGATGTCGAAGCACGGCGCCTCGGAGAGGCCGGGGAGGTACTCGTCGACCACGCCCTTGTAGGCGCCGATGATCTCGCCGAACCGCGGGCTCTTGCGGTCGAGGTCGTACTTGAGCACCGAGTTCGCGTTCCTGTGCTCGGCCTGCGGCTTGTACGGGTTGCCGGTCCCGGCGTACGCGACCTTGTCCTCGGTGTCGATCGCGGGTGTGGACCACACCGTCGCGCCCGCGAAGTCGTCGTCGGGCTGGTGGGGCGGGTGGATCGTGTAGGTCTTCTTCATCACGCGCCCGTTCGCCGTGTCGAGGAAGTTCAGAGAGCCCTGGAACGGTCCGCGATCGGCCTCGTCGTCGAGCTCGGCCGCCCCGCCCGAGACGCCGAGGATCAGGACGCCGTCGAAGACCATCGCGCTCCCGTAGGTGTCGGCGCCGTTCTGGCTGTCGAGCGGCGACGTGACCCAGGCGAGCTTGCCGGTCGCCTGGTCGTACGCGGCCGCGTACGGTCCGATGCACTTCTCGCCGGGCGGGCAGCCCTCGCCCTCGCGCGTGCGGGTGGCCCCGACGAACACCGTCGGGCAGTACCGCGTCTTCGCGACGCGCTTGCGGATCACCTTGCGCTTGCCGCGCCGCTTCACGACCTTCTTCTTGTACTTGACGGTCTTGCCGCAGGCGCGGTCGGCGATGCCGACGGTGTTGTTGATCGACCCGCCGCGCGGCAGCTTCGCCTTCCACACCAGCTTCCCGGTGTCGGCGTTCAGCGCGAACAGCCAGCCGCGGTTGGTGCCGGCGTAGAGGCATCCGTCGGCGACGATCGGGGTGCCGGTGAAGTCGCCCTCGGCCTGCACCTGCTCGGTCGAGAACGCCCACGCGGGCGTGAGCAGCGGCACGTCGGCGGGCGAGATCGACTTCTCGCGCGGCTGCACGCGGGTGTTCGAGAGGTCGTGCCCGAAGCTGCGCCACTCGCCGCCCGGCACGTCGGGATCCGCGCACCCGGGGAGCGGCCCGGCCGCCGACGCGGGGGCCGCGGCCGCCAGTGCGGCGAGGGTGACGAGCGCCGCGAGCGCCGCGCGCCTCACGGCGACCACTCGCCGCCGTACACGCTCTTCACGACCTCTTCCTTGGTCCGAGCGCCCGGCGCGACGTGCGAAGCCAGCGGCGCCGACTCCCGCTCCGTGCCGCCGCCCTGGAGG
>DASVPL010000163.1:0-4345 GCA_036382905.1 Thermoleophilaceae bacterium | reverse complement strand
CTCGACGAACGCTGCTAGGTCGAGCGCGTCGGCGTCCCTCAGCACGGGCACGACCAGCGAGCGCGATCCGTCCTTGCGCTCGACGTCGACCGCCAGCCCGAGGCTGACGCCGCCGGGCTGGACGCGGTGCGGCTTGCCGTCGACCTCCTCGTACGCGTGCGTCATGACGGGCATGTCGCGCGCTGCCTGCACGATGGCCCAGGCGATCAGGTGGGTGAAGGAGAGCTTGCGCCCGGCGTCCTTGAGGGCGGTGCGGCGGGCGGCGAGCACGTCGACCTCGAGCGTGCGGAAGCTGGTGGCCGTCGGGATCGAGCGGCTCTCGTTCATGAAGCGGGCGAGCGTGGCCGCGGGGCCGCGGATGGGGGTGCGCGCGGCCTCGCGCGGGGCGGCGCCGTTGCCGCCGGTGAGCGCGGCCGACCCGCCGTTGTCGAGCGCGGCCTCCACGTCGGCCTTCGTCACGCGCCCGCGCGGGCCGGAGCCCTCGAGCCCGCTCACGTCGAGGCCCTTCGCGCTCGCCATCCGCGCGGCGACCGGGGTGGCGTGGGTAGAGCCGTTGCCGCCGTCGGCGGTCTGCGCCGGGCGCGCCTCGGGCTGCGGGTCGTCGGTGCGGTGCACGGTCTCGCCGGCTGGCATCCGCGGGGTCGCGCCCCCGCCGCCGGGAGCGATGCGGCACAGCACGGTGCCGTTCGTGACGGTCTCGTCGGGCTGCACGAGGATCTCCCTGATCACGCCGGCGACCGGCGAGGGCACCTCGGCGTCGACCTTGTCGGTCGAGATCTCCACGAGCCCGTCGTCCACCGCGACCTCGTCGCCGACGCTCACGAGCCACTCGAGCACGGTCCCCTCGGACACGGACTCGCCCATCTCGGGCATCGCTACGTCGGTCAGCTCGCTCGGGCCGTCCGCGGCCGGCTCGTCGGGCGGGGGATCGGAGGCCTGCGCCGAGCCGTCGCCCACCGACCCGACCGCCTCCGCGGCGGCCTGGTGCGCCTCCTCGGCGTCGGCGCCGTGCTCGACCAGCTCGGCGGCGGACTCGTCTGCGCCCCACTGCGGGTGCTCCGCGGCCGCGGACTCCGGATCCCCGCCGTTGCCGTCGCTCGCGGCGGCGGGGCCGCCGTCGCCGTTCACCTCGATCTCGCCCAGCACGGTGCCGGTCGGCACGGTCTCGTCGGGCTGGACCAGGATCCGCTTGAGGATGCCGCTGGCGGGAGCGGGTACCTCCGCGTCGACCTTGTCGGTCGAGACCTCAACTACCCCCTCGTCGGCTTCGACGCGGTCGCCCTCGACCTTGAGCCACTCTAGGACGGTTCCTTCGGTAACCGACTCGCCCATCTCGGGCAGGGTGATCTGGACGGTCGTCGTCCGCGTGGCCATCGAGTGCACTCCACAATAGCTTTTCGCTTACGGCACGGCGCTTCCTCTGCGAAGCTGCTACCCGCCATGGCCGTCGCGACACGTCGCCTGAAGTTCTGGGGCTGGGGCTACGAGGACCAGCAGCCCTCGCACGAGCAGGTGCGCGAGGCGGCCGCCGGGATCCGCGCCCACCTCGGCCTCGAGCCCGCCGAGCCGGAGCGCCCGGTGGCGCTAAGTGACCTCGATCTGCCGGCGCCGCGGCTCGAACCGCCTGGCTCGCTGGCGGCGATCTGCTCCAGCGACACCTACGAGCGCGCCCTCCACTCGGTGGGGCGCGGCTACCGCGACATCGTGCGCGCGATGCGCGGGCAGCTCGAGCACGTGCCCGACGTGGTGGCGCGCCCGCGCGACGAGGTCGAGGTCGAGGCGGTGCTGTCGTGGTGCGCCGACGCCGGCGCCGCGGCGATCCCGTTCGGCGGCGGCACCAGCGTGGTCGGCGGCGTGGAGCCGCGCGTGGGCGACGCCTACGCAGGCACGGTCACGGTGGACCTGCGCGCGCTCGACCGCGTGCTGGAGGTGGACGCCGCCTCCCACGCCGCCCGCATCCAGGCCGGCGCCCTCGGGCCCGGGCTCGAGGCGCAGCTCCGCGAACACGGCCTCACGCTGCGTCACTTCCCGCAGTCGTTCGAGTACTCGACGCTCGGCGGTTGGATCGTCACGCGCGCGGGCGGCCACTTCGCCACGCGGCTCACGCACATCGACGACTTGGTCGAGTCGGTGCGCGCGATCACCCCCTCGGGGACGTGGGAGAGCCGCCGGCTGCCCGGCTCCGGCGCCGGGCCGAGCCCCGACCGCCTGATGCTCGGGTCGGAGGGCATCCTCGGGGTGGTGACGGAGGCGTGGATGCGCGTGCGCCCGCGGCCGCTCTGGCGCTCGTCCGCGTCCGTGCGCTTCGAGACCTTCGAGGCGGGCGCCGCTGCGGTGCGCGCGCTGTCGCAGTCGGCGCTCGACCCGGCCAATTGCCGGCTGCTCGATCCCGGCGAGGCCGCGCTCACCGGCGCCGCGTCGGACGGCGCGGCCCTGCTCGTGCTCGGGTTCGAGTCGGCCGACCATCCGCTCGAGCCCTGGATGGACCGCGCGCTCGAGCTGTGCCGCGACCACGGCGGCAGCGCCACGGACGGCGCGCGGCACCGCGGGCCCGGCGCCGACGGTGGCCGCACGGAGGGCGAGGGCGCCTGGCGCCAGGCGTTCGTCTCGGCTCCCTACCTGCGCGACACGATGATTCTCGCGGGCGTGTTCAGCGAGACCTTCGAGACCGCCGTGACGTGGGACCGGCTCGAGGGCTTCGTCGCGGACGTGCGCGCGCGAGCGGAGGAGTCCCTGCGCGAGGTCTGTGGCGGCGGCACGGTCACCTGCCGCTTCACGCACGTGTACCCGGACGGGCCGGCCCCGTACTTCACGATCCTCGCGCCGGCGAACCGCGGCGCCGAGCTCGAGCAGTGGGACGCCGTCAAGGGAGCGGCCTCCGACGCCGTGATCGCCGGCGGCGGCACGATCACGCACCACCACGCGGTCGGCCGCGACCACCGCCCCTGGTACGACCGTCAGCGGCCCGAGGCGTTCGCGCGCGCCCTGCGGGCGGCGAAGGCCGAGCTCGACCCGGGCGCGATCCTCAACCCCGGAGTGCTGATCGACCCGTGACCGTGCATCGCTACGCGACCCAGGTCGCCTGGCGCGGATCGACCGCCGGCGGCTACGAGAGCTACAGCCGCGAGCACACGTTGCGCGTCCCCTCCGCCGGGCAGGAGCTGCGCCTCTCGGGCGACGCCACCTTCGGCGGCGACCCGCGTCTGCTGAATCCCGAGCAGCTCATCGTGGCGGCGGCGTCCGCGTGCCAGCTCCTCGAGTTCCTGGCGATCGCGTCGAAGGCCCGCGTCGACGTGCTCGAGTACAGCGACGACGCGGAGGGGATCATGGACGAGTCCGATGAGCCCGCGCGCATACAGCGGATCGTGCTGCGCCCGCGCATCGTCGTCGGCGACGGCGCGAGCGAGCAGAAGGTGCTGCGGCTCGTGGAGCTCGCGCACCGCTACTGCTACGTCGCCAACTCGCTGCGCTCGGAGATCGAGGTCGAGGCGGTGATCGCGTGATCCTCGAGCACCGCGACGCCAGGCCGCAGATCGCCGACGACGTGTACGTGGCGCCGAACGCCGTCGTGTGCGGCGACGTGCAGATCGGCTCCGGCAGCCGGATCCTGTTCGGCGCGGTGGTGGTGGCCGAGGGCGGGCCGGTGCGGATCGGCGAGCGCTGCGTGGTGATGGAGAACGCCGTGATCCGCGGGCGCACGGGCTACCGGGCCACGCTCGGCGACAACGTGCTGGTCGGGCCGCACGCCCACATCAACGGCGCGGTGATCGGCGACGACGCGTTCATCGCGACCAACGCCGCCGCGTTCCCCGGTTCGCGCGTCGGCGCTCGCGCGGCGATCCGCATCGGCGGCGTGCTGCACGTGAACAGCCGGCTGCCGGACGACAAGTTCGTGCCGATCAACTGGGTCGCGGTCGGGGATCCCGCAGCGATCCTCTCGCCCGACCGCCACGACGAGATCTGGGCCATCCAGAAGCGGCTCGACTTCCCGGGCACGGTGTTCGGGGTCAGTCGCGCGGCCGAGGGCGAGTCGCACATGCCGGAGGCGATGGCGCGCTACTCGCGCTGGCTCGGCGCCCACCAGGACGACCGCGAGATCGGGTGACCCGCAAGCGCGAGATCGCCCGGGCGGACCGCGTCCTGCCCGGGGTGTGGCGCCTGCGCCTGCCGCTCCCGTGGGCGGGCGTGCCGCACGTGAACGCGTGGGCGCTGGCGTCCGGGAGCGGCGTGGTGCTGGTCGACACGGGCATCGGCGGGGCGGGCGGCATGAAGCAGCTCGAGCTGGCCATGAGCCAGGCCGGCTTCCGCGTCGAGCACGTCCGGCTGCTGGTCTGCACGCACGCGC
>DASVPL010000162.1:0-27055 GCA_036382905.1 Thermoleophilaceae bacterium | reverse complement strand
GATCCGATCGACGATCGCGTCGACGGCGGCCGCGTCGATCTCGTCGCAAAGGAGCGCGGCCAGCTCGGGATCGGAGCCGAGCGCGTATACGACCGGCAGCGTGAAGACGCCCTGGCGCAGGTCGGTGCCGCGCTCCTTGCCGGTGGCGGCGGCGTCGGCGAGCAGGTCGCCGAGGTCGTCCGCGAGCTGGAACGCCATCCCCAGCCAGTGGCCGTACTCGCGCAGCGCGCCGAGCGCGCGGGCATCGACGCCGGCGAGCGTGCCGCCGAGCAGCGCCGACAGGCGGAACAGGCTCGCCGTCTTGCCCTCGATCGCCGCGAGGTAGCTCTCCTCGCTGCGCCCGGGGTTGCGCAGCTCCTGCGTCTCGAGCATCTCGCCCTCGCACAGCTCGCACACCGCGTCGGAGAACTGCGCTAGCGCCGGCTCGCCCAGCTCCGCGGCCAGCTCGAGCGCCCTCCCGAGCATCCAGCCGCCGGCGTACTCGGCGGCGAACGCCCCGAACCGGCCTTCGACGGAGGGCGCGCCACGCCGCAGCGGGGTCGCGTCCACGACGTCGTCGTGCGACAGCGTGGCCACGTGCAGCAGCTCCACCGCGCACATCGCCTTCACGACCTCCTCGTCCGGCGGGCTGCCGAGCCGGCTCGCCTCCGCGACGAGCCGCGGGCGCAGCTGCTTGCCGGTGTGCGTCACCGCGTGGCCGCAGGCGTCGGCGAGCGGCCACTCGGCTTCGCCCTCAGGGCGGTCGCCGATGAGCGCCACGGGCTCGAGCAGAGGACTCAGGGCGCCTGAACGCTCGGCGCTCAACGGGTGCGTCGGATCACCGTGGAAGTGGCGCCATCGGGGCGGGGTAGCATACCGGCGCTTACCGTTCAGCGCCCCTTTCGCGATTGACCTCCACAACAGTGCAAACCATCGCCGAACCGACGATCGTCAGCCGGACGAAAGCCGCCTACGACGGCGTCGGCGGAGCGCTCTGGACGCTCAACCACCGGATCGCGCCCGTGTGGGTCCTGTACGGGGCGATCCCCTGGGGCAGCGACCTGCGCAAGGGCGAGCGTGAGGTCGAGCGCTTCACCCAGAGCTGGGAGAGCGGCCGCGTGATCCTCGACCTTCCGGTCGGCATGGGCCGCATGTTCCCCCACTACGCAGACCGCCTGAAGCCGAGCCGCCTGATCGCGGTCGACCTCTCGGACGGGATGGTGCGGCGAGCGCGCCGGTCCGCCGAGCGCGCGGGCTTCAGCGGTAATGGCGACTTCGTCGCGGCGGACGTCGCCTCGATCCCGCTGCCCGACGCGAGCGTTGACTACGTGCTCACCGAGGGCGGCTTCCACCACTTCCCCGACCGCGAGGCGGCGGTGTCGGAGTTCATGCGCGTGCTGCGTCCCGGCGGATCGATCGCGGGCTACGCGCTGGTGGACCGCGAGAACCTGCGCGGCTCGCTCAGCCTCCGGATCTGCCACCGCTTCAGCCTGATGGCCGAGCCGATCAGTGCGGCGCGGCTGCGCTCGGTGTTCCACGCGCACGCGGCCGCGGACTGGCAGGAGTCGAAGACGGGCTCGCTGCTCTGCTTCGCCGCGCGCAAGCCCGAGCAGTAGGGGCGCTTGGCCACGAGCGAGCGGACGGTCGACGTCCTGGTGATCGGCGCCGGGGCGGCGGGGCTGGCGGCGGCGCTAGCGGCCACGCGGGCCGGGGCCGAGGTCATGGTGGCCGCCGCCGGCACGCCGGGCGAGTCGCACTCGGTGAAGGCGGTGGGCGGGATGAACGGCGTGTTCGACCGCGAGGCGGACTGGCGCGAGCACGTGCACGACACGCTGCGCGTGGGCGACGGGCTGGCCGACCGCGCCGCCGTCGAGCGGATGTGCGCGAGCGCGAGCGAGGTCGTCGCCGGCCTGCTGAGCGACGGCGTCGAGATGCGCCGCGAGCTACTCGGGCGCACGGCGCACTGGCAGTACACGCTCCCGGACATCACCGGTCTGACGATCGTGGAGGCGCTGGCTGGGGCGCTCGAACGCTCGGGCGCCCAGCTGCGTTGGGGGGTCCGCGCGCGGGCGCTCGCCGTCAGCGGCGGCGGCTGCCGCGGCGCGTGGCTGGCGAGCGGGCGCGACGAGCTTCACGTCCGCGCCTCCGCGGTTGTGCTCGCGACCGGAGGCTACGGCGCGCTGCTGTCGCCCTCGATCGCCGCGGCCGAGGCCGACGGCAGCGGGCTCGGGCTCGCGTACGCCGCCGGCGCCGAGCTGATGGACATGGAGTTCGTCCAGTTCCACCCGACGGTCGCGGCCGGGAGCCCGGTGCTCGTCTCCGAGCGAGCGCGCGGCGCGGGCGCGCGGCTGCTCAACGGCCTCGGCGAGCGGTTCATGGAGCGCTACGACCCCGAGCGTTGCGAGCTCGCGCCGCGCGCGCTGGTGAGCCAGGCGATCGACGAGGAGCTGCGCGCGGGGCGCGGCTGTCCCGAGGGCGGCGTGCTGCTCGACTTCGCCGCCGTGCCCGCGGAGAACTGGCAGCACATCGAGTTCGTGCGCCGCGAGCTGGCGCGGGCCGTGGGGGTCGACGTGCGTGAGCGGCCCGTCCGGGTCGAGCCCGCCGTGCACTACACGATGGGCGGGGTGGCGGTGGGCCTCGACGGGCGCACGAACGTGCCGGGACTGTGGGCCGCCGGGGAGGCGGCGTGCGTCTCGGTCCACGGTGCCAACCGGCTCGGCGGAAACTCGCTGCTCGACGCGACGGTGTTCGGGACGCGGGCGGGCGTCGCCGCCGCGGCGACGGCCGGCGACACGGCTGCAGCGGCTCCGGCCGGCTCCGGCGCGACCGCCGCGGCGGCTCCGCCCGGCAACCCGGCGACCGAGGGGGCTCCGGCTGCCTCCGGCGCGGCCCCGCCCGGCGACACGCCCCGGCCGGAACGCGCCCCCGACTACCGCGTCGGGCCCGAGCTGCGCGCGCTCCTCGGCCGCTGCGCCGGCATACGGCGCGACGGCGACGCGCTCGCCGAGGGGCTCGCGACCCTCCGCGCGAGCTGGGAGCGCGATCGCCAGCCGGCCGCCGCGATCGCCGCGGCGATCGTCGCCAGCGCGCTCGCCCGCGAGGAGAGCCGCGGCGCGCACCAGCGCACCGACCACCCCATGCGCGACGACGAGCGCTGGCTCGCACACTCCGTGGTCCGCCGCGGCGCCGACGGGTTCGAGCCGGAGCTGTCGCTGCGCGCCGTGGACGCCGCCGTGCCCGCTGGCTAGCGCACGTCGAGGGCGCCGTAACAGAGCTGGTCCCAGCCGTCGGCGGCCAGCTCGGTCGCGAGCTCCGAGTACGCCGCGGCCGTGCTCTCGCGCTGGTCGGCGTCGCAGTAGAACCGGCACTGCGCCTTGCGAGCCAGCGCCGGGACCAGCGCCATCGGCGAGCGCTCGCTCATCACGCCGTCGATCCGCCACATCGGAGCGCCGGCGAGCAGCGTCCACTCGACGTTGCGGTCCGGCATCAGCCGGCGGGCGGCGCGCGGGACCAGCGTGGCCTCGGTCTCCGACGACCTCAGGCTGTAGCAGAGCATCACGACGCGGACCGCGCGCGCGGCGACAGCGGCCAGCTCCTCCAGCACGGCCTCGATCACCGCCGCGCCGGTACGACCGCCGTTCGCGAACCCGGCGAGCATCGAGCTGTCGGGCGCCGGGGCGTGGGGCAGGATCGCGACCACGACGGTCTCGCCCGCGGGCGAGACGATCGGATCGAGGCCCGCGAGCTGCGACTGCGCGGGGCCGGAGACCACCTCGGCCTCGAGCGCGTTCAGCCGCGCGTTGAGGGCGAGCAGCTCGCGCGCGCGTGGATTGACCTCGACGGCGGTGCGCCGCGCGGCGGCGACCGAGAGCGTCACGTGCCCGCACCCCGCGCCCACGTCGACGAGGTGCGCGCCCGCCGTGCTCACGCCGGAGCGCTCCAGGTAGGCGAGCAGCCGCTCGGCCTCGTCCGCGTAGGGGAACGCGCCGCCGGCGCGGGTGGCCTCCGGCAGATCGGTCACGAAGATCCTTCCGGCGAGCGCGTTCACGCGGAAGCGCGGCGTCCCGTCCGCCTCCGTGAGCCCGGCCGCCGCGAGCCGGTCCGCGCAGCGGTGGCTCGCCAGGACGTCGTCCGCGGTCCGCGGCAGCGCGCCGGGGCCCGCCTCGTTCAGAAGCCGCCTGAGCGCGTCGCCGACGCGGTCGGGCTCGAGCTCCGCGACCGGCCACAGCCGCTCGGGGGCCGCGACGCTCGCCGGCTCAGTCGGCAAGGGGGATCCCCGCCAGCAGCAGCAGGTTCACGACCAGGAAGACCCGCACCGATCCGACGTGGAGCACCCGGGCCTCCTCCTTCACGTACCCGTCCCGGGTCGCGTTCAGCGACTGCACGCAGCGCGCGACCCACAGCAGCGCGACGCAGCCGACCGCGATCGGCAGCCGCACGTCGGGCGAGCGCAGCGCGGCGGTGACCACGAACCCGGCGCCGCCGGCGGCGTACGCGAGGAAGCAGGCGTACACCGAGCGGCGCGGGCCGAGCAGCAGCGGCGTGGTGCGCCGCCCGCCCTGCGCGTCGTTCTCCAGGTCGCGGAGGTCCTTCGCGATCGTCTCGCCGATCCCCATGAACAGGCAGGTCGAGATCAGGTACGGCACGCCCCGGCCGACGTCCCCGTCGAGCGCGAGGTACAGGGAGAGGTAGACCGTGGTCCAGAACGCGATCCAGAAGCCCTGCGAGAGGGGCAGCCCCGCGACGGGCGCCGGGCCGGCGGAGTAGAGCACCAGCCCCATCGCCCCCAGCCCCATGAAGATCCCGAAGCCGAGGTCGACGGCAAACGCGACCGCGATGCCCGCGCCGCCGAGCAGCACTACCTGCGCGAGCGCCATGCGCGCGGAGACCACGCCGGTCACGAGCGGCCGGCCGCGCCGGTCGGCCTCCGTGCTCAGCTCGTCGGTGGCCCGGTCGGCCACGTCGTTGAGCGTCCGCGCCGCGCCGCCGATCGCGCTCATCGCGAACAGGCAGCCGACCAGGTCCATCGTGGAGAAGCGCCCGCCGGTGAGCAGGATCACCATCACGACGACGGACGACGCGGTCCACGTGATGCTGTACGGGCGGAGCAGCCGCACCAGCCCGGAGATCCGGTCCTTCACCGTCGCGTGAGCGGTCGCCGTGGGAGCCAGGCGCCGCAGTCTACCCGCGCGATTTAGCGCTAAGCGCACATGCCCACGGGGATGTACGAGGGATATACTCGACCGCCCGTGAAGGATCGCCAAGCGGCTACCTCCCGCACGCGTTCCGCCCCCACGTTCGACGCCGTCGTCGTCGGCGCAAGCCTCGCGGGCAGCACCGCCACGAAGCTCCTCGCCGAGCAGGGACTGAGGGTCGCCCTGGTCGAGCGCCAGCCGGACGCGAGCGCGTACAAGCGGGTCTGCGGTCACTTCGTGCAGTCCTCCGCGATGCCAGCGCTGGAGCGCCTCGGGGTGGTGGACGCGATGCTCGAGGCGGGCGCGGTTCGCTCGCGGTTCCGCGTGCGCACGCCGTGGGGCTGGATCGAGCCGCCGCCGCCCACGAGTGCGCCCGCGGGGATCAACCTTCGCCGCGAGCACCTCGATCCGATGCTGCGCGAGCGCGCCGCCGCGGCCCCCGGCGTCGAGCTGCTGCTCGGGCAGCGGGTGACCGGGCTCGTGCACCAGTCGGGCACGGTCGCGGGCGTGCGGATCACGGCGCGCGACGGGAGCGAGCGCACGCTGCGCTCGCGCCTCGTCGTAGGGGCGGACGGGCGCGACTCGGCGGTCGCGCGGCTCGCCGGGCTGAGGACGCACCGGCGCCGTCACGGGCGCTTCGCCTTCAGCGCCTACTACGCGGGGCCGAAGCCCGCCGGCAGCCCGGACGCGTCGGTCTGGTGCGGTGGGGTCCCGTGGGGCATGGCGTTCCCGACCGACAGCGACCTGACGCTGTACGTCGCCATGGACTCGCTCGAGCGCCGCGCACCGTTCCGGGCCGACCCGGCGGGTGCGCTGGAGGACTTCATCGCCTCGCGCGCCGACCCGCCGCCGATCCGCGACTCGGAGCGCGTCTCCGACGTCGTCGGGCGGATCGACATGACGAGCATCCGGCGCGCGCCCGTGGGCTCCGGCGTCGCGCTCGCGGGCGACGCGGCGCTGGCCGCCGACCCGCTCTGGGGCGTCGGGTGCGGCTGGGCCGTCCAGAGCGGCGACTGGCTCGCCGGCTGCGTCGGGCCGGCGCTGAACGGGGCGGAGCCGCTGAGGGCCGGGCTCGCCCGCTACCGCGCGCGGCGGCGGCGGGCGCTGCTGCCCCACGCGCTGCTGATCGAGAGCTACGCCACCGGCCGCGAGCTCTACCCCATCGAGCGGCTGATGTTCGCGGGCGGCGTGCACGACCGCTCGGTGGCGGAGCGGCTGAATGCGCTCGTGACCCGCAACGCGGGTCCGCTGCACGTGGGCGGGCAGCTCGCCGTCCCGCGCGCGATCCTGGCGGTCACCCGGATCCGCAACGCGGGCGCCGCGCGCGAGCTGCCTCAACCCGTGGCATGAGCGTCGTCAGCGCGGAGCGCCCCGCGGGCGAGGCGCCCGCGCTTCGCCTCGACCACGTCACGCGCGTGTTCCGCCAGGGAGCGAACGAGGTCCACGCGCTCGCGGACGTGTCGATGTCGATCTACCCGGGCGAGGTGACCGCGGTGATGGGGCCGAGCGGCTCCGGCAAGACGACGCTGCTTCAGATCGCCGGGGCGATGGACCTGCCGTCGTCGGGGCGCGTCTTCCACGGCGAGACCGACCTCGCCGGCCTGGACGCCGCCGGCCTGTCGCGCCTGCGCCGTCAGCGCATCGGCTTCGTCTTCCAGTTCTTCAACCTGATGCCGGGGCTGACGGCACTCGAGAACGTGGCTCTGGTAGCGAGGCTCGACAACGTGAGCCGCGCCAAGTCCGCCGAGCGCGCGCGTGCGCTCTTGGCGCGCGTCGGCCTCGAGGGCCGCGCCGACCACCTCCCCTCCGCCCTGTCCGGAGGCGAGCAGCAGCGGGTGGCGGTGGCGCGCGCGCTCGTGAACCGCCCGCGCCTGGTGCTCGCCGACGAGCCCACGGGCAACCTCGACCGCCGCGCCGGCGCGAGCGTGGTCGAGGTGCTGGTGGAGGCCGCCCGCGAGCAGCGCGCCGCGGTGCTGATCGTGACCCACGACGCGGTCGTGCACGACTACGTCGAGCGGACGATGACGATGGCGGACGGGAGGGTCTCCGACAGCGGCGAGGTCGCCCGGACGGCGCAGGCCTGATCGGCGTGCCCGGGGCCCGCGGCGCAACTCAGGCGTGGCTCGCCCGGCCGCTGCGGCGGGCCGTGCGGTTGCTGCTGGCCGTGCTGGGCGTCGCGGTCGGCGTCGGGCTGCTGTCGGCGGTGCTCAGCCAGAACGGCTCGACGACGCGGGGGGCGGAGGACGCGTACAAGCGCCTCGCGGGTCGCGCGCGCGTGGAGGTGGTGGCGCGGAGCCCGCTGGGGATGCCGGTCTCGGTCGAGCGACGCGTGCTCCGCTCACGCTCGGTCGCGCTCGCGGTCCCGACGGTCCACGACCTGGTCGGGGTGGAGACCGGCCGCGGTCGGTTCGACCTGTGGCTGATCGGAGCCACCAGCGACGCGGAGCAGCTGGGCGGGGCGCCGGCGACGTTCGCGCGGGCCGGCGCGGAGCGTCGCGGTGGCGGCTCCGCCGGAGGCGGGCTCGTCGTGTCGCGCGCGATCGCGACGCGGCTCGGTGTCGGCGCCGGCGACCGGGTCACGGTCCGCTCGCGCGTCGGCATCCGCCGCGCGCGCGTCGGCGCCGTGCTCCCCGACGAGCGCCTCGGCGACGTCGCCGACGCCCCGATCGTCGCCGCTCCGCTTGCCCTCGCGCAGCGGCTCGACGGCAACCCGGGCCGCATCCAGCGGATAGCGGTCGTGCCGCGCGGCTCGGCCGACGACACCCGCGCGGAGCTGCGGCGCCTGATCGGCGATCGCGTCGCGGACGTGCGGGGCGCGGACTTCGACGCCTCGGCGCAGGCCCAGGCGTCGTCGCTCATCCGCAACTCGTCCTCGCTGTTCGCAGCGCTCAGCCTCGTGGTCGGCGCGCTGCTGGCGTACGCGTCGATGAGCCTGATCGCGGCCGAGCGCCGCCGCGAGGTGGCCACGCTCAACGCGCTTGGCTGCTCGTCCCGCGCGCTCCTGGTGGCGGTGCTCGCGGAGGCGCTCCTCGTCGGGCTCGCGGGCAGCGTGCTCGGCGTGGCGCTCGGCCGTGCGGCGCTCGGCGGGCTCCTGCCCGCGCCGGACCCGCTGCTCGCGTCGGTGTTCATCGTGGAGCGCACCGCGCGGATGACGCCCGGGGTCGTGGCGCTCAGCGTCGCGGCTGGGGTAGCCGCGACCCTGGCCGCGGCCGCCGTGCCCGCGCGCGAGCTGGTGCGCGTGCCGCCGGCCGAGGCGCTGGTCGGCGAGGGCACCGCCGCCGCCAGCCCAGGCAGGCTCACAGGCAGCGTCTGGCTCGTGGCTGCCCCGATCGTCCTCGCCCTCGCTGGGGCCGCGCTCAGCCTGGCGGGGCAGGCGATCGTCGGCGTCGGGCTGCTCGTGTTCGCCGGCCTGCTCGCCATCCCCGCCGCGGTCCCGGTCGTCGCGCGGGCCATCCGCGCGCGCCTCCGCTCGCCGGGCGGCGCCCCGCTGGTCGGCATCACGGAGATCGTGGCGTTCCCGTCGCGCGCCTCGGCGCTGGTGGCAGTGGTCACGCTCGCGGTGTGCGGCACCACGATCATCGCGGGGACCGCGAGCGACCTGAGCACCGGCGTCGGCCGGCTGGGCGGCTCGACCTACAAGGGCGCCGCGGTGTTCGTCCGCCCGGACTCCGAGGGCAACGTGTTCCTGACCCAGCCGATCGACCCGCGCCTGCGGAGCACGCTGGAGCGCAGGCCGAAGGTCGGCTCGATATCCGAATGGCGTGCGTCGTTCATCTCGTGGAACGGGCGCCGGATCCTCGCCTTCGGCTTCGACCCCGATCAGCGCGACTCGCCGAGCGGCTTCACCCGCGGCGACGGCCGCCGCGCGGCGAAGGCGCTCACCACCGACCCGGCCGCCGTTGCGGTGAGCAGCGACCTCGGCGGCGGCGCCTCGCCGCGACCCGGATCGCGGCTCACCGTCCCGACGCCGGTCGGTCCGCGCCACGTCCGCGTGGTCGCGAACATCAGCAACTATGGCTGGGCCGCCGGGGCGATCGTCTTCAACCCCGCGAGCCTCGCCAGGTGGTGGGGGCGCGACTTCGTGACCGCGTTGAAGCTCCAGCCGGAGCCCGGAGTCGGTCCGGGCGAGCTCGCGCGCGGGCTCGAGCCGGTGCTGCGCCGCCGCGGCCTGACGGCGTCCACGTCGCCGGCGATGCGCGCGCAGGCGAAGTCGAACGCGGAGGAGCAGCTCGCCACGGTCAGCCGGATCGGGTCACTGATCGCGCTGGCCGGCGTGCTCGCCGTCGCGGCCGCCGCGATGCTCGGGGTGCTCGGGCGAGCGCGGCGGATCACCTCGCTGCGCACGATCGGCATGTCGTCGCGGCAGGTGGCGAGCGCCACGTTCGCGGAGCTGGCCTGCATCGTGCTGATCGGCGCGCTCGTGGGCCTCGTGCTCGGGATCGTGGGACGGGTCCTCGCGGTGCATCACCTCGCCACGTCGGTGTCGCTGCCCGTCGACCTCTACATCTCGTGGCCGCAGTTCGTGCGCCCCGTGGTGCTGGTCGCTGTCATCGCTGGCGTTGCCACGCTGCTGGCCGTGCGCGCGAGCCTTCGGCTTCCGCTGCGACGCGCACTCGATGAGCGCTGAGCGCACCGAGGTCGTGGTGGTCGGCGCCGGCCTGGCCGGGCTGACCGCCGCGCTCGACCTGCGCGCGGGCGGCCACGAGGTGGTCGTGCTCGAGCGCGGCGATCGCGCGGGCGGGCGCGTGCGCACGGCGGAGCTCGACGGGCTGGCGGTCGATCTCGGCGCGCACTTCGTCTCGCCCCGCTACCGGACCGTGCTGCGCCTGATCGAGCGGGCCGGGCTCGAGTCCGCGCTGCGCCCGATCGGACCGAGCCTCTGCACCGCCGTGTTCGTCGGCGGGCGCTTCCACTACCTCGACTTCGGGCGCCCGCTCGAGGTGGCGCGCTACTCGGCGCTGTCGCCGGCGCAGCGCGCGCGGCTCGGGCTTATGGCGCTGCCGCTCCTGCGCTCGGCACCGAGCGCCCGCTTCTTCGACATGGCCAGCGTCGCCGCCGTGGACCGCGTCGCACCGCGGCGGCTGCTCGGCACCGACGCCGTCGAGCGCGTGTTCGCCCCGCTCTCGCAGGCACTCTGCGGGTACTCGATCGACCAGGTCTCGCTGCCGCTGTTGACGCTCGGCGCTCGCTTCCCGCTCGGTCGCCCGCTGTCGCTCGACGGCGGGCTCGGCACCCTCGGCCCGGCGCTCGCCCGCGACCTCCCCGTGCGCCTCGGCTGCGAGGTCACGCGCGTGGAGCGCGAGGGCGAGCGCGTGCTCGTGCACACCGGCGGCGACGGCTTCGAGGCCGACGCCGTGGTGCTCGCCACCACCGCGCCGGCGGCGCTGCGCGCGTGGCCCGGCGCCGAGGGACCCGCGCGCGAGCTGCTCGCCGCCACGCGCTACTCGCGTCACTTCCACGCCTACTTCAAGACCACCGGCCACCACACGCGCGCCGCGCCGGACGGGCGCGCCGTTTACATGGAGGTATTCCCCGGCGGCTCGGCGCGGGGGCCCATCTCGCACATCTCGTTCGCGGCCACGGACCCGGCGGCGCACGCGGGGCTCGTGTTCGTCGCCGCCCACCCGGACGCCGTCGCGAACATCCCCGACGACGAGGAGCTGGCCGGCGCGCTGCAGGAGCAGCTCGAGCGCCTCCACCCCGAGCTGGCGGCGGACGTGACGGGCCGGGCCACCGTCCGCTGGGAGGAGAAGGTCCCGCTGTTCCCGCGCGGGCGCGCGCGCGAGCTCGCGCGGATGCGCGACGGGATCGACGGTCCCGTGCAGCTCGCGGGCGACTACCTGTACGGGCCGCTGATCGAGGCGGCGGCGCTGTCGGGAGCGGCGGCCGCGCGGCGGGTGGGCGCGCGGCTCGCCGCCCGGCGGGCGAGCGCGCAGCTCGCTACCGGGCGGGCGGGCGCGCAACCCGCTACCGGAGGCGCGCGCGTCGCGGGCGGCGCGAGAGACGACCACGCCGCGCTCGCCGAGACGCTCCGCTGGGCGTGGAGCCGCCCGACACTCGACGAGGCGCTCGCCGCCACGCGCCCCCTGCTCCACCCGGACGCCGTGCTCAGCCAGCCGCTCGTGAGGACCGGGCGCGGCTTCAGGAGCTTCGAGCGCAACATGCACGGGCTGGCGCGGATCTTCGGCGACCTGCGCCTGCGCGTGGTCGGCTGGGAGAGCGCCGGCGACGCGGTGTGGGTGAGCTTCGAGATAACGGGGACGGTCGGACGGCGGCGGCTGCGGGTCAAGGCCCGCGACCGCCTCGTGCTCTCCGGCGGCCTCGTGAGCGAGCGCCACGTGACGATGAGCAGGTGGGGGCTCGTGCGCCCGATCCTCGCCACGCCGAGCGCCTGGCCGCGCGCGGTCGCGGTGTTCCTGCGCTCCTGGGTCTGAGCCGGGCTAGCGCGAAGAGCGCCGCTGGAACCACGCCTGCACGTGCTGCATGCGCAGCATCGCGCGGTTCATGAGGCCCGTCTCGGGCGGGAGCATCCCGAGCTGGCGCGCCGCCTCGGTCGAGTCGTAGTGGGCCACGCAGGAGCGGAGCAGACCGTCGCTCACGAGCCACTCGTCGATGCCGCGGATGTCCAGCGAGCGGCCGGTGGCGGCGACGTTCGCGGCCCCCCAGTGGCCCTTCATCGTCCCGATCATCCGGAAGCGGACCAGCACCAGACCCTCGTCGGCCGCGATCAGCGGGTCGCCGATCCGCTCGAGGCGGAAATCCGGGAACGCGACCAGGGCCGAGGCGACCGTGTCCCGCATGGCGCGGCGCCCGATCGCCGGCTGCGGAAGCGCGGGATCGACGAAGACGACGTCCTCGGAGCAGAGCGCGGCCACGCCGTCGACGTCGTGCGCGTTCCACCGCGCGAGCAACTCGTCGGCCAGCTCGCGGATCGCCGGAGCTTCCATCACCGCCACCCGGCGGCTTATATCAGGGGCGCGGGGCGGCGGCGGAGCGGGCCGCCGGGCAGGGCGGCGGCGGCGGGCCGCCGGGCGCAGCGGCGCGGACCGCGGGCGCAGCGGCGCGGACCGCGGGCGCAGCGGCGCTAGCCGTCTACGCGCTCGCCGGCAGGACCGGCCTCGCCGATGGCGGCGGCGCTGTGCGAGCCGTCCGCGATCGACTTGTCCTTCTCCGCGGGCGCGTACTCGGGAGCGTCCTCGGGAGTGCCGTCCTCGACGGGCTGCGGCTGCTTTTCCTGCGGGTCGTCGGTCATGCGGTTCGGGTACCCGGCGGCGGGGAGCGCAAACGTTCGCTCGGTGCCGGCGTGCGCCCCACCCAGGCGGCTGCGCTTTCCCCCCCAGCGGATGGAGAGGGCGCCTCCCGGTCGCGGGTGCCACGCCCACCCCGGGTGAGAATCGCGCCCATGCCGACCCGCGAAGCCTCCCCGGCGACGAGCACGAACGCCGACCTCGTCCGCCGCGCCTTCGAGGCGGTCAACCGGCACGACGCCCGCGCGGCCAGCGAGCTGTGGTCGGAGGACGCGCTGTGGCGGGTGCCCGAACAGACCATCCGCGGCCCACGCCAAGTGGCGGCCTGGTTCGAGGAGCTCTTCGCGGCGATGCCCGACGTCCGCTTCGATGTGATCGCGATCGCCGCGGAGGGTCCGGACGTATTCGTGCACTGGCACATGGCCGGTCGCCACACCGGCCGGTTGACCGGGCTCGACGGCACCGGCAGGTCGATCGCGCTCGACGGCATGGACCACCTCGTGGTGCGCGACGGCAAGATCGCGGCCAACACCATCGTGTTCGACCAGCTCGAGTCCGCGCGCCAGGTGGGGGCGCTGCCCCCGCTTGGGTCGCGTGCCGACCGCCTCATGACGGCGATGCTCAACGTGCGGACGAAGCTGGTCTCGAGCCTCCGCCGCTGATCCGTCGCTCGACTCCCCCGGCTCTCGCGACGCTCCCGCGCCGGTGGATGGCGCGGGAGCTGGTAAAAAGCCGCCATTCATACGCATAGCCAAAGACGCGAGCCGGGCGGCCTGCTCGCCCGGCTGGGCGCCGCGGTCGTCCGCCATCCGCGCGCGATCGTGTTCGCGTGGGTCGCGCTGGCGGTGGTGGGCGGCGTCGTGGCCGCGGCCGGGGGGCGGCTGGCGAACGGGGGCACCGACGTCCCCGGCTCCCAGTCCGCCCGCACCGACGCACTCGAGGCGGACCGCATCTTCGGCGAGGACCGGACGCACGTGTTCGTCGTGGTGTCGGTTCCCGAGGGGCGCGCGTCGTCGCTCGCGCCGCTCCTCCCACGGGTGCGCAAGGCCGTCGCCGCCGCTCCGCACGTCGCCGAGGTGGGCCAGGGGGCGGTCGTGAGCAGAGCCAACTTCGCAATCTTCGCCTTCGACCTCGGGTCGACGCTGGTGGATGCGCAGGATCAGCTCGCGGACGTCCGGACGGCGGCCAAACGGGCGGCCGGCCAGGCCGACGTGACGATCGTCGGCGAGGCCGCGGACTACGACCGCTATGGGACCATCGCGCGCGACGACCTCGACAGGGTCGAGAAGATCTCGTTTCCGGTCACCTCGGCGATCATCCTCGTCGCCTTCCTGTCGATAGTCGCGACAGGTGTTCCGACGGTGCTCGCGGGACTGGTCCTCGCCGTCACGTTCGGCCTGCTGTTCGCGATCTCGCAGCTGACGACGCTGAGCGTCTTCGCCAGCAACACGGCGCTGGGGCTGGGCCTCGGGCTCAGCATCGACTACTCGCTCTTCAACGTGACCCGCTACCGGGAGGCGCTGCGCGAGAACGGGGGAAGCATCCCGGATGCGGTCAGGGAGACCGTCTCGACCACCGGCCGCGCGGTCGTCTTCTCGGGCCTCACGATCATCACCGCGACCGCCTCGCTGTTCCTTCTCCAGGTCGGCGTCTTCTCCGGGATGGCGATCGGCGTGATCGCGGCCGCGCTCGTGGCCGCGCTCGGAGGCGTCACGCTCGTCCCGGCCGTGCTCGTCCTGGCCGGCCGGCACCTCGATCGCCTGGCTCTCCGGCGGGTGGCCACCGCGGCCGAGTCCGGCCGCGCGTGGAAACGGCTGGCGGCGTTCGTCCTGCGGCGGCGCCTGCCCGTCGCCGTGGGCGCGGCCACGGCGCTGGCGCTGCTCACGATCCCGCTCCTGCACGCCCCGCTCGCCAGCCCGACGGCATCGGCCCTGCCGAAGAACGACAGGGTCCGGGTGGTCAGCGAGCGCGTGGGCCGCGTCTTCGGCGGCGGCGCCGTGACGCCGGTGCAGGTGGTGGCGCGGGGGAACCGGAAGCGGGTGGCCCAGGCGCTGGAACGCGACCCCGGGGTCGGCCGCCCGATCGTGATCCGGCCCGGCAAGGACGGCTGGCTGCTCCTGCTCGCGCCGCTGCTCGACAACGGGGACAGCCCAGCGGCGCAGGAGACCGTACGGCGCCTGCGACGCAAGCTGACCGAGGGAGACGCCCCCGCGGCCGCGGCCGTCGGCGGGACGACCGCGAAGGCGGTGGACCTGCTCGACCGGCTGCACGACCGTACGCCGGCGGTCGTCGCCACCGCGCTCCTGCTGTCCGCCACGTTGCTGCTGTTCGCCTTCCGGTCGATCGTCGTACCGATCAAGGCCGCCCTCACGACCCTGCTGTCGGTGGGCGCCGCACTCGGCATCCTCACGCTGCTCTACCACGACCTCGGGATCGGAGAATCGGACCGGCTCTCCTTCTTCGTCCCGCTGTTCCTGTTCGCGATCATCTTCGGGCTCTCGGCCGACTACGAGGTGTTCCTGCTGTCGCGGATACGCGAGGAGTACCTGTCCGGAGCGTCGTCCGACCGCTCGATCGAGAGGGGCCTCGTGGCGAGCGCACGCGCGATCACGCTGGCGGGTCTCGTGATGGTGGCCGTGTTCCTCGCGCAGGCCAGCTCGCGGATGGAACCGCTCCAGCAGCTCGGCCTCGGCATGGCGATCGCGGTGCTGATCGACATCACCATCGTGAGGACGTTCCTCGTGCCGGCGACCATGGCGCTGCTGGGGCGCGCCAACTGGTGGCTGCCCGGGCGGCGCAACCGCGGGCAGTAGTCACGGCCGAGCCGCTAGGTCATCGCGGCTGCGCCGTCAGCACGCCGGCGCGGCGTCCCGCGCGGAACCCGCGGCGGGTGGCGAAGCCCGTCGCCGCTCGGACCAGGGGCGTGGACGGCGGGAGCCGGTACCCGTTCTTCGTGTGCGGCGCGTAGAGGAGCAGCCGTTCGGTCTCCGGCTCGAGCCAGCCGGTGTGCGCGCGCTGCTCGTGACCGATCACCCGAGCCCCGCACCAGTGGGCGGTGAGCCCGGCGCGCCGGCCGCCCGGCGGCACGACGTCCGGCGGCGCCTCCAGCAGGATGCCGAGCGGATTCGCCCCGCGCAGCCCCACCGGGACCACCATGGGCAGGCCGTCCGCGCCGACCCAGCCGAGCAGCGTGTGAGGTAGCCGCCGGATGCGCGCGGCCGCCCGCGCGTGGTTGATCCGGGAACCCGTGCCCCGGGCGGGTGGGCGCTGCGCCGGCGCCGGGCCCGGGAGCTCCGGCCCGTGCACGGCGGGCGGACCCGCGCAGTCCAGATCGGGCCACACGACGGTCCGCGCGACCTTGATCTCGATCCCCACCCGCTCCCAGTGGTACACCGAGAGCCACCAGTCCCAGGCGCGTCCCTGCCGCCGGGTGTCGAGGTGGCTCTCCCAGTTGTCGCCGATCGATTCGAGCCAGGAACGATCGGGCACCCACGAGAAGGACGCCTCGCCCTGGAGCAGCACGTACTCCGGGCGTTCGCTGGCTCCGTTCGCGCGCGTGTGGAAGGCGAGCGCGACCCGCGGATTGCGCTGGATGCGCTCGAGCTTGCCCCACAGGCCGAGCGAGGTGGTGATGGTGACCGTCCCGGCCCCGCGGTCGACCAGTGCGATGTTCGCGAACGGCGTGAGGACGACGCCGCGCGCGGGAGTCACCGTCGCGAACATCACGCTGAGGTCTCCGGCGACGACGTCGTCGACCTCCGCCGGCCAGGACGTGGGTGTCAGCGACTCGAGCACGTGGGCCACATGGTCGACGTGCGGGCGCCCTCGGGGCGCTCGCACGCCGCCGGTCCGTCCAACTGGGTGGCTGGTTTCACCCGGGGGAGCTGGCCTCCATCACGACCTCCGCCCCGCGCGACGGCACGATCGTCACGTTCCGCGCGCGCGGAGACTCCGGTCGCGGGTCCGGCGCACGCAGGCGCGTGCGGTCGAGGATCGTGCGGGCGATCGTCTTGAGCTCCAGCATCGCGAAGGCGGCGCCGATGCAACGGCGCGCCCCGCCGCCAAACGGGATCCAGGTGTAGGTGCCCGGCTTCGTGTCGAGGAAGCGCTCCGGGCGGAAGGCGTGGGGTTCTGGGTACAGGTCCTCGCGCGTGTGGATCAGGGCGATCGACGGGATCGCGAAGGTTCCGGCGGGCAGGGTCCAGCCCGCGACCTCGACGTCGCGCTTGACCCGCCGCGCGATGTCGGTCACCACCGGACGGACGCGCAACGTCTCGGTGGCGGTCGCCTCGAGGTAGGCGTCGTCGCCCGCCGCGAGCTCGGCCCGCAGGCGCTCCTCGACCTCGGCGTGCCGCAGCACGCGCTCGAACAGCCAGCAGAGGCCCGTCGCGGTCGTCTCGTGGCCGGCGGCGATCACCGTCATGAGCTGGTCGCGAAGCTCCTCGCGACTCATGGCGCTCCCGTCGTCGTGCCGCGCCTGGAGGAGCACCGCCAGGATGTCGTCGCGCTCCTCCAGGCGCGGGTCGCGGCGTGTGCGCTCGATCTCGTCGTAGATCAGCTCGTCCACGGCGTCGCGGGCGCGCACGAAGCGAGCCCACGGGCTGAAGCGCCCGAGGTCGCGGCGGGCCACGGGTATCCACATGACGGGGTCGGCGACCTCGCCGAGCCGCGGGACGCGCTGGCGATAGAGCGCGAGCCGTTCGGGATCGGTCACGCCGAACACGATCCGCACGATCACGTCGAGCGTCAGCGCCTGCATGCGCGGCCGCAGCGCGAAGCGCTCGCCCCGCGGCCAGCCCCGCACCTCACGCGCCGCGAGCTCGGCGATCGTCTGGCCGTATTGACGGAGCCGGCGACCGTGGAACGGCGGTAGGAGCAGCTTGCGCTTGCGCATGTGATCCTCCCCGTCCACCAGGAAGACCGATCGCGCGCCCATGACGGGCCCGAGCGGGCCGGCGTTCGCCTCGCCCGCGTGGAAGACCGCCGGGTCGCCGGCCAGCATGGTCTGCACGCCGGCGGGATCGGCCATGTAGACCGGGCGTCCGAACATCGGATACGGAACCGAGAAGACGTCGCCGTAGCGGCGCCGCATGCTCTCCAGGAACCGCAGTGGGTTGCGGCTGAACCGCGCGACCTGCACGAGCGCGACGTGTGGGCCCGGGGGCACCGCGGCTCTCGCCATGGACGGATACTAGGAACGACCGCGTCTCCGCCGACGGCCGTCGCGCGCGCCTCCATCGCCTGGGTGGCATACCGCAGACCCCTGGGTGAAAACGCTTCGGCGGCCGTGCGGTGGGGCTCCCTGCGCGAGTAGCTTCGCGCCGATGCCGGGAGAGCGGTTCGACGTGGTCATCGTGGGCGCGCGCTGCGCGGGCTCGCCACTCGCCACGCTGCTGGCCCGCTCGGGCCTGCGCGTCGCGGTCGTCGAGCAGGTCACGTTCCCTCGCACGGTCCTGTCCTCTCACCTGATCGAGGCCGACTCCCTCAACTTCTTCAAGCGCCTCGGGATACTCGACCCGGTTCGGAAGACCGGCGTCCGCTTCATGCACGGCGTCGACACCCGCCTCAACGAGCTCCGGCTCGTGACCAGGTTCCCGCTGCGACCGGGCGACCTGGGCGGCGCCGCGTTCCTGCGCCGGCACCTCCTCGACTCGATCCTGGCCGACGCCGCCGCCGAGGCCGGCGCCGAGATGCGGATGGACACGAAGGTCGTGGGCCTGCTCGAGGAGGCCGGGCGGGTCACGGGCGTGCGCGTGGTCCACGACGGTCGCGAGTCGGAGCTCCACGCGCCGCTCGTCGTCGGCGCCGACGGCCGCAAGTCGACTGTGGCCAGGCTGTGCGGGGCGCGCAGGTACAACGTCACGCGCAACGAGCGCTCGTACTACTTCACGTTCTTCGAGGGCGCCTCACCGGACTCCGACGACCTGTTCGTCTTCCATCGCTGGGACGACCGGATGGTCTGGGCGGGCGCCGCCGACAGCGGTCTCTACCTCGTGGGAGTCTCGCCCGAGGACCATCAGCGCGAGGACTTCCGCCGCGACCCGGAGACCAACCTGATGGCCCACATGCGCGCGTGCGAGCCGACCGCGGCGGCGCTGGCCGACGCACGGAGGGCCACCAAGATCTTCGGCATAGTCCGGTTCGAGGGGTACTTCCGCGAGCCGACGGGACCCGGATGGGTGCTGGTCGGCGACGCGGGGCACTTCAAGGACCCCGCCGCCGGCCGCGGCATCGGCGACGCGTTCATCCAGGCCGAGCGGCTCGCGCCCACGATCGTCGCGGGCCTCGACGGGACGGGGCCGCCGCTCGATCTGGCGCTCGCCGAGTGGGCCGCGTGGAGGGACCGCAAGTTCGCCGGCCACTACTGGATGACCAACGACCTCGGCTGCGCCGGCGCGATCCCCACGATGGCGCCCCAGCTCGTGCAGGCGCTCGAGGGCCGCGGTGAGGTCGATCGCTTCTTCGACCTGTTCAGCCACCGCTCGTGCTACTACGACATCCTCACCATCCCACGCTTGGCGGAGGCGACCGGACGCGTGCTGGTGAAGGGGCGCTTCGACCGCGCCGCGGTCGTACGCGAGGCTGGGCGCCTGCTCGTGCGCGAGGGGCGGCGGCGATGGATCAACACGCATCCGGACTTCGAGCCCCCGGAGCCGCCGGACGCGCGCCCTCGCTCCCAGGGGACGGGCGACCGCGTGGCCGCCGCGGCGCGCCCGTTCGCGGCCGCCGTCGACTGACGGACGGCGGAGCGAGCGGCGCATGCGCAACGGCGGCCAGACGCTCGAGGCCGACGTCGTGGTCGTCGGGGCCGGCCTCGCCGGCCTCACCGCCGCGCTCGAGCTGAAGCGCGCCGGCCGAACCGTCGTCGTGCTGGAGGCGCGCACGCGCGTCGGCGGACGGCTGCTCGGCCATCCGGTCGGGGACGGCAAGTTCATCGACCTCGGCGGGGAGTACTTCGGAGACAAGAGCGTGGCGATCGCCGATACCGCCCGATCCGTCGGGGTGCGGTCGTTCGAGAGCCACGACGAGGGCGAGCGCATCACCTACTACCTCGGCCGGCGCGTGACCTACCGGGGGATCGTCCCGTGGGTCAACCCGGCCGTGCTCGCCGACTTCGGCCAGGCGGTCGTGCGGATCGAGCGGCTGGTCCGCGGCGTCCCCGCCGGCAGGCCGTGGGAAGCCCCCCGGGCGCGCGAGCTGGACGGTCAGACGTTCTGGGCCTGGTTGCGCCGGAACACCGCGACATCCGGGGCGCGCGCGCTCATGACGCTGGGAACCGAGTGCGCCTTCTGCGCGACGCCGAGCGACCTCTCGTTCCTGCACGTCCTCAACTACGCCAAGGCCTCGGGCGGCTTCCTCTACCTGATGGACGTCAGCGGCGGGATCCAGAAGTACCGCTTCGAGACGGGGACGCAGAGCGTGGCCCAGCGGATGGCCGCCGAGCTCGGCGACGACGTCCACCTGGGCGCGGTCGTCCGGCACGTGCGCCACGACGCCGAGTCGGTGGTGGTCGGCGGCCCCGGCTTCCAGGTCGAGGCGAGGCGGGCGGTCGTGGCGATCCCGGTCACGCTCGCGGGACGGATCGCGTACGAGCCGGCGCTGCCGGGCCACCTCGACCAGCTCATGCAGCGGATGCCGGCCGGCGCGGCCATCAAGTGCATCGCGATCTACGACGAGCCGTTCTGGCGGGCGGAGGGACTAACCGGACAGGCCACGAGCCCCGACGGACCGGTGCGCGTGACGTTCGACGCGTCCCCGGCGGACGGCCGGCCCGGCGCCCTGTCCGCCTTCGTGGTCGGGTCGGCCGCGCGCGCGATGACACGTCTGTCCCCACCCGAGCGGCGGGAGGCGGTCATCGGTGCGCTCGTCCGGTTCTTCGGGCCGCGGGCGCGCACGCCGGTCGAGTTCGTCGAGCAGAACTGGATGGACGAGGAGTTCACCCGCGGCTGCTACCACGGCTTCGCGCCGCCCGGCCTGTACACCGCGTACGGACCGGCGCTGCGCGCACCCGTCGGCCGGATCCACTGGGCGGGCACCGAGCGCGGCGTGCACCAGCTGGGCTCGATGGGCGGAGCGGTGGACTCGGGCCGGCGGGTCGCTCGCGAGATCCTCGCGAGCGCGGACCGTGCGCGCGAGGCGGTGGCGGCCGGTGCCTGACGCGATCTGGGCTCCGTGCCGCCAGGTGGCATATCGCCACCCCCTGGGTGAAATCGCGTCGCCGCCCACCCACGGCGGCGGGGGCCGGACATAACTTCGCCGCCCTTGCGGGCGACGACGAAATCAGACCGCCGCGACGGGCCGGTGAGCCTGCTGAAGGGTCAGCTCGCCCCGCGGATCTCACTCCGCCCTCCGCTGAGCATCGGCATCCTCCCGGAGCGTGCCGCCGAGACGTTCGGCCGCGTCCCGATCCACCTCGACGCGCCGTTCGAGTTCGACCCCGAGCAGCGTGTCGACCTCGACTACGTCGAGTTCGCGCAGCTCGTCGAGCAGCTATCCGGCGCCCTCCACGAGGCCGGCGTGAGGCCGTGGGACCGGGTCGCGGTCGCGAAGAGCTCGAACTTCGACATCATGGCGCTCGCCGCCGCCGCGGCTCGGATCGGCGCGATTCCGGCGCTCCTCTCGCCGAGGCTCGACGGGGAGATCATGGGCGTGCTGCTCGACCGCCTCGACAGCCCGTACCTGTACACCGACAGGGCGACGGTCGAACGCGCTGGGCTGTCGGGAAAGCGCCTAGCCGGGATGGCGGCCCGGGTGATCGGCGACGTGGACGGCGCCGTGCCGATCGCGGACCTCTGGGGCGCGCCCGCCCCCGCGCCCGCTCCGCGCAGCGGCGGTGAGCCGATGCTCGTCACGCACACCTCCAGCACCACGGGCATCTCGAAGCTCGTCGAGAACTCGGTCGAGGGGGTCTGCTTCTCGGCGCGGGTCGAGGCGATGGTGCCGTTCGGTCACTCCCCGCGCGAGCTGGCGGCGAGCTGCATCTCGTTCGTACACGTGCGGGCCGCGATCACGGCGATGGCGTCGCTGACCCGCGGCACCGCGCTGCTCGAGGTCGGCAACGTGACCGACGAGAACGTCATCCGCCTGTTCCACCGGCACCGGCCCACCGCGGTCGAGGCCCACCCGAACACGTTCCTCGCGTGGGAGCGGCTCTGCGACCACCCGACCGAGCCGTTCTCGAACCTCCGCATCTACTTCAGCACCTTCGACGCCGCGCACCCGCGGACGATCTCGCGGCTGCTCGCCGCCTCGCGGCGGACGCTGCCGCTCTGGTGCCAGGCCTACGGCCAGACCGAGGTCCAGATCGTGTCGTTCCGCTTCTACACGCGCCGGACCGCGCGGCGCCTCATGCGCAGCGGGACCAAGTCTCGGAGCCTGGGCTGGCCGGCGCCGGGCGTGCGGGTGCGGATCGCGGACCCGGCGACGCAGCGCAGGATGCGGCGCGGGCAGCCCGGGATGATCCAGGTCCGCACGCCGGCGCAGGCGCTCGGGTTCGTGGGCACGCCGGCGAAGTACTGGCAGCGCAGGCACGGCTCGTGGTTCGACACGGGCGACTGGGGCCGGCGCACGCGCTGGGGCGACGTCGAGATCTTCGACCGGATGGCGGACCGCATCGAGGGCGTCGAGAGCTGCCTGTGGCTGGAGGACATGCTGCTCGAGCGCATCCCGGACGCCGAGGAGATCGTGATCGTCCCCGACAAGCAGGGCCGCCCGGTCCCGGTCGTGTGCATGCGCGAGGGCGAGCCCCTCGACGACGCGCGCTGGCGCGCCGCGTCGGCCGGCATCCCCAACCTCGCCAGTCCGTTCCAGGTCTCGGAGGGCGACCTGAAGCGGACGGCCACCGCGAAGGCCCGGCGCTACCTGCTCACCGAGCTGATCGCCGCGCGCGACGCGGTGTCCGAGAACGGCGACCACCCCGTGATGGCACCCGAGATCCTGCTCCGAGAAGGCTCATGAGGGAGAAGCGATGAAGTTCGTGGAGAGAGTCGACCTGCCCGCCGCCGACGCGCCGACCCGTTGGTACAACGTCCTGCCGGACCTGCCGCGGCTGCCGGAGCCGTACCTCGACGGCAGGCACGGCGAGCCGGTCACCCCCGAGTACATGGCGCGCATGTCGCCGCGTTCGATCGCGGCGCAGGAGTTCTCCCTCGAGCGCTGGATCCCGATCCCGCAGGAGGTCATCGACGCCTACAGGCTGTGGCGCCCGACGCCGCTCTACCGCGCGCTCGCGCTCGAGCGCAGCCTCGACACCCCGGCCGAGATCTGGTTCAAGTACGAGGGGTCGAGCCCGTCGGGCAGCCACAAGCTCAACTCGGCGCTGGCGCAGGCCGCCCTCGCCCGCAACGACGGCGTGAAGCGCCTGGTGACCGACACCGGCGCGGGCCAGTGGGGCACGGCGCTCGCCCTCGCGGGCTCGCTGATGGGGATCGAGGTCGAGGTCTTCATGGTCCGGGCCAGCTACCACGGCAAGCCGTACCGCCGCTACCTGATGGAGACGTACGGCGCCACGGTGCACCCCAGCCCGGGCGACGAGACCGAGTACGGCCGCAGCGTGCTCGCCGAGACGCCGGACCACCCCGGCAGCGAGGGCTGCGCCGTGACCGAGGCGCTCGAGGCGGTCCACCGCGACCCGGACGCGCGCCTCTCGATGGGCGCCTTCGGCAACCACGTGCTCCTCCACCAGACGGTGATCGGGCTCGAGTTGCGCGAGCAGCTCGAGCAGATCGGACGCACCCCGGACTATCTGGTCGCCTCGGTCGGCTGCGGCAGCAACATGGGCGGCTTCTGCCTGCCGTTCGTCCCGGACAAGCTGGCCGGCGCCGACATCAGGATGGTGGCCGCCGAGCCGAGCGCCTGCGCGACCCTCACCAAGGGCGAGTATCGCTACGACTTCGCCGACGCGACCGGGGCGGGCATCGCCGCCAAGACGTACACGCTCGGTCACGACTTCGTGCCGCCGCCGATCCACGCCGGCGGGCTGCGCTACCACGGCGCGGCTCCGCTGATGGGTCTGCTGCGCGACGAGGGGCTCGTCGACGCGGTGGCGTTCGACCAGCTCGAGGTGTTCGAGGCCGGCTCGGAGTTCGCGCGCCTGCACGGCCTGCTTCCGGCGCCGGAGACGGCCCACGCGATCCGCTCCGTGATCGACATCGCAACGGACTGCCGGCGGACCGGGCGCAAGGCGACGATCGTCTTCTGTTACAGCGGCCACGGCCTGCTCGACCTCGAGGCGTACGGGCGCTACCAGGCCGGGCAGCTCCAGTCGAGCGCCGACGAGGTGTTCGACGACCGCCCCCTCGAGCCGGTGCCGGTCGATTGAGGTCGTTCCAGCTCCGCATCGGGGACCGCGACAGCGAGGGCATCGGCTGGACGTACGTGCCCCACGCGGAGGCGCTGATCCGCGACCCGCGGCGCGCCTTCAACGCCAAGCGGGCGATGGAGCTCGGACGCGAGTGCGACGAGCGCGACCTCGCCCTGCTCGCAGGACGGTGCGCCGTCGGCGACGACGAGGACAACCTCGCCGCGCTGGCGGCCGCCGCCGAGGCGAGCCGCGAGCTGCGGCGCGTCTCGCACGCGGAGCGCAAGGCGCTCGGGCACGCGCTGAACGAGCGCATCCGCGAGTGCTTCGACGATTTCGTCGACGTGCTGATCGCCGAGGGGCACCCGCGGCGGCTCGCCGAGTGGGAGGCCGAGGGGATCGTGCAGGCGAGCAGCCCCGAGGCGCTCGACTGGGCCTTCGCGCAGATCTCCCAGACGTTCCACGACGGCGAGCGCCGGATGCTGCTCACCCGCAAGCCGGACGGCGTGGTGTGCATCAACCCGCCGCAGAACGCGGCCGCGTCGAACGCCGCGCTGGGCCTGATGGCGCTGCTCGCGGGCAACGCCCTGGTCGTGAAGGCCCCGAGGACGGCTCCACTCGGCGTGATGTACCTCTTCCGCGAGGTGGTCCTCCCGGTGCTCGACGACCGCGGCATGCCGCCGGGCACGCTGAACCTCGTGAGCGGATACTCGAAGCGGATCGTCAAGACATGGGTCGAGAGCCCGCACGTCGACGACATCATGTGGTTCGGCGAGAGCGCGGCGGGACTGCGGTTCGGCCAGGAGTGCTTCGCGAGCGGCAAGAAGCCGATCCTCGAGCTGTCCGGCAACGACGCGTTCCTCGTCTGGAGCGACGCCGACCTGGACAGGGCCGCGAAGGCGCTGACCGAGTCGTTCTACGGCTCGAGCCAGATCTGCATGGTGCCGAAGCAGGCGATCCTCCACCCCGCCATCGCGTCCGAGTTCACGGAGCTCTTCCTGGCCCGGGTCGCGGAGATCCGGCCGGCCTATCCGAGCGAGCCCGGCGCCGTGCTGAGCCCCGTCCTGAAGATGGACACGTTCTTCGACTTCCTGGGCGAGGCGGAGCAGGACGGGTGCGAGCTGCTGTGCGGCGGCGAGCGCGTGGGCGTGGACGGCAACCCCGCGGTGGACGGCGCGTTCATCGAGCCCACGGTGGTGCTGGTCCGCGGGCTGGCCGAGGCGCGCCGGCTGCGCTGCGTGCGGGAGGAGACCTTCTTCCCCCTGCTGCCCCTGGTCGTCGCGGACGACTGCGACGGCGACGGCGAGCTGCTCGACACCGTGCTCGACTGGATGAACGACAACCCGTACGGGCTGCGCAACTCGGTCTGGGCGACGGACCCCCGCGTGACCGACTCGTTCGCGACCGGCCTCGTCAACGGCGGGCTCCTGAAGGTGAACGAGTCCCACGTCGCGTTCTCCGCGTACCTCGGCACCCACGGCGGCACGGGGTTGACCGGGGGGCCGTTCGGCGAGCTCCACTACCCGCTCTTCCGCGCGTCGCACATGCAGGGCATCGCCTTCGGTGACGGCACCCAGAGCCTCGAG
Organism: Thermoleophilaceae bacterium; assembly: GCA_036382905.1. Lineage (GTDB taxonomy): Bacteria > Actinomycetota > Thermoleophilia > Solirubrobacterales > Thermoleophilaceae > AC-37. The sequence goes on along the minus strand of DASVPL010000162.1, from coordinate 1,749 downwards.
GCGCCGGAGCCCTCGCTCGCCGCGGCGATCGAGCCATGACGAGCATGCCGGCCCAACTCGTTCCACGCGCCCTGGCCGAGTCGCGACTCTCCGGCGCGCGCCTTCTGGAGGGCAAGCGCATCGTGATCACCGGCATCGCCACGCGTCATTCGCTCGCGTTCCGGGTGGCGGAGGCCGCGCAGCTCCTCGGCGCCGAGCTGGTGCTGACGAGCTTCGGCCGGATGCGGCGCATGACCGAGCGGGCGGCGCGGCAGCTCCCAGAGCAGGCGGACATCCTCGAGCTCGACGTGAACGACCCGGAGGCGTTCGAGCTGCTGCACGGCGACCTCGAACGCCGCTGGGGGGCGGTGGACGGCGCGCTCCACGCGGTCGCGTACGCGCCGCCGGACGCCATGGGCGGCAACTTCCTCACCACGCCGCGGGAGAGCGCCGAGCTGGCGTTCCGGACGAGCGCCTACTCGTTCAAGGCGCTGGCCGCGGCGCTCGCCCCGCTGATGTCCGCGGGCGGGAGCCTCGTGGCCCTCGACTTCGACGGGTCGCGAGCGTGGCCGACCTACGACTGGATGGGCGTCTGCAAGGCGGCGCTCGAGTCGGTCAGCCGCTACCTCGCGCGCGACCTCGGACCGCGCGGCATCCGCGTGAACCTGGTGGCGTGCGGCCCGCTCGAGACGCTGGCCTCGCAGGGCGTGCCGGGCTTCGCGGACCTCTGCAAGACGTGGTCCCTGCGTGCTCCGCTCGGGTGGGACACGGGCGATTCGTCCGTGCTCGCGGGCCCCGTCTGCTTCCTGCTGTCGGACCTGGCCGTCGCGATCAGCGGCGAGGTCCTTCACGTGGACGGCGGCTTCAACGCCATCGGCGCCGTCGAGGGCGTACGCCACTGAAGGCCCCGCCTCACGGGCCTACTCCCGCGGAATTGTGAGCCTCGTGCTCCAGCCGTCCGGCCCCAGCGGCTCGGCCGCGACCGTGCCGCCCTGACGCGCGGCCTCGTCGCCGATCAACCGCAGCCCGACGTGGGTGCCCTCGGCGCTCGTGGCCGGCAGGACGCCGTCGTTCAGCACCTCGACGTGGATCCGGTCCTTCGCCACGTAGCCGGAGAAGGCGATCAGGTGGGGGTGCGCGTGCTTCTCCGCGTTGCGAATGCCCTCGACCACGAAGTCGCTTATCAGCCGCTCCAGGCCGCCGGCCGGGGCGTCCGGCCCCCCGGCGCCCTGCTCGATCAGCTCACGCAGCTCGGTGATCGCAGCACTCAGCTCAGCGGCGCAGCGCGCGCGGTCGCTCGCGCTCAGATCACGGGCGGAGCCGAGCGCGGCCGCCACCCCGGCGAGCCGCTGCGCCACCCCGTCGTGGAGGGCACGCGCGAGTCGCGTGTCGGGCAGCACGCCGGTCACAGGCGCTTTCCCCTGAAGGTCGAGAGGGCGGCGCACAGCCGCTCGCGCGTCTCGTGAGGCGTGATGATCTCGTCGACGAACCCGTCGCGCGCGGCCGCGTAGGCGCTCTGGTGCTCCGCCGCGTAGCGCTCCGCCAGCCGGCGCCGGTGCGCGACGGGATCCGGCGCGGCGGCTATCTCGGCCCGATGCGTGATCCCGACCGCCTGGGTGGCGGCCATGATCCCGATCCGCGCGCGCGGCCACGCGAAGGAGAAGTCGGCGCCCAGCTCCTTCGAGTTCATCGTGATGTACGCGCCGCCGTACGCCTGCCTCAGGATCACCGTGACCCGCGGCACGGTCGCGCCCCCGAGCGCGCGCAGCA
>DASVPL010000161.1:0-4700 GCA_036382905.1 Thermoleophilaceae bacterium | reverse complement strand
CACCGTGAGCGATCTGGCGAATCTCGTTCTGCTTCGCGTTGGTGGCGAAGGCGGTCAGCCGGAGGCCGATCATGGCCTCGAGCCACTCCGCGAGCAGGTCGATCGGCTCGCTTTCGATGCGGCCGGTGAGTTCGTAGCCGTAGGTCATCAGGGGGTCTTCGGTCGATGGTTCCCCGGGGTAGAGGGCGAACAATCCGGCATTCGCCCCCGGGGCTCAAGTCTCCTTTCGGACCCTGAGCGCAGACCTTGAGCGCTCAGACGGACGGATCACCGATCGCAGCGGCCGATGCGGCGGTGCAGGTCGGCTGTCCGCCCGTCGATCAGGGTGACCCGAGCCACCATGTTCCAGCGGCGCCGGTCGCGGTCGAAGGTGCGCGCCGAGATCGAGCGCTCGAACGGCGCCCGCGCGTCCGTCGGGGCGTGCAGGTCGCCGACCCGGAACGTCGCGCTCAGCACCTGATCGACGTCGGGCCCGCCCACGGCCGCTCCCCAGCGCCGCGCCCGGCAGCGCACCGAGAGCGTGAGCCGCGGCTTGGCGTAGCGCTCGGTCAGCTCGCGCACGAGCCGCGAGTACACGCCGTATGCGGGCTTCGGCTCGTACTCGTCGGTCATCAGGCCGTACTGCGTCTGGAAGTTCGGCGAGGTGGTGTCGCCGTCGCGCAGGTTGAACCAGCGGTAGTCGGTGATGTTGTAGGTGCCGCGGAAGTCGTTCACGGCGCGGACGAGCGTCTCCGCCACCTTCGCCTGCTGCTCGTAGGAGCGCTCGGGCGGCGCGGTCGGCCAGCCGTTCTCCTCCACGTGGATCGGCACCGTCTCCGGGATGCCAGCACTGCCGGCGTAGCAGCGGAACGTGCTGAACGCGTTGACCATCCCGTCGCGCTCGCCGCCCTCCGTGTGCGCCGGCGGGAACACCGTGCCCGGGTACGCGTCCACGCCGACCCAGTCGAGCGCCTCGACGAAACGGGGTCCGCCATGATCGCGGAGGTAGCTCCAGAAGCCGTTCTCCGCACTCGGCTCGCTGCGATACGCCCAGTTGAACCCGATCTCGAGCTGGCGGAAGCCGCGCTTGCGAACCTCGTCCTTCGCGGCGACGACGCCCTCGATGAGCGCGTCGCGCGCCCCCGTGTAGGAGCCGTCCGAGGAGTCCGGCGAGAACGTGATGTTGACCTCGTTCGTCACCTGGATCGCCACGACCCGCGGGTTCGCGCCGAAGCGCCGCACCACCTCGCGCACGTGCTCGACCCACGCGCCGATGTCGCCCTCCTGTTGTGCGTTCGGGTGGTAGCGGAGCTGGAGCTCGACCAGGTACCCGGCGCGGGTGTAGAGGTCGGACAGCGCGAGCACGCGCCGGATCTCGTCCTCACCGCCGGACCAGAAGAAGCGGTGCAGCCGGAGCACGAACGGCCCATCGCCCGGGCGCAGCCCCGCGAGCCCCGCGACTTGCTTCGCCGGATCCTCGGGCGTCCGCGGCGGCACGGCGCCGGTCACGTACTGGCCGGTCTGGACGCCCGGGGTGATCCCGAAGCGCAGCGCCGGGCCCGGCTTCTGCTCGACCGAGTCGGCGTCCGTCTGGCCGAAGCACGCGTTCTGGGCCTGCGCCGGCGCGGCCAGACCCAGGGCGACCACTGCGGTGAGCGCGAGCAGGCGCACCCACCGCATCTTAAGAACGGGGCGGGGGAGGTGAGCTAGTGCCGTGCTCGCCGGCGCGCTACCGAGGTCGCGCTCGACGACGGTGCTCCGGGACGCCGTGCGCTCGGCCGTGCTCCGCGCGGGCTCCGGCGACATGCCGGGCGCCGGGCATCCTCGGTCGCTCGACTGGGTCCGCGGCGCACCCGGCTAGCTCGCCTTGCCGAGCTGCTTGTCGTCGGTAACGCCGAGCACGTCGCTGTAGCAGAGGATGAAGTTGCTGTTCAGGTCGACGACCTCGTTGCCCGGCGGGAGCTGGACCAGCTCGACCGGCTCGTACTCGCCTGGGCAGACACCCTCGACAGTCTGGTCGTCGTCGGGAGTCACGCAGCTGAGCTTCTTGCCGTGCTGCTTGCAGTGCTTGAGCTTCTTCTCCTGCGGCTTGGCTTCCGCCGTGGCGGCCCCACCGATCAGGGCGGTGCAGATGAAGGTGGTTCCGATCAGTGCCTTGAGGTTCATGGCGGCGACCATACGTCAGCTTCGCGGCCATCTGAACTGATTTGGCCGCTTGTTCTAGTCGCGCAGCCGCGGGCCGATCTCGTCGTCGATCAGCTCGATCAGCTCGGAGCAGAACCCGAACGCGCGGTCGAGCGCCTCCGGGTCGATGTGCTCGGGGAGGTCGGTCGGCTGGTGATAGTGCGGCGCGTAGCCGGCCTCCGGCAGGCAGGAGACGCTCGCTACCGCGAACTTCGCGCCGCGCGCGGGGACCGCGTCCGTGACGCTGCGCGAGACGATCGAGCGCGCGTCGTAGCGCCCCTCGTCGGCGTCCTCGTCCGCGATCTGATCGCAGAGGTCCACGAGGGCGGGGTGGTGCGAGCGCGCGAGGATCAGCCCCTCGCGGCGGGCGAAGCGGACGCCGCCGGCACCCACCTTGTCAACGCTCACGAACACCGTGCGGCCGCGCTCGAGCTCGTCCCTGTGGCGGCGCAGGAAAGCGCGGGCCCCCTGCGCGAACGCCTCCTCGGAGCCGGTGAGCAGCACCCAGACGTCGAAGTGCTCGAGGTCGCCGCCGTAGCGATCGGCCAGCCGCAGGACCGTGGCGACGCCCGAAGCGTTGTCGTTCGCGCCCGGGACGACCTCCGAGAGCCCGATGTCCGCGAGCAGCGCGACGCTGACGATCAGCACCACGGCCGCGCCGAACTGGACCGCCGAGAGCACGTCGCCGTCGATCCCCGCGAGGCGCAGCAGCGCGCACACCAGGCTGGCGACGATCGCCCAGAAGAACGGCTCGAACGGGCCGATCGGGCGGTGCAGCACCCGGCCGATCCACGCGCGGCGGCGCATCGCCCGGTCGTTGAAGACGGCTCCGCTGCGCGCGGCGTCGTAGTGCGCGACGAGCACGAGCGTGCCGGGCAGGTCGCCGCCCTCGCGCGAGACCACGTTCTGCGACGCGCGCCGCCCGGTCAGGCGGCGGGTGATCTGGAACCTGCCGGTGAGGTCGCCGAGCGTGAGCAGCGCGACGACCAGCAGGACGATCGCGCCGGCGAGCGGCTTGCTGGACGCGACGAGGCTGCCGACTATGGCGGCGAGGGCGTGGATCAGGTGCGCGAGCGGCCAGCGCGGCCAGACGTCGAACGGCTCGACCTCGACCTCGCGCCCGATCGCGCGCAGCCTGCGCTCGAGATGCCGGGCGGCTCGCCGCTCGGCATCGGTCCCGGGCCAGCGGCCCTCGTGCTCGACGAGTCCCTCGATGTCACGCAGCGGGTCCATGGGCGGTGGCCAGTATGGCCCGAGAACCGGTTAGAGTGACGCCGCTTCCCCAACGCTAGATCGGAGCAAGGACTTGAGTAACCCCAGAGGGAACATCGGTCACATCCTCACCGCCGCCGGTGGCGCGCTGCTCGCGCTGTTCACCTTCATGGCCTGGTTCGACCCAGGCGAGCTCAGCGCGTGGGAGATCTTCAACATCGTCGACGTCGTCATCTTCTTCGCCGCGCTGGGCGCCGCGGCGCTGGCGGTCGCGCACCTCGTCGGGATGGCGGCGAACCTGCCGCCGCAGGTCACCTCGGCCCAGCGCTGGCTCGGAGCGGTGGCGGCCCTGTTCGCGATCGCGTTCATCGTCGAGATCGTCGCGGGCGACGGCGAGTTCAAGTTCGGAGGGTTCCTCGCGATCCTCGCGGCCCTGGTCCTCCTGGCGGGGACCGTGCTGCTCGTCCGTCCCGACCTCGCCGCGACGGTGAACGAGGCGACGGCGAACATCGGCTCCGGCGGCGGCGCGGGTGCGCCCGGCGCCGGCGCGCACCAGCCGGGCGGTATGCCCGCTCCCGGTGGCGGTCTCGGTGGCCCGCCGAGCCCGGGCGGCACGCCCGGCGGCGGTCTCGGTGGCCCGCCGAGCCCGGGTGGCGGCCCCGGTGGCGCGCCAAGTCCCGGCGACGCACCGGCCCCCGGCCCGTCCTCGCCGGCTCCGTCCTCCCCTGCTCCGGTCTCCAGCCCGACCCCGGCCTCCCAGCCGGACCCGTCGGCTCCGGCCGCCGGCTGGTACCCGGACCCGCAGGGCCAGAAGCGGCTCCGCTACTGGGATGGCGGGCGCTGGACCGAGCAAACGGCCGACTGACGTAGGCAATCCGTCCGACCCCGCCCGGCCGCGCTCGGCGGCCGGGTTCGGGGCGCCCCGCGCGCAGCTCTGCGCCGGGGCTTGACCGCCCCTAGACGCATGTTCTAAGGGCTCCCGGCGCCAGCTATCAAGTTGGCGGTCGCTCGTCCCGATCAGTCCTCGATGCCTCGCGGGCCCGATCACAGCGGCGAAGCCGGTTATTCGATGGTCGAGATGATGATCGCGATCTTCGTGATCCTCGTCGGCGTCCTCGGCACGGTCACGATGATCGACCGGGCGAACAAGAGCACCGGGGAGACCCGTACGCGCGAGGCCGGCACGTCGCTGGCGCGCGAGCTGGTCGAGACGACGCAGGGCCTTCCGATGGCCAGCGTCACGTCCGCGACGATCAACACCGAGCTCTACTCCCGGGGCTTCGCGGACGACCAGACCGGCGTGCCGGGCTGGCAGATCCTGCGGC
>DASVPL010000160.1:0-8350 GCA_036382905.1 Thermoleophilaceae bacterium | reverse complement strand
GCGGCTCGTCGCGGCGCGGTCGCTCGCGTGCGGCGGCCCCGCGCTCGTGATCACGATCACGGTCACGCTCGCGATCACGCGTGCGCTCGCGCTCCCTGGGGCGCTCCCGCTCTCGCTCGCGCTCCCGCTCCCGGCGGCGCGGACGCTCCTCCTCGGCCTCGGCATCCGGCACGTCGGGCGCGTTGCCGTCCTCGTACATGTGCTCGAGCGAGTCGAGCAGCGAGGAGACCCACATGCGCCCCGCCTCCGAGCGCTTCAGGTGCGTGCGCGTGGCGGTGGCCTCGGCGCTCGACTGCTGGTTCAGCACGTAGTCGGCTATCTGCGTGCGCCGGTCGGCGTCCACGCGTGCGGCGCTGCGCGGCGAGAGCTCCACCAGCGCGTCGTGCGCCAGCTCGCGCACCCGCTCGGGCGTGATCTGCAGCGCGTCGGCGAGCTGCTCGTAGGTCCGCCCGCGCTGGACGACGAGCTCGATGATGGCGCGCTGCTCGGCGGGAAGCTGATCGAAAGTCGGCATGGGGCGGCGAAAGAGTAACTTGCCCGCGTGAACACCGAGCCGTCATTGCCGGTCGAGCCGCGGGAAACGCTCTCCGGCATCCTGGAGTTCGAGCACCTCGAGGTGGGTCAGGAGCGCGCCGTGGGCCGCTTCACGGTGGCCTCCCGGCACAAGCAGCCGTTCGGCCTCGTGCACGGCGGTACCTACGCCGCGCTGGCCGAGGGACTGGTCTCCGAGGCCACCGCGCAGGCGGTCGTGCCGACCGGGATGCTCGCCCAGGGCATGTCCCACAACCTGAACTTCCTGCGGCCGGTCTTCGAGGGCAGCGTCGAGGCGGTGGGCACCCGCCGCCACCGCGGCCGGACCTCGTGGGTCTGGGACGTCGACATGACCGACGACCGGGGCCGGCTCTGCGCGACCTCGCGCGTCACCGTGGCCGTCCGCCCGATGCCGGACGAGATGAAGGCCCGGCTCGGGATCGCCTAGCTGTAGTTCCCAACGACGTTCGTCAGCCGCGACGCCGGGGGCTTGTGGCCGAGGGAGCCGTGTGGACGCCGGTAGTTGTAGCGCTCGAGGAACAGCGGCAACGCGGCAGCGCGCTCGGCTGAGCTGCCGAAGACGCGTTCGTAGGCCCACTCGTTGAGGAGCGTCTGGATGAAGCGCTCGGCCTTGCCGTTGGTCCGCGGGCGGTAGGGCCGGGTGCGCAGGTGGCGCAGGCCGAGCGTCTCAAGCGCGCGGCGGTGAGCGTGAGCCGTGTAGCTCGAGCCGTTGTCGGTCATGACTGCACCGACGCGGACGCCACGGTGAGCGAACCAGGCGACGCCGCGGCGCAGGAAGCCGACCGCGCAGCGGCTCGTGAGCGTTGCCAGCACCTCCGCGTAGGCGAGCCGCGTGTGGTCGTCGACCATCACGTGGACGTATTCGAAGCGCGTCGTGCGCCGCTGCCGGGCGCCGACGCGGCGATTCGACTGGCTCGCGCGGTGGCCGACGACGCGGTGGCCGGCGCCCTTCGGCGAGATCCGCCCGAGCTGCTTGATGTCGACGTGGACGAGCTCGCCGGGATGGCGGCGCTCGTAGCGGTTCGGCGGCTCCGGCGGCTCGAGCCGCGAGCGCTTGCCGAGCCCGAGCCGCTTGAGCCAGAGCGAGACCGTCGAGAGCGGGACCCCGAGGATCTCCGTGATCTGCGCGGCGGTCATCCGCAGTCGCCTGAGCCGCTCGATCGCCTCGACCAGGCGGGCCGGTGTCGCGTGGACCCGCTGCGGCCGCGAGGAGCGGTCGAGCAGCCCGGGCGCCCCCTCCTGACGAAAGCGCGCGAGCCAGCGGTAGGCGGTCCGCTCGCTGACGCCGGCGGCCTCGGCCGCCGCCGTCACCGACCAACTTTCCCTCAGGATCCTGTCCACGAGCAGCCTGCGGCTGTTCGGACAGGTGCGGGCGTTAGCGTGGAGCTTCATCCGGGTCCTCCTTGGGGCTGGTGGCTTCGACACCTCCCAGCCTCCAAGGGGGCCCGGATGACAAACGTGGTTAGGAGCTACACCTAGCGGCCGAAGCGGTTCGTGATCGGCAGCCGCCGGTCGCGACCGAACGCACGCGTGGAGATGCGGATGCCGGGCGGGGCCTGACGGCGCTTGTACTCGGCGCGGTCCACCAGCCCGATCACCCTCTCCACGTCCTCGCGCGGGAGGCCGTGGGCCACCAGGACGTCGGCGTCGAGGTCGCCCTCCACGTAGCCCAGCAGGATCGCGTCGAGCACCTCGTAGGGCGGCAGCGACTGGTCGTCGCGCTGCTCGTGGCGCAGCTCGGCGGAGGGCGGGCGCTCCAGGACCGTGTTCGGCACGAGCTCGCGGCCCTCGCGCTCGTTGCGCCACTCCACCAACCGGTAGACCCACCCCTTGAACACGTCCTTCAGCACCGCGAAGCCACCGGCCATGTCGCCGTAGAGCGTCGCGTAGCCGACGGAGAGCTCCGACTTGTTCCCGGTCGTCAGCACGAGCCAGCCGAACTTGTTCGACAGGGCCATCACGATGTTGCCCCGGATCCGCGCCTGGAGGTTCTCCTCGGCGATGTCCGGCTCGCGACCTGCGAACTGCTCGGCGAGCACCGACTCGTAGCCCTCCATCAGCTCCTCGATGGTCAGCTCGACGAAGCCGGTGCCGAGGTTGGCGGCGATCGCCCGGGCGTCTGAGCGAGTGGCCTCCGAGGAGTAGGGGGAGGGCATCGAGACGCAGGTCACCCGGTCCGCCCCGAGCGCGTCGACGGCGATCAGCGCCACGAGCGCCGAGTCGATCCCGCCCGAGAGGCCCAGCACCACGCCCTCGAAGCCGTTCTTGGTCACGTAGTCGCGCAGCCCGGTCCTGAGCGCGGCGTAGATCTCCTCCACGGGCTCGAGTGGCTCGGCCACCGGCGCGTCGTCCGGCGCGGGCGTGTCCCGCGGCTCGACGGTCAGGCGCGCGATCACCGGCACGCTCGGCTCGCCCGCCGCACGCACGGCGGAGCGGTGGCGGGCGTCGCGCAGTCGCGCGGAGGCCACCGGCCCGGTCTCGATCGAGCAGAGCGTCAGCGACTCCTCGAACTGCGGGGCCCGCGCCAGCACGGTGCCGTTCTGGTCGATCGCCACGCTGTGCCCGTCGAAGACCAGCTCGTCCTGGCCGCCGACGAGGTTGCAGAGCACGATCGCGGCGAGGTTGTCGCGTGCGCGCTGGATCAGCATCCGCTCGCGCTCGAGCGGCTTGCCGGCGTGGTAGGGCGAGGAGGACAGGTTCACGATGACCTGGGCCCCCGCCAGCGCCTGCGTCGCCGCGGGCGGGCCGGGCGTCCAGATGTCCTCGCAGATGGTCACCCCGATCGCGATCCCATTCAGCTCGATCAGCGCGGGCTCGCTCCCCGACTGGAAGTAGCGCTGCTCGTCGAAGACGCCGTAGTTCGGGAGGAGCATCTTGCGGTAGACGGCCGCGATCTCGCCGTCGGCCAGGACCGCCGCCGCGTTGTAGACGTCGCCGGCGCGCTCGGGGAAGCCGACCAGGGCGACGATGCCGTGCACGCCGGTGGCCAGCTCACGCAGGGCGGCTCCCGCGGCATCGACGAAGTGGGTCTTCAGCAGCAGGTCCTCGGGCGGGTAGCCGCTCAGCGCCAGCTCGGGAAGCAGCACGAGCTGCGCGCCCTGCTCGCGCGCGCGGGCGATCTGGTCGGCGATCTTCGCGGCGTTGCCGTCGATGTCGCCGACGACCGCGTCGATCTGAGCCAGCGCCACGCGCAGGGTCTGCGTCGAAATCGTCATCGCGCCCAGTATGCCGCCGGGTGCCAGGCTCGCAGCGGGCCTGCACGGCCCCGCCCAGGGTCAGCGAACGCCGACCGGGCCCCAGCCCAGGATCCCGCCGCTGGCGGGATCGATCCGCAACTCGGCGCCGACGTCGAAGCCTTCGCGCAGCGCCTCGGGCACGCGCACCTCGAACGTGACCCCCTCGTCGGTTCGCACTAGGGCGGTGTCGTCGCCCCAGCGGCCGATCACCACCGCGTGCCGCGACGGTTCCGCGAAGCGACCCGATACGGAAGATCTAGCGCTCAATGTCAGCCGAGTTAAGCACGGGGTCTGGCGGTGCGACAACCGGGCGCTGCTCGTGCCCTAGGCTGACTCTGTGGCCGCCGTCACCGCGATCCACTTCACCGACCCGGGCTGCCCGTGGGCGTACTCGGCGCGGCCCGCACACGCCCGCCTCGCCTGGCGCTTCGGCGACCAGATCGAGTGGCGGCTGGTGATGATCGGCCTCAGCGAGACCTCGCAGGCGTACGTGGACCGTGGCTACACGCCGGCGCTCAACACGGCGGGCTGGCGCGTGTTCGAGCGCCGCTTCGGGATGCCGTTCGCGCTCCAGCTGAAGGAGCGCGTGGCGGGCACCTCGCGGGCGTGCCGCGCCGTCGTGGCGGCGCGGGCGATCGACCCCGCGCTCGGCGAGGCTGCGCTCCAGGCGCTCCAGCTCATGCACTTCGCGTCGATGGGCCTGCTCGACGAGGACGACGACCTGCGCGCCGCCCTCGCCCGCGTGCCCGGCCTCGACGCCGGCGCCGTGGTTGACAGCATCGAGAGTCCGCACGTGGTGGCCGACTACGCGGCTGACAAGACGCTCGCGCGCTCGGCCGACGGCTCGCCGACCCACGTGCAGGGACGCTTCGCGACCACCGACGGGCCCGTCCGCTTCACGGCGCCGTCGGTGATCTTCGAGCACGCCGAAGGGCGCCGCCTCGAGGTCGGGGGGTTCCAGCCGTTCGAGGCATACGACACGGCGCTCGCGAACCTCGACACGTCGCTCGAGCGCCGACCGCCGCCGGAGGACCCGGTCGAGGCGCTTGCCGCATTCCCGCTCGGGCTCACCACGGCCGAGGTCGCGGCCGTGATGCGTCCCTCCGACCTGGTGGACGCGGACATACCGGCCGCGCAGGACAAGCTCGCCTGGCTCGCCGGCGACGGCAAGGTCACGTGCGAGCCGGTCGGCGGCGACGCGTTGTGGCGGCTCGCCGGCTAGCGACTGCGCCGGACCCCTGCGCTGCGCGCGTTTTGAGTCAGTTAACTTTTCTGACCGGGGGCAAGAAATCTCACAAGCGGATCATCCTCAGGATGGCGGAGGCCATCTCGTCACCACCGAGCTCAAGGACGGTCGGCGACTGGAGCACCGCCTCTCGGACGAAGAGCTCACGCGCCTGGAGGCAGAGGGCGAAGAGGTCGTTGCCACATCGCTGCAGCTCGCCCGGCAGGCGGTCAAACCGGCCGGGTTCATCCTCGCCGTAATCACGACCGCCGTGCTCATACCAGCGGTGACCAAGCAGTGGAACGACCATCCGCAGGAGCTCGAGGTCAAGACAGGCGTCGTCAAGGATCTGAGCGAATCCGCCGCGACCGCAATCTCGAATGCCCGATTTCTGGCAGCGAATGCTCTGCCACAAGCTGCTGCCCAGCGGGTCGCCTGCGCGCGCGGCGCGCAGAGATCGCAGGCGGGGCGAGAACGCTGCATCGAGGAGAAGCGCGACAAGGCGGAGGCCGTCGCGAGGACCAACATGGAAACGGTCACCGGCTGGCGGCGCACTGCCGCGGCGCTCGAGGCTCGCGTGTCGGCGTACTTCGAGGACGAGGAGGGGAAGTGGCGCACCTACTCGCTTGCGGTAGAGCGGTTCCTCCGATTGTCGACCACGGAGTGCGGTCAAGCCCGCGACGACAACCTTCGCAGGCTGCTGGCCTACCTCGGTGAGTCGGCCCCGCTCGATCCGACGGAATCGGGAGCCTGGGGGCCCCTGTTCAAGCTCACCTCGGCGCAGTGCAGGAGCGGGGCCGCACGTGGTGCCAAGGAGGGGTACCGGAAGGCGAACGGCGATCTCAGCAACAAGCTGCTCCAGAAGCGGGGTGACCTCCTCGATTCGCTGCGCGACGCAGACAGCGACGCGTTCAGCAGCGGCCTGGGGGACTTTGTCTCGGATGCCGGAGTGCCGATCGTCGTCGGCATCGTCCTGGCTGGCCTTCTCCTTGCCGCCTATCCGTTTGCCGCCTGGTGGCGTCGGCGGCGCCGTAGGCGTCGGTCGCGAGCTGCGCTCTAGGCCAGGAGACGGCGCGGCGGCGGCGGCGGAAGGTCGTCCTCGCCCGGGGGAGTCACCGGCACCGCGGGAACGGTTGGAATCGGCCCGGGCCCGCCAGGGTCGGTGTCATCGCCATCACCGGCGTCGCCGTCGCTTCCTCCGCCCTTGCCCTCGCCCTTGTCCTCGCCTGGCGGGGCCGCGTCCCCGCCCTCGTCGTCCTCCGGTAGCTGGTTGTCCTCCGACTCATCGTCACGACCGCGCCCATCCTTCTTGTCCGGTCTCCGGGTCTGCTCGGGTTCGGGCTCGTGTCGCCTCCCGCGACCGCCCGATCCCGCATGGTCGCCCTCATCCAGCTGGGAGGCGCCGCCGTCCGATGGTCCGCGGCCACCGCCGGGGCCCGGCACGGGGTCAACGGGCGGATGCTTGTCCTCCTTCGGGGCACCCTTGGCGCGGAGGTTCGCTGTCTGCGCGCTCCACCTGAGCGATAGGCCGTCAGAGATTCCGGTGAAGACGCCGAGCGCATACATTGCGCCGCTCGCGACGAGCACGATCGCGAGGCTCGCCGCAAGGCATACGACGAGCTTATGACGGCGGATGTACCTCAAAAACCGGACGGCAGTCCCTCGCGGCGAGCGTAGCAGTGGGTTGGCGCCTTGACACTCCCCACTAGCAGGTATCTACGGCGCCGCACGCAGATGCGGATCGTGGGCCAGGTGGGCCCAGGAGCGTGGGCGGCTCCCCCCGGCCGGGTCAGGCCACCGCACCTTCCACGACCGCCCGCAGCTCGTCCGCGTTGCGGCGCACGCGAAAGAGCGTGATCGCCGAGCCGAGCTCGTGGCGGGCGGACTCCGAGAACACCATCCGCGGCACGCCCACCTCGAGCCAGTCGACCGCGCGGCGGTGGCGATTGTCCGGCGGCGCGTCCGGCTCCCAGCGGTAGCCGCCCGCCACCCGGCCGAAGCTCAGCGTCGAGTCGCCCTTGCAGGGGTGGACGACGAGGTCGCCGACCCGCATCTCGAACGCGAACCGCAGCAGCACGCCGGCCCACACCGGGATCGCCCGCGGCTTGGCGTCGGGATACGCCTCGGCCAGCTCGGCCTTCAGCGCCTCCCGGTCCGCACCGATCGCGCGCAGGTCGCCGATCCGCCGCCAGCCGACGGCCACGTGCCCGTCCTCGACGAAGTCGTACGCCGGCTTGTCGTTGTGGATGCCCCAGACGGTCAGGCCGATCAGGCTAGGCCGGGATCGCCCACCGGCACGCCCGCCCGCTCGGTACCGCGCACGCCGTCCCCGTCCGGCGGAAGGACGAGGATCGCGCCCTCGCCGGAGGGGTATGCCTCCTCGCCGTGCTGCGTGACGTCCATGCCGAGTGCCTCGTCGCGCTCGGTCGCGCGCAGCGGGATCACCAGCCCGATCAGCTTGAGCAGGCCGAACGTCATCACGAACGCGTAGATCGGGGTGGCCAGGGCGGCCAGCGCCTGCCACTTGAGCTGGTCGCCATTGCCGTACAGCAGGCCGTCGGACAGGCCGTTCCAGTTCTGCTGGGCGAAGAACCCGATGAACAGGATTCCGGTGAAACCGGCGATTCCGTGGGCGGCGAGCACGTCGAGCGTCTCGTCGACCCGGGTGCGGGGGCGGAACATGATCAGCGCGTAGCACGGGAATGCGCCCGCCGCGCCCAGCGCCATGGCCCAGCCCGGGCTGATGAAGCCGCCGGCGGGGGTGATCAGCACGCAGCCGACGATGATCGCGGTGGCGGCGCCGATGGCCGTGGCCTTGCGGCCGCGGAGAGCGTCGAGCCCGAACCACACCACGAGGGTGGCGGCGGGGCACAGCAGCGTGTTGGTGAACGCGAGGACGCTGTTCTGGCCGGTGGTGAACCCGCTGCCGCCGTTGAAGCCGAACCAGCCGAACCACAGCAGGCCCGCGCCGAGCAGCACGTAGATCGAGTTGTGCGGGAGCAGCGCCTGGCGCCCGTAGTCCTTTCTGGCTCCCACCACGAGCGCCGCCGCCAGCGCCGAGAACCCCGAGCCCATCTCGACCGGGACGCCGCCGGCGAAGTCGAGCGTCCCGTTGTCGATCAGCCACCCGCCGCCGAACGCCCAGTGCGCGAGCACCGCGTAGACGAGGATCGACCACAGCCCCGCGAAGATCAGGTAGGCGCCGAAGCGCATGCGCTCGACGACCGCGCCCGACACCAGAGCGGTGGTGACGATGCAGAACGTCGCCTGGAACGTGAAGAAGACGAGGTGCGGGATCGTCGTGCCGTCCTTCGGCGCGAACGTGACGTCGTGCATG
>DASVPL010000159.1:0-16865 GCA_036382905.1 Thermoleophilaceae bacterium | reverse complement strand
TGAGCGACGGCGGCGACCTGCCAGCCGTCACGAAGGACGCGCTGGCGCGCCTCAAGCCGCGCGGCCAGACGCTCGCCAAGGGCGCGCAGGTGATCCTGGTCGGCGACAAGCCGCCCGCGCCGGACGGCTTCAAGAGCGGCGCGATAAAGGGTTCCGACCCCTACGCGATCGCGGCCGCGATCGACCGCTTCCAGACCACCGCGGCCGGCAAGCCGACGCCCGACGTTCTCGTCGTCTCGGGCGAGGACCCCGCCTACGCAATGCCCGCCGCCTCGTGGGCCGCCCGCTCCGGCACGCCGGTCCTGTTCGTGAAGAAGAACGAGGTCCCGCAGGCCACGCGCCAGGCGATCCAGCAGCACTCGAAGCCCAACATCTACGTGCTCGGCCCGCCGTCGATCGTGTCTCCGGCTACCGCGAAGCAGCTCGACGCGCTCGGCACGGTCGTGCGCATCGGCGAGAAGGCGACCAACCCGGTCGAGAGCGCCGTCGAGTTCACCGCCTTCAACTCGAAGGGCTTCGGCTGGGGCGCGGTCGTGCCGGGCCGCAACTACGCGCTCGCGA
Organism: Thermoleophilaceae bacterium; assembly: GCA_036382905.1. Classification (GTDB taxonomy): domain Bacteria; phylum Actinomycetota; class Thermoleophilia; order Solirubrobacterales; family Thermoleophilaceae; genus AC-37. The sequence continues at coordinate 16,304 of DASVPL010000159.1, read as the reverse complement.
ACGCCTCGCGCCCGCTCGACGCCGCGGCGGCCGCCGCGCTCGGCAGCAACGGCGTGTACGCGCCTCTGCTCGTGACAGACCGCGGCGACGCGCTGCCCAAGCCGCTCGAGAACTACCTGCTCGACGTGCAGCCCGGCTTCGAGAACGGCGATCCGAGCCAGGGCCTGTACAACCGCGTCTGGGTCCTCGGCAACGAGGACGCCGTGGCCACCGGCGTGCAGGCGCGCGTGGACGAGCTGCTCCAGCTCATCCCGGTGGACCGCTCGCCCGACTCGGGCTCCTAGCCGGCTCCCGGTAGCTTTCCGGGCGTGAGCGAGTTCGAGAAGCCCGATCGCGTCGGGCGCGAGCCGACCGTCGAGGACGTGCGCGAGCTCATGGGCCCCTCCACCCCCCACTTCGCGCCGCACATCCGCAACCGGATCCGGAACCTGATCGGCGGGCTGCCCGAGGGGCACCCGGCGCGGGTCGAGGGCGAGATGCAGATCGAGCGCCTGAACGGCATCGCGTTCAGCGGCGAGCAGCGCGGACCCGCCCGCGAGGGCGAGCGGTCGCTGCCCAGCGTACGCGGCGACGAACCCGCGTAAGCGGCGTTCCGTGGGCCGCGCCTTCACGCGACTGCCGCCGGCGCTCGACCGGGCGCTGCCGCTGCTCGCGCCGTGGGCGCGCGAGGACGGGCGGCTGCGCGAGGAGGGCTACCTCGACCTGGTGGGCGATGCCGCACCGCGATCGACCGGGGTCACCCAGGACCTGATGGTCAGCCGCGTCGTACCGGCGATCTACGAGCGCTGGTGGCGCCCGGCGCTCGGGCGCGTGGCGAAGGGCGTGCTCGGACCGGGGATGCAGGACGAGCACCGCATCGCGCGGCTCCTGCTCGGCCTCTCGCCGGGCGACGGCGTGCTCGACGTGGCCTGCGGCACCGGCAACTTCACGCGCGAGTTCGCGCGCACGGTCGGGCCGGACGGCCTGGCCGTCGGCATCGACGTCTCCGAGACGATGCTCGCGCGCGCCGTCACCGACACCGACGCCGCCGCGCTGCTCGACCGGACCGCCTTCGTGCGCGGCGACGCCGTCGAGCTGCCGTTCGTCGAGTCGAGCTTCGACGCCGTGTGCTGCTTCGCCGCCCTGCACCTGTTCGAGGACCCGATGCGGGCGCTCGACCGCATGACCGAGGTGCTCACGCCGGGCGGGCGCATCGCGCTGTTCACCTCGGCGCAGGGGCGCACGGCGCTGATGCGGCCGTGGGCCTCGATGGCAGGGCGCCGCAGCGGGATGCGCATGTTCGAGCTCGGCGAGGTGGTGCGGGCACTGGAGGCGCGCGGCTACGGCAACGTGCAGCAGCGCGTCGCCGGCGTGACCCAGTTCGTGGGCGGCAGGCTCCTGTAGCCCGCGCGTCGACTGATTCGGGAGCGCCCACCGCGGGTAGCCCGTGGCCATGTCATCGGGATCGCCACGACTGCTCGTGATCTTCACCGCGGCCACGGCGCTCGTCGTCGGGCTGATCGCCGCGCTGTTCACCGACAACTGGATCTTCCTCCCGCTGGCACTCGGCATCCACGCGATCGGGACGGCCGCCGTCCTGATGGCGATCGTGCCGCGGCTGAAGGACGAGGACAAGCCCGACCCGGTCACCGAGGCCCGGCTCGAGGAGGAGCGAGCGGCGCGCTGATCGAGGCGCGCCTCGGCGGCTAGCGCCGCGGGGTGCAGCTGCGGGCGCCGCTGGGCTTGCCAGCGCAGCCCTCGAGCGCCATCGCCGTCGAGCGGTACGCCGCGAACGCCGGCTTCTCGGTCGTGGTGCCGTCGGACTCGAAGCGGATCACGCCGGCGTAGTCGAACGGGATGTTCTCGTGCTTGTCGCGGGTCATCCACGTGTACCAGTACACGTGCAGGATGCGCAGCGCCCGCCGGTCCTTCGCCATCCGCTGGAGGCCCTGGCGCAGCGCCTTCGCCTGGCCCGCCTCGGTGCGCTCGTTTCCGTACGTGTAGCCGGCCTTGCCCTTCGCGGAGGTCCAGCTCATCTCGGTGATCATCAGCGGCAGCTTGCCGTCGCCGTTGCGGGCCATCACGCGGCGCCCGCGCTCGATGATCTCGACCACGCCGTCGATCGAGTTCGTGAACGGGTGCATCGCGATCCCATCGAAGTAGCCGCGCGTCTTCTGGGCGTAGAGCTTCGAGATGTACGTCCAGCTCTTGTTCGCCATGCCGGCCACGAGGATCTTCGCGCTCGGCACCTCCTTCTTCACGGCCCGGTAGGTGCCGCGCAGGAGGCGCGCGTAGTCCGCCTCCCAGGGCTGGTCGGACCAGTACTCCTTGAAGTGCGGCTCGTTCCAGATCTGGAGCCAGTCGATCGGCAGCCGCGGCACGTCCGGGCGCTCGGTCCAGAAGGTTCCGGAGCGGCCGTAGCGCTTGGCCACCGCCACGACGAAGCGCGCGTAGTCCGTGTGCCCGCGCGGCGGCGAGGCGTCGGAGTTCCCGTACTTGGCGGCCCACTGGGGCGCGTAGAGAACGACCGGCAGGATCGTGAGGCCCTGGCGGGCCGCGTGCTCGACGTAGCCGTCGAGCAGCCGCCAGTCGGTCGGGACCCCGCCCTCGTCGCGGAAGAACGCCTGCTGGTCGGACGGGATCTCGGCGCGGGTCTTGTACGGCTGCGCGTCGCGCCACGGGAACACCATCCGCAGCGACTCGACGCCGGCTCCCACCATCCGCGGGAGCTCGTTCTCGAAGCGTTGCGGGTCCTCGTCGGTGAGCACCCCGTCGGCGACCGCGCCGAAGTAGCCCTGCGGGACCTGGCGCTGCTGCGCGCTGGCCCGCGCGGGCGCGAGGAGGGCGACGAGCAGGAGCGCGAGTGGGATCAGGCGACTGGGCATCGGAAGAGAGAACGCGGAGAGACGCGGAGGGTTGCGCTCAGCGGCGGCGAGCCACGACCACGATGCGACTCCCGCCGCCTCCGCCGTGCGCCTCGTCGAGCGTCCGCTCGCTCACGATATCCAGCGGGTTGAGCAGCATCCGGATCTCCCCGCGCGTGAAGCTGTGCGGCTCGGTGGCGGTGGCCGGGTGGCCGATGTCGACGCTGAGGATCAGCGTGCCGCCGGGTCTCAGGATCCTGAGGATCTCGTTGACGACCGCGGTCGGGTTCGAAACGTGGTCGAGGCTGTTGCGCGTGAGCACCACGTCGGTCGAGTCGCTCAGCAGCGGAATCGCCTCGGCGCCCGTCGCGAGGTAGACCGTGTTCTCGCCACCCAGCAGCAGGCCGGCGGCGCGGTAGCGGTCGGCGAGCGGCTCGACGGCTATGGCGAGCTTGGCGGGGCAGGCGTCGGGGAAGCCGAGCGGGCCGGAGCCGATGTCGACCACGACCTTCCCCTCGAAGAAGTCCTCGTCCTCGATCCCGGCCTCCGTCAGGACGCGCGCCACCTCCGCGCGCGCGATCTGCCAGCGGCGGCCCTCGAAGGTGTCGGCGACCGGCTCGCCCTCCGGCAGGAACGCGGGCACGTCGCCGGGGTTGAAGCCACCGTCGCGCACGATCGGCTCCCACTCGTCCAGCCACCACCTGAGCTCGGCGTCGAGGTCGGGCTCGCCGCCGCCGGGCATGAGGCGGCGCAGACGATCGAAGGGGCTCAAGGCGCGAAGGGTACGCCCGCGCGACGGCCCTGCGGCGCTACGCCGCTGCGGCCGAGCGCGACAGCCCGATCCGCTCGGCCACGCGGTCGCGGTGCTCGCGCGCGGAGCCGAAGAGCGCGCCGTTTGTGCGGGCGCGCTTGAGGAACCAGTGCAGGTCGTGCTCCCAGGTGAAGCCGATGCCGCCGTGCACCTGGAGCGCGGCGGCGGTGACCCGCCAGCCGGCGTCGGCGGCGTAGGCCTTGGCCATCGACGCGCCGAGCGGGAGCGACTCCGGCTCGTGGTCGGCCGCCCAGGCCGCGTACAGCGTGGCCGCCCGCGCGCCCTCGGTCTCCAGCATCATCTGCGCGCACTTGTGCGAGACGGCCTGGTAGGCGCCGATCGGGCGGTCGAACTGCTTGCGGTCCTTCGCGTACTCGACCGACATCTCGAGTGCGCGCTGCGCCAGCCCGACGAGCTCGGCCGCCAGGGCCACCTCGATGCGCTGGAACCCGGCGCTGAGATCGCCCTCGAGCGAGTCGCCGCCATCGGCGGACACGCGGAAGAAGCGGCGGGTGGAGTCGATCGTGTCCACCTTCTCGATCTGAGCCGAGGCGGTCTCGACGATCTGCCCCGTGCCGTTGTCGAGCAGCACTACGAACGACGCGGTGTCCGCGTCGGGCACCAGCGGCGCCGCGCCGTCCTTCACGATCCCCACCGTGCCGCGCGCCTCGCCGGACGCCACGCCCGGAAGCAGGCGCTCGTGCTGCTCGCTCGACCCGCCGTGCTTCACGAGCAGGCCGGCCGCCGCGTTGGAGAAGAATGGCGTGGGCGCGCAGGCGTAGCCGAGCTCCTCCTGGAGGATCGCCAGCTCGATCACGCCGAGGTCCTGGCCCTCGTGGGCCTCGTCGATGAAGATCCCCGGCCAGCCGAGGTCGGCGATCTGGCCCCAGAGCCCGTCGTCGTACTCGCCCGCGATCGCCAGCTCGCGCACCTTCTCGAGCTTGAACCGGCTCGCGAGGAAGTCGCGCGCGGTCGACTTGATCGCCTGCTGGTCGTCGGAGTAGTCGAAGTTCACGCGCTCACCTCAGCTTGGGCAGCCCGAGCACGCGCTCGGCCACGATGTTGCGCAGGATCTCGGTGGTGCCGCCCTCGATCGAGTTCGCGCGGGCGCGCAGGAAGCGGTAGGTCCAGTCGCCGTCGATCACGGGCGCGTCCGGCCCGCGCACGTCCATCGCGAGCTCGGTCAGCGCCTGGTTCGCGTCCGACCACTGCCACTTGGTGAGCGAGCCCTCGGGCCCGGGGATCCCGGTCTTCATCGTGCGCGTGAGGCCGCGCGACGCGTTCAGCCGCACGCACTCGGACTCGATGTAGATCTGCGCGAGCCGCTGGCGGATGATCGGGTCGTCCTCGAGCCCGCGCTCGCGGATCTCCTCCATCAGCTCGCCGATCACGATCTTGAGCTGCACCTGGAGGCCCAGGGCGAGGCCGGCGCGCTCGTGCATGAGCGTGGTGATCGCGACCATCCAGCCGTTGCCCTCGCCGCCGACGATGTTCTCGTCCGGGATCCGGGCCTCCTCGATGAAGAGCTCGTTGAACTCGGCCTCGCCGGTTATCTGGCGCAGCGGGCGCACCTGCACCGCCTCCTGCTCCATGTCCATCAGGAAGTAGGTGAGCCCCTTGTGCTTCGGGGCGTCCATGTCGGTGCGCGCGACGAGCATGCACCACTTCGCCTCGTGGGCGAAGGTGGTCCAGACCTTCTGGCCGGTCACTATCCACTCGCCGTTCGACTTGACCGCCTTGGTCTTGAGCGAGGCGAGGTCGGAGCCGGACTCGGGCTCCGAGAAGCCCTGGCACCAGATCTCGTCGGCCGTGAGGATCGGCTTGAGGTAGCGCTGCTTCTGCTCGTCGGTGCCGTGGGCGATCACCACCGGTCCGCCCATCACGAGCCCCAGCACGTTCGCCATCTGGGGCGACTTCGCGCGCACGATCTCCTCGTTGAAGATCGCCTGCTCGATCAGCGTCGCGCCGCGGCCGCCGTACTCCTCGGGCCAGGACAGACCGGCCCAGCGCGCCTCGGCGAGCTTGCGCTGCCAGTCGCGGCGGAACTCGAAGCCCGCGCTCTCGTCGCCCTCGGGCTCCTCGCCGGGGTGGTTCTCCTCCAGCCACGCGCGCAGCTCGTCGCGGAAGGCCTGCTCCTGTGGCGACAGCGTGAGGTCCACGAGTCGCGGACTCTACAGACGATCCTCGCCCACGGCGGCCGCGCCGTCTCAGGCGCTACAGGTAGTCCTCGGTCAGGCCGGTCCTTCCTGGTCGTAGTCCTCGGTCAGGCCGGGGCCGTCGTCGTCCGCCGGCGCCGGGTCGCTGTCCGCCTCCTCGAGAGCGCTGGTCTCCTCGAGCCCAGGACCGTCGTCGTCGGACTCCCCGGCCGGACCGTCCGGCTCGCGCTCGGTCCACGTCATCGCTTCCTCCTCACGCCAGATCGACAACCCACGCAACGGACTCCACGCCCAGGAGCAACACCCCGACCTGGAACATGTCCATGCGTCGCTTGATCCACTTGTTGTTCCGCTTCCAGTAAGTCTCCGACCACTCGGCGAGCAGCTTCATCAGCGCGTCCTCGTCCTTTTCGTCGCGTTCCAGGATCCACTTGGCACCGAGCACGAACTTCCACTTCCCGCGCGGGCGCAGGATCAGGAGGCAGAGGAAGAGCACGAGTAGGAAGGCACCGAGGGCGACGGCCTCGGCCGGCTGGAGCGACCGGTCCGGCACGAACTGGGCGGTGCCCGTCGCGCGCGTCAGGCGAGTGTCGGCCAGGGCCGCGGCGCCGAGGAACGACGTCACGATCGCCGCCGCGGCCACCAGCGACGCGGCGCGGCTTCGGAGGTTGTCGAGGCTGGCGCGCTGGTCGCTCAGGGCGCGCGTCGCCGCCTCGTAGGCGATGGCCTGCTTCGACTCGGCCATGCGACGAGTATCTCCGCGCGGTCAATCCCCGATTCAGGGGAGGCCGGCGCTACTTGGCCGACTCGAGCGTCGGCGCCTCGCGGCGGTCGAGCACCTCGAGCAGCGCGTCGACCACGCGCGGGTCGAACTGGCTGCCGGCGTGCAGGCGCAGCTCGGAGCGGGCCGCATTGCGCGGGAGGGCCTCCCGGTAGGGGCGGTCGGTGGTCATCGCGTCGAGGGCGTCGCAGGCCAGCACGATCCGCGAGCCGAGCGGGATCTCGTCGCCGGCGAGCCGGTCCGGGTAGCCGGTGCCGTCCCAGCGCTCGTGCCCGTGGCGGACGATCGTGCGCACGCGCGAGAGGAACTCGACCGGGGCGAGGATCTGCTCCCCGATCAGCACGTGGCGCTCGACCTGCGCGCGCTCGCTGTCGCTCAGCGGGCCGGGCTTGCCGAGGATGCCCTCCGGCACCGCGATCTTGCCGATGTCGTGGAACGCGGCGCCGTATCGGACGTCGCGCAGGTCCTGGCCGCCGAGGCCGAGCAGCCGTGCCACCGCCTCCGCGTTGCTCACGATCGAGCGCGCGTGGCTGGCGCTGTGGGCGTCCTTGGCCTCGAGCGCCGTGGCCAGCGCCTCGGCGGTGCCGAGGTACGCGCGCTCGAGCTGCTCGTAGAGGATCGCCGAGCGCAGCGCGGCGCCGAGCTGGTCGGTGACGGTCTCGATCAGCCGCGCGTCGGCCTCGTCGAACGCGCCCTCGTTGACCTCCTGCACGTCGAGCGCGCCCCACAGCTCCGGCCCCACCCAGATCGGCGAGACGAGCTCCGAGCGCACCGCCTCGGTCGCGGCGGTCGCGAAGTAGTCGGAGTCGCGGCTCACGTCGTTGACCACGATCGTGCGGCGCTCGCGCAGGCAGCGGCCGATCACGCCGGCGGCGATCGGTTGGCGCCACGCGGTGACCTCCTGGTAGGCGGCGCCGCGGCCCGCGAGCAGGTCGATCGACTCGCCGTCCTCGGAGCGGCGCACGACGGCGCAGGTGAAGTAGCCGAACGCGCGGTGCAGCTCCTCCACGGCGGCCTCGACGATCTCGTCGACCACCGTCATCTCCGACAGGCGCGCGCCGAGCGCGTTCGCCAGGGTGAGCTGACGGTTGCGGCGACGCAGCGGCTCGCCGTCGAGCGCCTGCGAGCCGGGGAGCTGCGCGGGCGGCGTGGCCTCCACCTGCTCGGGCGCGCCGCCGCGGCCGAGCCGGAAGTCCTCCGGCACCGAGGATGCCGGGATCGCCTTGCCGCGCACGCCCTGCTGCTTGCCGTAGAGGAGCGCGCGATCGGCCACCCGCAGCAGCTCGCTCGGGCTGAGGGCCGTGGTCCACTCGGCCACGCCGGCCGTGGCGAAGGTGGCCGCCTTGTCGTGCCCGATCTCGGCCACCGACTCGCTCAGGCGCTGGATCGCGCGGCGGGCGATCTCGGCGCCGCCCTCCTCCTCGGAGTCGACCGAGACGATCGCGAACTCGTCGCCGCCGTAGCGGGCCACGAAGTCGTACGGGCGCACGGCCTGGCGCAGGGCGCGGCCGACGCGGCGCAGCACCTCGTCGCCGACCAGGTGGCCCTGGTTCTCGTTCACCTGCTTGAAGTTGTCGAGATCCACGAGCACGACTGTCAGCGGCCGGCCGGTGCGCCGCGCGCGCTGCATCTCGCGACGGAGCGTCTCGTGCAGGGCGGCGTGGTTCATGCAGCCCGTGAGCCCGTCGGTGCGGGCGGCCTCGGCCAGGTCCGCGTGCACGCTGGCGTTGCGGCACGCGACGGCGGCCAGCTCGGCGAAGCTCTCGAGGAGCCGGGCATCGTCGTCGGTCATCAGCCGGTCGCTCGTCCAGCCGGTCCAGAGGACGCCGCGCAGCTCGCCGTCCCAGCGCATGGGGACGGCGATGGCGCCGCGGATCGCCGCGAACGGCGAGCCCACGGTCGGGGCACCGTCGCGCGCGTAGTCGTTGGTGAGGATCGGGCGGCCGAGGTCGAGCGCCTTCGCGGAGATCCCCCCGCCCGGCTCGGGCGCGGCGGGACCGGCCTCGGGCGTCTGGTTGGTGGCCTCGAGCGTCAGCGGGTTGCCGGCCGAGCCGCGGAACACCGACACGCGGTCGGCCTCGAGGATCGCGGCGGCCTCTTCGCAGATGCGGGGCAGGACGCGGGTGAGGTCGAGGCTCTCGTTGAGGGCCTTGGCGGCCCGCGCGATCGCCGCCTGGCGGGCGCGCTCGGTGCCGTGGCGCTCGGCGAGCTGGCGCTGGGCCATGCTCGCCCGCGCGGCCTCGGCCAGCGCGCCGGCGGCCTCGAGCTCGTCCGCCTCGAAGACGCGCGTGCGGTCGTCGCCCACCATCAGCGCGTACGCGAGCGCGCCGCCCGGGTGCGGCATTGGCGCGAGCAGTGCCGCCTGCGGACGCGGCTGGAGGCCGCTCGCCAGGGCCAGCTCGCGCGCCTGCGCCGTGCTCAGCACCACCGGGGCGCCGGCCTCGAGGGCGTCGGCCAGCGGCGAGGCGTCGTCGACGGCGAACCACTCGCGGTGCGGGGTCTGCGGCTCCGCGGCGGCCACCACCGCGCGGCCGCTGCGCTGGTCGATCGCGAACACCACCGCGGCCGGAGCGCGCAACTCGGCGCGCGCCTCGCGGACGAGGGCTCGCGCAAGCGCATCGGGGCGCTCGGCTTCGGTGGCGATCGACAGCAGCCGTGAGACGGCGCCCATGGCGCCTCCGGAGCTGCGGCCCGCCGGCGGCTGGTCGGGTGAGTGGTTCGTCCTTGGACCCCTCTTCTACGGAGGAGTCTAGCCCCGGTCAGGACACCACGGGACGGGGGCTGCGCCCCGGCGCGGCGGCTTCGCCGCTACGGGCGCGGGGACTTCGCGCAGGTCGCGATGTGGAAGTCGTCGAGCTTCCACGCGCCACCGGAGCGAACGAGGTCGACGCTCCCCCTGCAGCGATCGATCCGGTCCCGGTGGACCGCCCGCGATTGCAGGGTCACGGTCGCCGTGTCGCCGCTCTCCTTGCCCTGGAGCTTGGGGAACGAGATCGTGTCGAGCGTCGACTGGCCCGCGCTGAACGAGCTGAAGCCGCCGAGCTTCTCCTGGGCACGCGGGGTGGCGAGCGCCCAGGCGCCGGCGTAGTCGCCGCGCGCGGCGCGCTGGTAGAAGTCGTTGACCGCCGCGGCGGCCGTGCCGGCGGCCGGGGTGGAGCCGCCGCCGCTGCCGGTGTCGGCCGGGGCGCTGCCGCCGGAGCCGCCCTCGGAACCGGTCGAGCCCTCGCCGTTCGAGCCCTGCGCACCGCTGGAGCCGTTCTCGCCGTTCGAGCTCTCGTCGCCGCTCGAGCCCTTCTCCGCGGTCGCGCCCTTCGTGTCGCCCTTGTCGACCCGATCGCCCTCCGTATCCCCCGACCCGCCGCCCGCGAGGGCGACGATCAGGATCACGAGCAGCGCGACGCTTGCCAGGGCCGCCCCGATCACCGGGAGGCCGAGCCGGCGCCCTCGCTCCGGGCGCCCAGCCGAGCCCCCAGCCGCGCTCGTTTCGGCTCCGCGCTCCCCAACTGGGCCATCTTTTGGTCGTATTTGACCCCTAACTTGGCCCACGTCCGGAGTGGGAGCGGGTTGGGCCGCGGGGGCGGTGGTCGGAGCGGGGGCGGCCGGGGCCGCGGCGGCGGCCGTGCGGGCCGGCCGGGTCCGCGTGCGCTCCGGCGGGAGAACTCGCACGGGCGTGCCCTGTTCCTCACTGCCGCCGTCCGCCGACGCGGAGGCAGCCTCGGCCTCCGGGGCGAACACATGCGCCGCGGGCGCGTCGGCCGAGGGCTCCACCGCGGCGCTCGCGGCCGCCTCCGGCAGGGCCGCCTCGATCGCCGCCACCAGGTCGCCCGCGCGCGCCGGGCGCGCGTCCGGCTCCCATGCCAGACCGAGCTTGAGCGCCTCCGCCAGCGGCTCGGGCGCGCTCTCGACGCAGCGGCGCAGGTCCGGCGTCGGCTCGTTCACGACCTTGTGCGCCACCTCGAGCGGCGTGTTGCCCTCGTAGGCCTTTCGCCCGCAGAGCATCTCGAACGCCACCGCCGCCAGGGCGTAGACGTCCACCGCCGGGCCGCCCGGGCGCCCGTCGAGGCGCTCCGGCGCCATGTAGGCCGCCGTGCCGAGCACCGACCCGCTGCGGGTGATCTTCGACTGCTCGGCCGCCGTCGCGATTCCGAGGTCGGCGAGCTTGACCACGCCGTCGCGGCGAATCAGCACGTTGGCGGGCTTCACGTCGCGGTGGACCACGCCGTTCTCGTGCGCGTAGTCCAGGGCCTTCGCGATGCAGCGCAGGATCGCGATCGCGCGCTCCGGCGGCAGCGGACCGTCGCCGATCTCGTCGCGCAGCGTCTGCCCCTCCACGTACTCCATGACGATCAGCACGCCCTCGTCGTCGGCCGTGATGTCGTAGACGGCGACGACGTTCGGGTGGTTCAACGCGGCGCCCAGGCGCGCCTCGCGCCGGAACCGCCGCGCGACCTCCTCGGTCGACTCGCCATGCAGCCGCTTGACCGCGACCTGGCGCCCGAGGCGCTCGTCCTCGGCCAGGAACACGGTGGCCATGCCGCCCGCGCCGAGGCGCCGGACGACGCGATAGCGCCCGCCGACCGTCTGGGTAAACGTAGGGGTCACCCCGGGGATTTACCCCGGGGAGCCGCCATCCGAACTAGATGCGCTGGATCAGCGTGCCGGTTCCGAGCCCGCCGCCGCAGCACATCGTCACGAGTCCGACCTCCTTGTCGGAGCGCTCGAGCTCGTGCAGCAGCGTGGTGATCAGACGCGCGCCGGTCGACCCGAGCGGGTGCCCGAGCGCGATCGCGCCGCCGTTCACGTTCACGCGGTCCCAGTCCGGCTCGTGCTCGCGGCGCCACGCGGCGAGGACTGACGCGAACGCCTCGTTCACCTCGAACAGGTCGATGTCGTCGATCTTCATCTTGTTGCGCTCGAGCAGCTTCGTCGTCGCAGGGATCGGGCCCGTGAGCATGATCACCGGGTCGACGCCGACCGTGGTCTGGTCGAGGATCCGCGCGCGCGGCTTGAGCCCGAGGGCATCCGCCTTCTCGCGGGTCATCAGCAGGATGGCGGCGGCGCCGTCCGAGATCTGCGACGAGTTGCCGGCGGTCACCTTGAGGTTCTCCTCACCGCCGACGTGCGAGGCGGCGTCCGGGAACGCGACCTTCAGCCCGGAGAGCTTCTCGAGGTTCGTGTCCGGCCGGATGCCCTGGTCGGTCACGTACGTGTCGCCGTTCACCTGGAAGGGGACGATCTCGCGCTCGAAGCGGCCCTCCTCGGTCGCCCGCGCGGCGTTCTGGTGCGAGCGCACGCCGATCTCGTCGAGCTCCGACCGCGGGATCTCCCACTTGTCGGCGATCATCTCGGCGGAGATCCCCTGCGGCACGAGGTTGTAGTGCTCGAGCAGCTCGGGCGGCCACGGGCTGCCGACCTGGTCGACCCAGGTGAAGCCGACGCCCATCGGGATGTGGCCCATGTGCTCCACGCCCGAGCCGATCACGGCGTCGTGCACGCCGGCGGCCACGAGCGCGGCGCCGAAGTTCACGGCCTGCTGCGCGGAGCCGCACTGGCGGTCGACCGTCGTGGCCGGAGTCTCCACCGGCAGGTTCGCCTGGAGCCAGGCGTTGCGCCCGACGTTGAACATCTGCTCGCCATACTGCTGCACGCAGCCGGTGATCACGTCCTCGACCTCGGTCGGCTCGATGCCGGCGCGCTCGATGACCTCCGTGTAGCACTTGGCCAGCAGCGCGTTCGGGTGGGTGTCCTTGTAGTAGCCCTTCTCCGGATGGCCGCGCCCGATCGGCGTCCTGACCGCCTCGACGATGACTACCTCGCGCCCGGTTCCGTTCTGCATGCGGAAATCCCCTCCGAAGGTCGTTTGGCGTCGCGGCCGGTGGACGGTCCGCGCACGGTTACTGTACAGAATTGACTGGTGAGTCAACCAAACGTCAGCGAGCGTGTCGGCATCGCGGGGACTGGCGCGATCGCGTGCGGTCTGGCGCGCCTGGCCGCGCCCCTCGGCGCAGTCGTGGTCTGGGCGCGCAGCCCGGAGTCGGCCGCGCGCGCACGCGACGAGATCCGCTGCGGAGTGGGCGTCACGACCGACCTCGCGGACCTGAGCGGGTGCACCTACGTGGTCGAGGCGGTCGTCGAGGACGCGGCCGTGAAGGGCGACCTGCTGCGTGAGCTCGACGCCGCCACGGACGACGGCGCAATCCTGGCCTCCACCACCTCGTCGCTGTCGGTGGAGGGACTGGCGCGCGCCGCCGGCCGGCCCGATCGCTTCGCGGCCCTGCACGTCTTCAACCCGGTCGAGCGGATGGCGCTGGTCGAGCTCGCGTTCCCGCCGGCGGCCGCCGACGCGACCCGAGCGCGCACGCGCGCGCTCTGCGAGGCGCTCGGCAAGACCCCGATCGAGGTCCCCGACGCGCCTGGCTTCGTGGTCAACCGCCTGCTGTTCCCCTACCTGTTCGCGGCCGTCCGGCTGGTCGAGGAGCAGGGCATCGAGCCCGAGGCCGTCGACGCGTGCATGAAGCTCGGCGCCGGGCACCCGACCGGCCCGCTGAAGCTGCTCGACTACGTCGGCCTCGACGTGGCGGCGGCGATCGGGGAGTCGATCGGGGAGACGGTGCCCGAGCGGGTCCGCGAGCTGGTCGCGGCCGGGCGCCTCGGCAGGAAGTCGGGCGCCGGCTTCTACGACTACGGCTGAGTCAGCGCAGCGTGGTACTGCCGTCGAGCCGCACCGTCGAGCCGTCGCCGTAGACGACCACCGCGATCGAGTAACGGCCTGGGGCCGGCCGCCGCTTCGCCGTCATGCGGACCTGCGTCGCGCCGCGGACCGTGGCGCTGCCGCGCGCCACCTTGACCCCGCCGCGCCGCAGCACGACCACGACCCTGGAGGCGCCCTTCCTCTTGGTGGGGGTGAAGGTGCAGGTGATCCTCCGTCCCCTCAGCTTGCAGGCGACCTTGCCGCCGCTCGCGCCCGCGGGACCGGCCGGTCCCTGCGGTCCGGGCGTGCCCTGCGGGCCGGCCGGTCCGGCTGGCCCCGCCGGGCCCTGAGTGCCGGCGGGACCGGTGCCTCCAGCCGGGCCGGTGCCTCCGGCCGGACCGGTGCCTCCGGCCGGGCCCTGCGGGCCCGGACCGCTGCGGGTCGCGCCGCCGGTCAGGTTCTCGCAGTCGCCATCGACCGTGTCGAAGCCGTCGCCGTTGACGGTGTCCACGTCCGCGCCACAGCCGTCGTGGTCCGGCCCGCCGTCGCCGGAGTTGAGCGTGTCGGGGCCCTCGCCCCCGTCCAGCGCGTCGCTCGCCCCACCGCCCGTCAGGGTGTCGGCGCCGAACCCGCCCTGGAGCTCGTCGCTCCCGTCGCCCCCGCTGATCGTGTCGTCGCCGCGTCCCCCGGCGAGGTGGTTCGCCGACGAGCTCCCGGTGAGCGTGTCGTCGCCGAGGCCGGTCGCCGCGTTCTCGAGCCCGGTGAGCACGTCGTTCTCGCCCGCCACGCCGCTCACCGCCGCGCCGCCCAGGTCCACGGTCACGCTGGCCCGCCGGGCCTCGTACGAGGACACGACGTCGCGGCCGCTGCCCCCGTTCAGGACGTCGGCGTCGGGCATGCCGATCGCGTCGCCGTCGTGCAGGACGTCGTGGCCGTCGTCGCCGTTGACCGTGTCGGTCCCGCCGCCGCCCGATATCTCGTCGTCGTCCGAGCCCCCGCTGGTCGTGTCGTCCCCGGCGCCGCCGCTGACCTGGTCGTCGCCGGCGCCGCCGCTGGCCGTGTCGCCGCCCCCCTGGCCGCCGAGGACGTCGGGTCCGCCGGCGCCTTCCAGCGAGTCCCCGCCCTCTCCGCCCTCGAGGGAGTTCGGCCCGGCGGTCCCGGTCAGCACGTCGTCGCCGGACCCCGTCTTCGCGTTCTCGACGTTCCGCACGGTGTCGTTCTCAGGCGGCCGCGACCCGTCGGCGGCCTCGCCGTCGTTCGCCGCGTCGTCGCCCAGGGTCAGGACCACGTCGTCGGCGCGGAAGCCGTAGTCCACCGAGTCCGTCCCGGGCCCGCCGTCCTGTACGTCAGCGTCCACCCTCTGCGCCGAGGCGGGGGACTCCCGCATGTCGCCGTCGCCCAGGGAGTCGTCGCCCTCCCCTCCGAGCAGCGAATCGGTCCCGACGCCGCCACCCCTGACGGTGTCGTTGCCCGCGCCGCCGCGGACGTCGTCCACGTCGCTTTCAGTCGATGGGGGAGAGAACGGGAAGAAGGGGAAGCGAACGCCGCCGTCGAGGAGGTCGTTGCCGCCGCTGCCGCGCACGGTGTCGTCCCCGAACCCGGCCTCGATCGAGTCGTCGCCGGTGCCCGAATCGTCGGCGGCGTCCCCGAAGGCCGAGTCCGTGCCGCCGCCGGTCGCCAGGCCGTCGTTGCCGGCGCCCCCGATCGCGGTGTCGGCTCCGTCCCCCGTGGAGATGCTGTCGTCGTCCCCACCGCCGTCCACGAAGTCGTCGTCGGTCAGGCCGGTGGCCACCGGACCGGCCGCGTTGAGGTAGTCGCTCCCCGCGAGCCCCGTGAGGGTGTCGTTCCCCGAGCCGGAGTAGAAGTCGTTGGACGCGGCGCTGCCCGTCAGGCTGTCGTTGCCCGAGCCGCTGGCGACGTCCTCCACGTCGGTCACGACATCGTTCTCGGCCGCGGGGACGTTGCCCGGCCCCGCGACCTCGCCCTCGTTCACGAGCCCGTCGGCGAGCGTGACCTGGACCCCCCGCGTGCGGCCGCTGTAGTCCATGTAGTCGTCTCCGGCGCCGCCGTCGAGCGTGTCCGCATCCACCGTGCGGGTCGTCGCGGGGTGCGCCGAGCCGGTCACGTCGCCGTCGTTGAGGGAGTCGCGGTCCTCGTCGCCGCGAAGCGTGTCCGTGCCGCCGCCGCCGCACAGCAGATCCTCGCCGGCGCTGCCGTCGATCGTGTCGTTGCCCGGTCCGCCGTTCAGCCCGCCCGGGTATGAGCCGAAGCCCGGCACGGCGCAGCCCGAGAAGCCGACGAACACGAGCCCATCCGCACCTGGGCCGCCGTCGATCGTGTCGTCGTCCGCGTAGCCCTGGACGAAGTCCGAGCCGGCGCCGCCGTTCAGGACGTCGTTCCCCGCGTGCCCGTGGATCAGGTCGTTCCCGTCGCGGCCGGAGATCGTGTCGGCTCCGTCGCCCGACCCGGGGCTCTGCGAGTCGCCGTAGAGGAGGTCGGCCCCCTCGCCGCCGGTGAGCGTGTCGGCCCCGTCCTGACCGCTGACCGTGAGGAACTGCCCGAAGCCCGCCACCAGGGTCTGTCCCGCCGCGGTGAACTTGTCGTCCAGGTCCCCGAGGTTGACCGTCAGGCCGCTGGGAGCGGCGGGGCACGTGGCCACGTTGCCCGCGACGGTGCAGGCGTCCGCGAAGTCCCCGTCGGTCATCGTGACCCCGGCGCCCGCCTCGGTGATCAGGAGGTTCGCTCCGCTCAGCGCCACCGAGACGTCGTTCGCCTCGCCCGCCGCGGCGTTGTACGTGATCGGGCCGGACGAGTTCGCGACGGTGCTCGCGTGCGCGATCCCGCCGCCGGCGAGTAGAGCCGACGCGGACACGGCCGCAAGCGCGATGCCGCGCATCGATGAACGACGGAACACGAGCCCTGCCTTTCCCCCGCCCGGGCCAGTCCGGGCGCAGCGCGAATCCAATGCTCAATCCTGTTTGCGCCGCGGCGCTTTGTCAAGCGCCGATGTGCCAGCCGGTTC
>DASVPL010000158.1:0-5731 GCA_036382905.1 Thermoleophilaceae bacterium | reverse complement strand
GGCCCCGAGCCGGACCCCGTCCCGTGGCACGAGCGGCGCGACCTCGCCGTCCAGCCGGGTGAGCTCGCGAAGGCCGTCGACCTGCTCGGCGGCGGCCAGGTGGACCCCGGGCGGGTCGAGGAGGAGCGCGTGCGCACGCTGCTCGCCGGACCGGTCGGAGCCGACGAGCTGGGCGAGGCGCTGGCGGTGGCCCAGTCGCTCGCGGCCGGCGGCGACGCCCGCCGCGCCGCGCAGCTCGCCGCGCACGCCGCCCGCGGGGCCGCGCAGGCGCGAAACCTGACCGCGGTCCAGCGCTACCAGCTGAACGCGATCGCTCCGGCGGTCGCGCTCGCCGCGACGCCGGGCTACGACGTCCGGTCGGTCGAGGCCACCGCCTCGGCCGTGCTGCGCGGCGCGGTGCCCGGCACGCGCGCGGCGCGCGAGGCGGTACGTGCGGCGACCCGCGCCCGCGCGCACACGGCGCGGCGCCGGGTGGCCCGCGCCGGCGGGCCGAGCTCGCCGAGCGCGCGCCAGGCGGAGCTGGCCGCGCGCGCCGACCGGATGGCGCTGCTCACCGGCGCGGGGCTCGACGACGACGTGCAGGCCAAGAGCGCGCTGGGGCTCCAGACCGCCGCCGTACTGATCGACGTGATGCGCGCGACGGGCGCGACCGTGATGCACGGCGCGCGCCCGGGCGTGATCGACAACGCCGCGGACCCCGGCGCCCACGGCCGCGTGCTGCCCGCGAACGGCGCGCGCCACATGGTCGGCGCGGGCGGCGTCGCGTCGCTCGGGGACCCGTTCCTGAAGGGCCAGATCGCCGGCACGATCCTCGATCTCAAGAAGCACAAGACGAGCGCGCTCGACGGGCTGCTGGCCGCCACCGAGGGCGACCTGTTCCGGTTCGACTACCTGCTCGGCGAGGCGCGCCGGCTCGTGGACGACCTGACCGGCATCGAGGGCCTCCTGTTCGGCCTGCTGGACACGGTCGTGGAGCAGGCGAGTGCGGCGGCCGACAGCGTCGACGACCTCCTCTCGCGCCTGCTCGAGGAGCTGACCGCTCAGATCGCGCGGCTGGCCGACCAACTGCAGGGACTGATCCTCGGGCTCGCGGCCTCGCTGCGCGACGAGCTCGGGCTGATGGCGTTCGTCGAGATCATCGCCAACTGGCCGCACGAGAACTGGATCGGCCTGTTCGAGGGCACGCGCACGCACCTGAGCGACCCCGACGGCCCCGGCCTCGAGGTCGCGATCGAGCGCGCGCTCGAGGACATGCTCCAGGGCGAGATCGCCGGAGTCGTCAACGGCGTCGAGGCCGAGATCCGCAAGAAGCTCACGGAGCTGAACGACCGCTGGAAGAAGCTCGTCCTCGAGCCCGACGCGCAGACGGAGGCCCTCGGCGAGGTCAACACGCTGCTCGGCGAGATCGACGCGAAGCTCGCGCAGCTGGGTGTGAGCGGTGCGAGCGGCCAGATACGCGCCGCGCTGAACGACGCGCTGGGCGAGATCGACATCGTCAAGCTCGCCGAGCCCGTCCTGTCGAGCCTGCGCGGCCCGGTCGCGCTGCCGGGCTGGGCGCGCGTGCTGCTCGTCGGCTACATCGCGGCGCCGTTCATCGCGGCGATCGTGTTCGTGATCATCCCGCTGATCCTCGCCTCGGGCCTGGTGATCGCGGCGGTCTTCGCCGGTCAGACCTGGACGATCGGCCTGCTCACGGGGCTCGGGAAGTTCCTGCTCGAGGGCGTGCTCAGCGCGATCATCGCGTTCCTGGTCGTGGCGGGCGTCCAGGCCGTGATCGCGCTCATCGCGCGGTTCGTGATCTCCAAGATCCTCGCGCTGGGCGTCGAGATCAACAACGAGGTCGCGCGCGTGCTCGGGCTGCTCGACGCGCGCTTCAGCCAGATCGTCGACGAGATCCTGAGGATGAGCATGCTCGAGGGGCTCCTCGACGCGTGGAAGGCGGAGCTCGGGCTGCTCGGGGGCATCCTGCCGCGCCAGGCGGTCGAGCTCCTGCACACGCTCCTCACGGGCGCGCGCGACACGATCGAGTCGCGGCTCGACCGGCTGCTGTGCGCGGCGGAGCGCTCGTTCTTCCGCGAGACGCTCGAGCTCGTAGGGCTCCAGGCGGCCGAGAAGGCGCCGGTCGTACCGGCCACCGCCACGATCGCCGGGCTCTCCGACCCGCGCCTCGGGACCAGCGCGCGCTACGCGAGCGTGCTCTCGGCGTTCGAGCACAGGCGCGTGACCGCGGGGCTCGACCCGCCGATCAAGCTCACGCACAGCTTCAGCCTGCGCCAGCTCCTCGAGCGCCCGGCGAGCGAGCCGCCGGTCTCGGTCCCGCACCTGTTCCACGACCTGCTCGCGGGCCAGGCCGTCGACTTCACGATCACACAGGAGACCGTGGACCGCTGCTCCCCGGCGCGCACCGCGTCCTCATCAAGGACGTGCAGGTGCACGTGGACTTCGACCTCGAGGGCGCGGGCTTCCTGGACCCGCAGGACGCGGCGGCCAAGGTAGGCACCGCGCTCGCGGGCGCGCTCGCGACCGACAAGCCGGCGCTCGCCGCCGCGGATCCGGCCACGATCGTCGCGGCCGGGCTGCCGCTGGGAACCCTGCCCACGGCGGCCAACCGCGTGAGCGGCCTGGTCGCCGGGCTGACCAAGGCGCCGCACTCGCTCTCGGCGGGCGCCGCCGCGGTGCTGGCCGCGATCGTGGTGGCCGGGCTCGACCGCCGCTCCCCCGGTTCGCTGCCCGTCGCCGGGGATACGGTCGGATCGCTGTTCGAGAGCGGCCTCGCCGGCGCCGACCTCGCGTCGCTCGACCCGCTCGGGCTCGACGTGCCGGCCGAGCTCACCGACCTGCTCGCGGCCGCCGAGCCCTCGGCGAAGCACGTGACCGCCGAGCAGATCGTGGCCGCCGGGATCGCGGCGATCGTGGCGGGCGAGCCGCGCTTCCTGAACGAGCTCACCGTGAGCGACTTCGCCACCGCCGCGCTGTCGGCGGCGCTGCGGATCGAGGACGCGGCCGGCGCCGTCGTGGAGGGCTCGCGCGCGATCGCCGGCGTGGCCGCCGACCCGTCGCTCGACGGGCGCATCCCGGGCGGAGGCTTCCCGGGGCTCGCGGTCGTCGCGGGCCGGGTCCCCACCGGGCTGCCGATCGCGCTCTCGCACCTCGGCCCCTCGCGCGTCCGGATCCGCGCGCCCGAGCTTGCGGATCACTTCGTGGACGAGTGCGGCCGCGACGTGGCGCCCACCGACCTCGGCTGCGCCCTCGCCAAGACGAGGCTCCTCACCGACCTGCTCAACCCCGACGCCGCGGCCGAGGGCTGGCAGCTCCTCGAGTTCGACGACCCGGCGGTCAACCACGTCTTCTCGCACTTCCACGTGCTCCAGGACGGCCTGCGCTTCGTGCTCCCCGAGAAGCAGGTGAAGCCGTTCGAGCAGCGCGGGCTGATCGGAAGCTGGCGGCTGACGGTCCCGGCGCTCGTGAACCAGTCGGTCGTGCAGCTCCTGCCGGCCATCCGCGACATCAGGATCGTGATCAGCACCGTCGCGCGCCACGACGGCAACCTCGTCCCGCTCGTCAAGCAGCCGGCGCTGTCCCTCCCGGAGCCGCCGATCCCGGTCGGGTCGGCGCCGGGTCAGGTGAACGCCGCGTTCAACGACGCGCTCGCGGACCTCGGCAAGCTGTTCGAGGATCTGCTCGGCGACCTGAAGGGGCAGATCGACGGCACGCTCGCCGACCTCACCGCGAAGGTGGGCCAGCTCGGCAGCGGCGTGACGAGCCTGATCGACGTCGCGTCGGTGCTGAGCGCGGCGACGGCTCAGCTCGCCGCGCTCGCCGGCGTGGCCGCACCCGGCGCCGGAGTCCGGATGGTCACGCTGGACAAGGCCTCGCTCTCGAACCCGACTGCGTTCCTCGCCGGCGGCGGCACTGCCACCAGCACCACCTTCACGATCACGCAGGCCATGCTCACCACGGCCAACGCCACCGGCACGCTGAAGGGCGTGCTCGGGGTGATCGTCTCGCCGACGCCCGTGCCGCCGCCGGTCGGCACGATCACCTTCCCGACGGCGCTCGGCAAGCTCACGGCGCCGGACGGCTCCGTCCACAACATCAAGATCGACAGCGGCCTGGCGTTCGTCGACGTGCCCGACACCACGGGTGCCCTCGGCCTGTGGAAGATCGAGCTGCCGGCGGGGATGCCCGCGCTCACCAACCTGGGCGTCGGCGTCCTCGTCCAGCTGCTCCCCTGAGCTCCGTCGGTTAGGGTGGCCGGCAGCCGCGCATGACCCACCACGACGAGACCTTCGCTCGTATTCCCACGCATCTCGCGCTCGACCCGCGGGACGGGGACGGCAAGCCGGTCGAGGAGGTTCGCCTGCTCGTCCGCGGCCAGGGCACGGTGGGGCTCGCGCTCGCCCGGATCGCAACGTTCACCGTCGCGATCGGCGCGCTCGATGATTCCGCCGCGCCCGCGTTCCGCTGGAGCGTGACCCAGACCGGCGCGACGCTGAGCGAGCGCGCCGGAGGCGAGTGGAAGGAGGTGGCCGTGGCCCTGACGCCGGCCGCCGCGCTCGACCCCGAGCCCAACTGCGTCTACTGGTTCAGCTTCGACGCCCACAACCGCACGCTTGGCTACGGGAAGGGCGAGATGCGGCTGGCGACCAGGCTCGCGTCGCACGAGTACCCGCGGCCGGCGAAGGCGACCGACCCCGACCCGTACGCGTGGTTCGGGCAGGCCACGAGCGTTCACGTCGAGCCAGGCCTCGAGCGGCCGACGGACGTCTGGCGCGACCCGGTCACGGTCGAGCCCGCGCTGAGGGTGCTGCCGGTCGACGCGATCTCGATGAAGCAGATGGCGCAGGGCACGCACACCGTGGCCGCGAACCTCACGACGGCCTGCCAGCAGCTCTACTCGAACGTCGCGGGCGCGCAGTTCCTGCTCGACACGCCGGACTTCCCGCAGTTCGGGGAGGCGATCGAGGAGAGCATCGCGAGCAAGGACGGTTGGTGCCGCACGACGCTCGACCACAAGGCGGACGAGTTCGGACCCCACGATCCCGATAAGACCTACCTGCGGATCACGATGGGCGTGAACCAGGGCGAGTCGCCGGGGATCCCGTTCGTCGTGGAGATCTGGCCGCCGGGTCACTACTCGCCGATCCACAACCACGGCGGGGCGGACGCCGTCATAAGGGTCCTGCGCGGGCGGATCCACGTGAGCCTGTTCGCGATGCTGTCGATGAAGCACCAGGACGCGTTCGGCGACGCGCACTTCGACGAGGGCGAGGTGACCTGGATCTCGCCGCGGCTCAACCAGAACCACCAGCTGAAGAACGACGGCGATATCACCTGCGTGACGATCCAGTGCTACCAGTACGCCGAGTCCGACCTCACGCACTACCCGTACTTCGACTACATCGGCGAGGCCGAGATCGGGCACTTCGACCCGAACTCGGACATGGACTTCCTGAAGTTCAAGGCGAAGATGAAGGAGGAGTGGGAGAAGGCGCACCCGACGGGCTCCCCTGGAGCCTGAGCGCGGTTCGCCGGAACGCCGCGAACGCGGGCTTCTCCACCACGCGGTCGGGCTCGAGCCGCCGGAGTCCGGCGTAGTCGAACGGGTAGCGCGGGTCGACCTCGCGGGTGAGCCACGTGTACCAGTAGACGCGCTCGATGCGCAGCGCGCGGCGGCGCGCGGCGAGGTAGGGCAGAGCGGCGGCCACGCGCTGCGCCTGGCCGGCCTCGT
>DASVPL010000157.1:0-6728 GCA_036382905.1 Thermoleophilaceae bacterium | reverse complement strand
GCCGGAGGTGGTTGCCGAGGTCGAGGACGTGGAGGCCGAGGCCGCCGCGGTGGACGAGTCCGACGACACCGTGGCCGAGCCGCTGCTCGCCCACGACGACGAGCCGGCACTCGCCGGCGACGGCGACGGGGCCGACACGGCCGTCGAGGACGAGGTCGCGGCCGAGCCGGAGGAGGAAGAGGAGCCGGAGCCCGAGCCGGCCCCGACCGGCGGCGGAGGCGGCGGTCGCTCGATCCGCGGGGCCGAGGGCGCGCGCCTGATCGCGCTGAACATGGCCCTCAACGGCACCCCGCGCGACGAGACCGCTCGCTACCTGTCGCAGAACTTCGAGCTCGACGACCAGGACGCGCTGCTGGACGAGGTCTACGCGCGCGTCGGCGGCTAAGCCGCCGCCCCACGGCAGGTAAGTTCAGACTCCAGTCGAAGCTTTAGTGACGCGTATGCTTTACCGCGCACTAAAGCATGTGTCCTGATGAAGTACATTCGTCGCCGGGAACACCCGCACGCATCGTCGAGAACCGCGACAGCGTGCGGGTACTGGTTGCTGACGAGGACCTCGGCCTTCGTCTCACGCCGGTCCGCGTCGACACTCTGACCCTGGATCGCGCCGCGGAGATATCGGCCGAGCGTGGGCTGATCGTCCGCTTCCGCCGCGCGTCGACCGACGCGAAGGCGGCCCTTCGCGCGCGACGGATCCACTACGCGTCAGACGACGGCGAGATCTTCGTGCTGGACCCGCCCGTGGCGATCCAGCAGAGCGCGCCGCGGAGGGCGCGCGCGCCCGCCGATCGAGCCGCTTCCGGATACGACCCGTTCGCGATGAAGGCGAGCCGCGTCAGCCGCTGGCTACTCATCCACCATGAGGACGTCTTCACGGGGCGCGAGCTGGCGCGCCACACGGGACTCAGCGAGGGCGCGGTGTCCAACATCGTGCGCGAGCTCCACGCGCGCGTGCTGGTCGAGGTGAGGCCGAGTCCCGCGGACGCGCGCGTGCGATACGTGAGCTTGCCGGAGCCCGGCCGGCTCCTTGCCGCGTGGGAGCGGGTCTGGGAGCTCAGGCGGGTCCGGCTGACCGACTGGGACGTCGGCACGACGAGCACGGAGGACACGCTGGGGGTCGTGCGCCAGGCCTCGAGCCCCGGCCTCAGCTGGGCCGTCGGGGGAGTGGCCGGCGCCGGGCTGGTGTCCCGCGCGGTCGAGGCGGCGGACGTGCTCGTGTGGATCGACCCCGATCAGCTATCCACCTGGGAAGACCTGCTCGTGCCCGCGCCGGGCCGCGGTAGCCGCGGAACGTTGCGCCTCGCGAGCGCCCCGGACCCGTTCCTCTTCGAGCTCGCACAGGATCGCGACGACCTGCGGGTCGCCGATCCCGCCCAGCTCTACCTCGACTGCTCGCGGGAGGGGGAGCGGGCCCTGGAGGCGGCCGACGCCGTCCGGCGTCACATGGGCTGGTGAAGGTCCTCCAGCCGACCCGGCTCATGCGTGAGGCGGCGGAGGTGCTGCAGCCCGTCCGCGACGAGGTTGTGGTGATCGGCGCGACTGCTCTCGAGGCCGCCCTGTGGGGAACCGGCGCTCGGAGCGCCGCGACCACCGACGTCGACTGCGCTGTCGGCATGCGCTCGGCCGCGGCAGTGATCGACCAGCTCGAGAGCGCGGGCCTCGCGCCGAGCGAGGAGCCACACGAGCGCGGCTTCACCTGGGTTCGCTACGGCATCAAGGTGCAGCTCATCCGCCCGCCGGCCCGGGTGGCCAACCCGCCCGTCTCGCGGCTCGTCCCCAACCCTCACCTGTCGCTCACCGATAGGTACCGGGAGCCCGTGGCGTTCGACGACAGTCCGGGGGAGCCGCGGCTGCTGGTCGCGCGTGCGGCCGCGATCCTCGCGCTCAAGGGCCAAGCGTTCGGGCGCAGCCGGCCGAGTGGCGGTCTCGTCGAGCGCGACTACCACGACGCCTACCTGCTGGTCGCCCACGTGGGCGACGAGATAGCCGCCGAGTACAACGGCACCGATGACGGACAGCTCAGGGGCCTCGTCCGCAAGACGCTGGATGACCTGCTCGGCGAGCAGGGGCGTGAGGCGGTCCGCAACCAGGCAACCCGCCTCGAGTCCGACCTCTCTCCGCGCGAGGCCGACGTGCGCTTGCGACGAGCGGTCGCAGGGCTGCGCGGCGCCCTGCGTTAGGCTCCGCCCCATGGCTCGCGAGACCTACTCCCTCCAGGGCAAGACGGTCTTCATAACCGGCGCCGCGCGCGGTATCGGCGCCGAGTGCGCGCGGCGCTGCGCCCAGAAGGGCGCCAAGGTAGCCCTGGTCGGGCTCGAGCCCGACGAGCTGCCGAAGGTCGCCGCCGAGTGCGGCCCCGAGGCGATCTGGTTCGAGGCCGACGTACGCGACACGGAGGCGCTCCAGGCGGCGGTCGACGGCACGGTCGAGCGGCTCGGCGGCATCGACGTCTGCATCTCGAACGCGGGGATCGCCGGCGGCGGGCCGGTGCGGATGGTGCCCGCGGAGGCGATCGAGCGCATCGTCGAGGTCAACCTCATCGGCTCCATGCGGACCCTCACGGCCTGCCTGCCGCACGTGATCGAGCGGCGCGGCTACATCCTTCAGGTGGCGTCGGTGGCCGCGGCCATCCACTCGCCCGGCATGTCCGGCTACGCCACCAGCAAGGCTGGGATCGAGGCCTATGCGGACTGCCTGCGCGCCGAGGTCAAGCACCTCGGCGTGGGCGTCGGCGTGGGCTACTTCTCGTGGATCGACACCGACCTGGTTCGCGGGGCCGACGAGCGCCGCGGCTACCGCACGCTGCGGGCGAAGCTGCGCGGCCCGCTGGCCAAGACGCACCCGGTATCGGCCGTCGGAGATGCCGTCCTGGCCGGGATCGAGTCGAAGTCGCGCTGGGTCGTGGTGCCGGGCTGGGTCCGTACGCTGCTCTACATGCGCACCGTCGCCCAGCTCCTCGGCGAGGCGCAGGGCGCGAAGAACATGCCCGAGGCCGAGCAGCTCGCGCGGGAGGAGCTCGCCGAGATCGGCGCGGAGCAGGCCTCGATGCCTGTCGGGCCGGGCGGCCGCGCGGCGGCCGAGTCAGCGCGCGGCCGGGCGGCCGCGCGCTCCTGATCTCGGTCTAGACCGGCCCGCTAGCGGCGCGAGCCGTTGACGTTGCCCGCGTTGGACGCCGCCCAGTCCACGAGGGCTTTGAACGCCGCCGTCTTGCCGCCGGTCTGGCTCACGAGGCTCGTGTCGAAGAAGCGGTAGCGCTTCGCCGGCTGGACCAGCAGGAAGTGCAGCATCTGCCGCACGCGCGGGTGCGCGAGCGCCATGTCGTAGCCCTTCTTGAGGTACTTGACCCGGTTGCCCTCCGACTGCTTCTGCGAACCGCTCCGCAGGTGCCCGAACTCGGTCAGGTAGATGTCGAGCGGCTGGCCGCCCGGCGTCTCGAGCCGGTTCGACGCGGCGAGGCTGTCGAGCAGCTTCGCGAGCTTGTCGAGCCCGCTCAGCGTCACGTTGTCCTTGCCCGGGAACTTGTACGTGGGAGCGTGGTTGAAGTCGTACGGGTGATGTGCGAACCCGTCCGCCAGCAGCCGGCCGCTCTTGGCCATCGCCTTGATGAACGCGATCGGCGGCGTCGCGACGCCCCTGCGGCTCGCGTACGGCGCCGTCTCGCCGATCAGCACCTGGGCCCCCGGGTCGACCGCCTTGATCTCCTTGTAGCCCGCCAGGTACAGCGCGCGGTAGAGCGATGCCTGCGACTTGAGCGGAGTGAGCCAGCCGGTGTGGTTCGGCTCGTTCCAGATGCTGTAGCGCGGGACGTTGCCCTTGAAGTGGTTCACCGCCGCCCTCACGAACTCCGCGTAGAGCTTGGCGTTCGGCTTGTACGGGCTGGCCTTCTTCTTGTCCCCGGTGGCCCAGCGCGGGGCGTTGCCCGTCAGGCCGATCTCGAGCTGCATCCCGCGTGCGCGCGCCGAATTGATCAGCGTGTCGTAGGACGAGAAGTCGTACTTCACGGTCTTGGGCTTCGTCCTGGCGTTGGCGGTCTTCGACCCGACCACCGCCGCCCAGCCGATGTTGACCCGCACCCACCTGATCTGGAGCTGCTCGAGGAGCGGGAAGGCCTTGTCGTGCTTCATCTTCGGGTATGCCTGGGTCACGAGCGCTCCGTCGTCCTGGAGCGCGAGCTCCATGCCGGGGGCGGCCTGCGATGGCGAGGCCGCGCCGAGAGCGGCGACGGCGACGAGAGAAAGGGATAGCGCGATCCTGCGAAGGCGACGAGTCATGGGCACCAGGGGCAGTCCGGGGGCGGTCGTCTCGCAGTCTAGGGACGAATGGGCCGAGCGTCGCCGGTCGCGCATTTTGCGCTTTTCGGCCCCTCGGACCGCCTGACACGCGGCCTAGACTTGCCTCCGATGGCCCAGTCCTCCGAGCTGGTCGTATCCGGCGCGCGCGAGCACAACCTCCGCGACGTCCACGTCCGCCTGCCCCGCAACGCGCTCGTGGTGATCACCGGCCTGTCCGGCTCCGGCAAGTCGAGCCTGGCCTTCGACACGATCTACGCCGAGGGCCAGCGCCGCTACGTCGAATCGCTCTCGGCCTACGCGCGCCAGTTCCTCGGGCAGATGGACAAGCCGGACGTGGACTCGATCGAGGGGCTCTCGCCGGCGATCTCGATCGACCAGAAGACCACCTCGCGCAACCCGCGCTCCACGGTCGGCACGGTCACCGAGATCTACGACTACCTGCGCCTGCTCTGGGCCCGGATCGGCCAGCCACACTGCCCGAACTGCGACCGGCCGATCGAGGCCCAGTCCGCCGAGCAGATCGTGGACCAGGTGATGACGATGCCCGAGGGCTCCAAGTTCATGGTGCTTGCCCCGGTCGTGCGCGGGCGCAAGGGCGAGTACGGGAAGCTCTTCGAGGAGCTGCGCACCGAGGGCTACGCGCGCGTGAAGGTCGACGGCGAGCTGCGCCGGCTCGAGGACGACATCAAGCTCGACAAGAAGTACAAGCACGACATCTCGGTCGTGGTCGACCGGCTGATCATGCGGGGCGACCTGCGCAAGCGCCTGGCCGACTCGATCGAGACCGCGGTGGCGGTCGCCGAGGGCATGATCGAGGTCGAGGACGTCGACAGCGGCGCGATCACCACCTACTCCGAGCGCTTCATGTGCCTGCACTGCGGCACCTCGATGCCCGAGCTCGAGCCGCGGATGTTCTCGTTCAACTCGCCGCACGGCGCCTGCCCGCGCTGCACCGGGCTCGGCTCGCAGATGGAGATCGACCCGGACCTGATCGTCCCGGACCCGTCGCTGACGCTGAACGACGGCGCGATCCTGCCCTGGACCGCCACCTCGTCGAACTACTACGAGCAGCTCACGCAGGCGATCGCGGACCGCTACGAGATCGACATGGACACGCCGTGGGAGGAGCTGCCCGAGGACGCGCAGGACTGCTTCCTCTGGGGCACCGACGGCGACCGCATCTACATCAACTACCGCAACCGCTACGGGCGCCGGCGCTCGTACACGACGGCCTTCGAGGGGATCGTCCACAACCTCGAGCGCCGCTACAAGGAGACCGACTCCGAGTACATTCGCGAGAAGATCGAGGAGTTCATGTCGGTGCGGCCGTGCCCGGAGTGCAAGGGCGCGCGCCTGCGGCCGGAGTCGCTGCACGTGCGGATCGGCGGGCTCGGGGTGCACGAGGTCACGCGCATGTCGGCGCGGCGGGCGATCGGCTGGTTCGACGAGCTCGAGATGACCGACACCGAGCGCCAGATCGCGCGGCTGATCATGCGCGAGATCGACGAGCGGCTCAGGTTCTTGGACAACGTCGGCGTCGGCTACCTCTCGCTGGATCGCGCCGCCAGCACGCTGTCGGGCGGCGAGGCGCAGCGGATCAGGCTCGCCACGCAGATCGGGTCGTCGCTCGTCGGCGTGCTGTACATCCTCGACGAGCCCTCGATCGGGCTCCACCAGCGCGACAACGCGCGGCTGATCGCGACGCTCGAGCGCCTGCGCGACCTCGGCAACACAGTGATCGTGGTCGAGCACGACGAGGGCACGATGCGCGCCGCCGACCACGTCGTCGACATGGGCCCCGGCGCGGGCGAGCACGGCGGGCGGGTCGTGGCGGAGGGCACGCCGGAGGAGGTCATGCGTGTGGCCGAGTCCGCCACCGGCCAGTTCCTCGCGGGCACGCGCGAGATCCCGGTGCCGGCGCGGCGGCGGCGGCCGAGCGGGTACATCGAGATCCAGGGCGCGACGCAGCACAACCTGCGCAAGGTCAGCGCGAAGGTGCCGCTGGGCGTCTTCTGCTGCGTGACCGGCGTGTCGGGCTCGGGCAAGTCCACGCTGGTCAACGAGGTGCTCTACAAGGCGGTCGCCAACCGGCTCCACAAGGCCAAGCTGCGCCCGGGCGCGCACAGGCGCGTGACCGGCCTCGAGCAGGTGGACAAGATCATCAACATCGACCAGTCGCCGATCGGGCGCACGCCGCGC
The DNA here is from genome assembly GCA_036382905.1 of Thermoleophilaceae bacterium. GTDB lineage: Bacteria > Actinomycetota > Thermoleophilia > Solirubrobacterales > Thermoleophilaceae > AC-37. Next base: position 237 of record DASVPL010000157.1, on the reverse strand, counting down.
TCGAATCCCGCTACCTACACGGGGCTGTTCGACCACATCCGCGAGCTGTTCTCGCGGACGCAGGAGTCGCGAGCGCGTGGCTACAAGCCCGGCCGCTTCTCTTTCAACGTCAAGGGCGGGCGCTGCGAGGTGTGCCGCGGCGACGGCCAGATCAAGATCGAGATGCACTTCCTGCCGGACGTCTACGTGCCGTGCGAGCAGTGCGGCGGGCGCCGCTACAACCGCGAGACGCTCGAG
>DASVPL010000156.1:0-4728 GCA_036382905.1 Thermoleophilaceae bacterium | reverse complement strand
CGGTCTGCGCGGCGAGCGAGTCGAGCAGCCTCCGCAACCGCTCCTCCCGGTCGCGCGTGGGCACGACCACCGACACCCGCGGCTCGCTCACGGCCGCGCGTGGTGCACGACGCAGCGCACCGAGAACCCCTGCGTGGAGGGCAGCCTGAAGCGCCCGCACCGCTCCACCCGGTCGAACCCGGCCGACCAGATCATCCGCCGCCAGGTGCGCGACCCCGGCTCCCAGAAGACCACGTCGGCGTCGCGGTCGGCCTTGTAGCGCGAGGCGGCGAACGGCAGCAGGTCCATCAGCGGGTCGTACGCCTCGCCCGAGATAAACGTGCCCCGGCAGAGCCCGGCGATCCGCTCCAAGGCGAGGAGCTGGTCGCGCAGGTGGACGAGCACGAGCCCGCAGAGCACGAGGTCGAACTCGCCGAGCTCCTCCGGCCGGGCGTCGTAGATCGAGCAGCCGACTCGCTCGACCGACGAGCCGAGCGCCTCTCGCGCCAGCCTGAAGTTCTCCCCGCGCGGGCCGAAGCTCGCCGGTCGCCGCCGAGGCGGGTAGTCGAGGTCCGCCTCGTCGTCGATGTCGAGCGCCACCACCTCGGCACCGCGGCGCTCCATCTCGAAGGCCCAGAACCCGTCGAAGGTGCCGACGTCGAGCGCCCTCATCCCGTCCATCCGCTCCGGGAGGCCGAAGCGGTCCACGTACGGGCGCATGTCGAACATGCCCTCGACCACGTGTCCCGGGCCGAGCTCGAGGGTGTGGTACCAGGCCGGCATGCGGCGGAACGGTAATGATGGGGCGGTGGCGGACCAACCCGACATCGCGGTCGTCGTCCCCTCGCACGACCGCCCGCTGCGGCTGCGCTGGCTGCTGAACGCGCTCGAGGAGCAGACGCTGCCGCGCGAGCGCTTCGAGGTGATCGTCGCGCACGACTCGCGCGGGCCGGAGACCGCCGAGTTGCTGCGCACGCATCCGCTGGGCGTCAGGGCGATCGGCTTCGAGCCCGGCCCCGGCCCGGCCGCCAAGCGCAATGCGGGCTGGCACGCCGCCACGGCGCCGCTCGTCGCCTTCACCGACGACGACTGCCGCCCGCCGCCCGAGTGGCTCGAGCGTGCGCTCGCCGCCGCGCGCGCCCACCCCGGCGCGATCGTCCAGGGCGCCACGATCCCCGACCCCGACGAGGAGCACCTCGTCCGCGCGGCGCCGCACGTGGACACCCAGCGGATCGTGCCGCCGACGCCGTGGGCGCAGACCTCGAACATCGTCTACCCGCGCGAGCTGCTCGAGCGCGTCGGCGGCTTCGACGAGACCTTCCCGCTCGCCGCCGGCGAGGACACCGACCTCGCGATCCGCGCGACCGAGGCGGGCGCCGGATACGTCGGGGCGCGCGACGTCGTGACCTTCCACGCCGTGCACGCGGTCTCGCTCCCGCAGCTCGTGCGCGCGCGCTGGCGCTGGCAGCACCTCGCCTACCTCGTGAAGCGCCAGCCGAGCGTCCGGGAGCACTTCCCGATGTGGATCTTCTGGAAGCGCACCCACGTTTGGCTGCCGCTGGCGATTGCGGGTGCGCTGCTGCGCCGGCGCAAGCCCGGTGCCGAGCTGCTGGCGCTCCCGTGGGTGATCCACACGCTGCCCGACCGCGGCGCGGGCCCGCGCGGCCGCGCCCGCGCGCTGTCGGAGCTGCCGGCGCGCGCGGTCGTGGACAGCGCCGAGATGGCAGCCCTCGCGCGGGGCAGCATCCGCTGGCGCACGTTCTTCCTGTGAGCGAGCCCGCCGAGCGGCTCCGCATCGCGCTGCTCGCGCCGGCGTTCTTCCCCGAGGTGCGGCGCGGGGGGGAGCGGCTCGTGCGCGAGCTGGCCGACGACCTGATCGCCCGCGGCCACCAGCCGAGCCTGATCACCGCACACCGGGGGGCTCCTTCGCGGGCCGTCGAGGACGGCCTCCCGATCCTGCGCCTCCCGCGCCCGCCGGTCGAGTCGCGCCTGCGCCGCCGCGCGTTCGAGGACTACCTGAGCCACGCGCCGCTGAGCTACCTGGCGTTGAAGCACGGCACGTTCGACGTCGCCCACGCCACGCACCCCCCCGACGCCGTGGCCGGCGCTCGCAGTGGCCTGCCGTCGGTGTTCACCTTCCTCGGCCTCCCGACCCGCACCGGCATCGCCCAGCGGCGCATGCGGGCGGAGCTGCTCGTGCGCGCCACGCGCGAGTGCGACGCGACCGTCGCGATCAGCCGCACCGCGGCCGACGGCTTCCGGCGTGCGTTGGGGGTGGAGGCCCGCGTGATCCACCCCTCGGTCGATCTCGACGCCTTCCGGCCGACCGCGGAGCGAGCGCCCGAGCCTACGATCGTCTGCCTGGCCGATGCGGGAGCCGAGAACAAGCGCCTCCCGCTCCTGATCGACGCCTTTCGCCAGGTGCGCCGCGAGCGCCCCGATGCCCGGCTCCTGCTCCAGCGCCACGAATCCCTGCGGCCGGGCGACGGGATCGAGCTGATCGACCCCCAGGATCGCGCCGAGCTGGCGCAGGTCTACAGCAGCGCCTGGGTCTCGGCGCTCCCGTCCTGGGGGGAGGCGTTCGGGCTCGTGCTGGTCGAGGCGCTGGCGTGCGGCACGCCGGTCGTCGGGTCGAACCTGGGCGCCATCCCCGAGGTGGTGGACCGCGACACGATCGGTCGCCTGTTCAGCGGCGACGAGCCGGACGCACTGGCGCGAGCCCTCCTCGAAGCGCTCGACCTGGCCGCCGACCCCGCCACGCGCGAGGCCTGCCGAGCCCGCGCCGCGGACTTCTCGACCGAGCGTATGGGTGCCGCGTACGAGGACCTGTACGGGGAGCTTCAGAGCCAGCCGCGGTGGCGGAAGTAGCTGAGCATCGAGACGAGCATCCCCACCATCGCCACGACGATGATCCAGAACGCGGCCTTCGAGCCCTCGCCGGGCACGCCCACGTTCATCCCCCACAGGCTCGCGATCAGCGTGAGGGGGAGGATCACGACGCTGAAGGCGGTCAGCACGCGCAGCACGTCGTTGACCCGGTGCGAGAGCACCGACTCGTTCGTGTCCTCGAGCGCCTCGACCACCTCCTTGTAGTTCTCGAGCATGTCCCAGATGCGCTCGGAGGCGTCGACCACGTCGTCGAAGTAGAGCTCGTGCTCCTCGCTCAGGAACCGCTGCTTGGTCCGCTCGAGGTCCTGGAGCACCGGCCGCTGCGGCCGGATGATCTTGCGGAAGTTGATGATCTCCTGCTTGACGTTCGAGATGTCGCGCACGACCTCCTCGGAGCGCCCCTCGAAGATGTCCTCCTCGACGCGGTCGAGCTTGTTGCCGACCTTGCGCAGCATCGGGAAGCAGTAGTCGAACGCGTCGTCGACGATCTTGTAGAGCAGGTAGCCGGCGCCCTTCGAGAAGAACTGCTCGCGCGTCTCCTCCGAGGCCCGGCAGCGCTCGAACAGGTACTCGACCGGCTGGAGCGGGACGTTCGGGAGCGTGATCAGGTAGCCGGGCCCGATGAAGATGTCGAGCTCGCCGGCGTTGAGGCGCCCGACGCTCTTGTCGAACACCGGGAAGTGCAGGACGATGAAGAGGTAGTCGTCGTACTCGTCGATCTTCGGCCGCTGGTTGCGCGACGCGATGTCCTCGTAGTCGAGCGGGTGGAACTCGAAGTGCTCCTCGACCCAGGCGCGGTCGAGCGGGCCGGGACGCTCGATGTTGATCCAGCGCAGGCCGCCGTGCTCGACGACCTCTACGTTCGGCTCAGCGGCGGTCTGCGGCGCGTGCGCGTCGACCCGCGTCCGCGAGCGGCTCCTCAGGCGTGGCTTGGGGAGATTCGGCATGGCTCGGACTGAGCGGGTCGTCGGTTAGCTGCGCCACGGGGTTGATTCTACGGGGGCGCCCGGAGACCTGGGCGCTACGTTGCCGCGCGTGAGCGGGCGTCGCAGCCTTCCGGGACGGATCGCCGACCGCATCGCCCTGCGGCGCGGCGCGCTGCACGAGCGGCGGCTGGCCGAGGATCACCTGAGGCGCGCCGGGCGGCCGGAGCTCGACGCGTGGTTCGTCGAGCGCCACGGCTCGTCGGTCCTGCACGGCCCGCTGGCGGGTCTCTCGTATCCGCCCGCCGTGCTCGCCGACGTCCACCACCTGACCGCGAAGCTGCTCGGGGCCTACGAGGAGGAGCTGTCCGCGGTGATCGCCGCGGAGGTCGAGCGCCGGCCGCCGCTGTTCGTCGACATCGGATCGGCGGACGGCTACTACGCCGCGGGCTTCGCGCTCGCGAGCCCCGGGACCGTGGTTCACGCGTTCGAGATCGACCCCGTCGCGCGCGGCGTGCTCGACCGGCTCGTCCGCACGAACGGGCTGGCCGCGCGGGTGTTCATGCACGGCCCGGCGAACGCGCGGCGCCTGGCGGAGCACGACCTGGCCGGTGCGTTCGTGCTGTGCGACATCGAGGGAGCCGAGCTGGACGTGCTCGCCGGCGAGGCGGTGCCCGCGCTCGCGCACGCGACGCTGCTCGTCGAGGTCCACCCGCTGGCCGGGGGCGCGGACACGGCGCCCGCCCTGCGCGAGCGCTTCGGCCCGACCCACCGGATCGAGGCGATCGAGCCGCGGGAGCGCGACCCCGCCGCCCAACCCGAGCTCGACGGCGCCCCGCATCGCGACTCGGCGCTCGACGAGTACCGCTTCGGCCGCACGAGCTGGCTCGCGATGCACCCGCGCACCCTTCCCCACTAGAACGAAATTCTAGAATCT
>DASVPL010000155.1:0-5006 GCA_036382905.1 Thermoleophilaceae bacterium | reverse complement strand
CCAGGCGCGCGCGCTGGCGGCGGGCCGGCCGGTCCGCCGCATCGCCGCCTGACGTCGCTCAGCGCGGCGGCTGGACCGCCGCGAGCGGGGTCGTCGCGTACGCGACGATCCTGAGGTCGTTGCGGTCGCGGTCGAGCAGATACACCGCCGGCAGTCCGAGCGTGGCGCCCGGCGCGACGGCCGCGTCGCGGCCCAGGGGCGGGAGGCCGATCACGTACTGCGCCACGAACGTCTGGAAGTTCGAGTCGCCCGATACCACGTGCACCTCGGGGTGGCGCGACGAGCCGGCGCGTGCGACGGCGACGAGGTTCGGCCGGTTCCCGATCCCGCGGCCGATCGAGAGGCTCCAGTCGCGCGCCGGAAGCCCCCGGACCGGCAGCTTGAACGTGGCGATGCGGGTGCGAAACGCCGACTCGCCGGAGAAGATCGCCACCGATACGCGCTCGCGCGCCTGCCCGTGGTCGATCACGAACAGCGCCGGGAGCTTGCCGGGCTGCCAGGTGGCCACAGCCAGCTCGCGATCGGCACCCGGCACGCGCGCGACGGGCGCGGTGCCGCGGCTGAGCTGCCGTGCCTTGCCGTCGAGCGTGACCACCCGGACGTCCACTCCACCCTTTCGCGGCACGAGCCGGAACGCGGCGTCCGCGCCGGCGGTCCAGCGCCCCACCGCGTACCGGGTCCCCTCCGGCTCGTCGGCATCGGCGCGCACCGACGTCCTCTCGGCCACCTCCACGCGATCGCCCAGGACGGCGAGCCGCCAGACCGCGCGCTTCCCCCCCGCCGGGCGATCGAACACCCATACCGGAGCGTCGTCCTGCGGCAGGTCGCCGTCGGTGACGATCAGCGAGCGGGCCGAGCCGAGCGCCCGCGCCGGTACCGCGATCGGGCGACCGGCCCTGAGCTCGGGAGCGCGCGGCCGCTCCTCGTCGCGCAGCGCCTCCGCCACGATCGCCACTCCGGCGAGCGCGAGGAGCACCACCACCGCGAGGAGCGCGCGGCGCGGCGCCAGGCGCCTCATGGCCGGGCCCCCGGGGCCCGCCCGGACGATCCCGGGGGCCGGAGCGCGTCGATCAGCGCCGCGGCCACGCGGCGCGGCCCGTGGTCCTCGGGCAGGCGCACGAGGTAGCCGGCGACTGCCAGGCACGGGATCACCACGGCCCAGTCCGGGTGCTCGGTGAACAGGTTCGTGTAGACGCCGAAGAGCGCGATGTAGGTCACGTAGCCGCCGATCATGCACGCGACGAACGACCCGCTGCGCCGCGCCCAGGTGTACGCGGCCACCGTGACGAGCCCGAACAGCGCCATCCCGACGACGACGCCGGGCGCACCGCCGTCCGCGAAGTACGGCCCGGCGGCGGTGCTGGTTATGAACGGCGAGGCGACCTCCTTCGCGACGTCACTCAGCTGCTCGGTACCGGGCACGACGGCGTCGAAGCCGGACGTGCTGTACGCGCCGTAGCCCCAGGCGTGGACCGAGGGGAACACGCCGGTGAGGCGGTCGAGCACGTTGAAGTTCGTCGTGAGCCCCACGTGCAGCGCCAGGTACGGCCGCAACACGACGGGCGTGGAGGGGATCACGTCGTCGAACAGCTCCGCCTCGAAGGCGTTGCCCCGGTGCTGCCCGGCCCGGACGAAGAACATCGTGGCGAGCGCCGCGTAGCCGAGCGCGAGGCCGCCGAGGACCACCCGCGGGCGCGGGGCGCCCCAGTAGAGCATGCGGGCGAGCGCGGCGCCCAGCAGGCCGATCGCGATCGTGCCCCGGCCGCCGGCGAGCAGAAACCCGAGGCTGGCGACGCCCGCCGCGGCGATCTCCGGGGCGGCGCGCCACGAGAGGAGCCGGGGCGGCGCGAGCAGGCCGAGGATCATCGCGACGGTCAGGAACTGGGTCAGCACCACGGTGGGACCGCCCGGCTGGGCGGCGCGCGTGGCGTCGATGTTCTCCGCGAGGAGCGGCACCGCGCCCGCCGCCGCGAACTGGTGCACCATCTCCGCGTAGCCGACCGCGAGGCAGAGGACGAGCAGGATGCGCAGCCGCCGCCGCTGGGCGGGCCCGAGCTCCGTCGCCTCGCGGGACGGCGTGACGCGGCGCGCGACCAGATCGCGGCCGATCAGTCCGCCGATCACGAACCCCGCCGGCGCGAGGAGCATGATCGCCCAGACGAAGGCGGACCAGTTGCGCTGGAACGAGAAGACGTGGATCTGGGACAGCGCGACCCCCGCGAACCACAGCGCCGTGAAGGCGATCAGGGGATTGGCGAGGGCGGGGAGGTCGAGCCGGCGTCGCACGCTCAGCCCGCGCGGTCCGACAGGCTCGGCGCCCACGAGGGCGGGAGCTTCTCCACCAGCTCGATCTCGCCGGGGAAGTCGGTCGGCGGCTGCGCGCCGTTGCTGCGCACCCATGCGGCCATGCGGCGGATCCCCTCGTCCAGCGCGATCGGGGCCGGCGGCTGGAAGACCTCGCGCACCTTCGAGTGGTCCGAGAAGGCGTGCACGACCTCGTTGCGCGGGGGCATGTGCTGGATCTCGACCTCGGTCTCGAATGCCCGCCCGATCTCCGCCGCGAGCTCGAGTATCGAGTACGGCGTGTCGGCGCCGACGTTGAACACCTCGTTCCGCGCCCCCTCGACCAGCGGGCTGCGCGCGATCAGCGGAGCCACGTCGTCTATGTGCGAGAAGGCCCGCGTCTGGCTCCCGTCGCCGAAGACCGGCAGCGGCTCCCCGCGCAGGACCGCGTTCATGAAGATCCCGATCACGTTGCGGTAGCGGTCGGCGACGTTCTGCCGCTCCCCGTACACGTTGTGGGGCCGGAAGACCGTGTAGTCGAGCCCGAACACGTCGTGCGCCGCCCGGAGGTCGAGCTCGACGGCGTACTTCGACACCCCGTAGGGGTCCTCGGGCCGCGGCTCGAGGCTCTCGGTCATGGGCGTCTGCCCCGCCCCGTAGACGGCGATCGACGAGGCGAACACGAACCGCTCGACCTTGTGCTCGATGGCCAGGTTGATCAGGTTGACGCTGGCGACGAGGTTCGTCTCGTAGTTGAAGCGGCGCACGAAGTGGGAGAGCCCCTCGGCCGCGTACGCGGCGAGGTGGTAGACGTAGTCGAACCGGCCGCCCTCCCACAGGGACGCGCAGAAGCTGGGGTCCCTCACGTCGCCCTCGACCCAGCTCGCGGCCTCCGGCACGTTCTCGCGAAAGCCCCCCGAGAGGTCGTCCGTGGCGACCACGTCCATCCCCAGCTCGAGGCAGGCGTCGCAGACGTGCGACCCGATGAAGCCGGCGGAGCCGGTCACGAGCGCCCGCGGGCGCCGTGTGTCGGGCTCGGTTGTCGGCGCTCCCGCGTGCATCGGACAACGGCAGATTAGGGACCCGGCGCCCTGAAGATCGGCGAGCGCGGGTTGAGCGTGCGGGCGCGGCGCAGGGCGCGGCGGGCGCCGGGCACGTCTCCGTCGTGCAGGGCGAGCCGGGCGACCACCAGCCAGACCCGCCAGTCCTGCCCGTCGCGGTCGGCCGCCTCGCCGGCCGCGCGGCGCGCACCGCCGAGGTCCCCGCGCCGCTCGCGCACGAGCGCGAGCTGGAGGCGCGGCACCCCGGACCAGGGCGAGAGGGCGCGCGCGGCGGCGGCGTCGGACGCCGCCTGGCCGAGATCGCCGCGCCGGACGGCCTCACGGCTGTCGTCGAGCTTGACCTCGGTGGCCAGCGCCACGGTGGCGGCGATAGCGGCCACCCACGCGAGCCCCAGCGTGGCCACGCCGAGCCCGAAGCGGGATTCGCCGCCGCGCTCGCCGGCGGCGGCGGCCGGGCCCGCCAGCAGCGCTGCCGCGACCACGAGCGGGGCGAACGCGGCCGGGACCTCCCACGTCCAGTCCACCGCCGACGAGACGGTGGCGCAGGTGAGGACGGCCAGCGCGGCGGCGGCCGGCGCGGCGCGCGGAGGCGCACGGCGCGCGGTCAGCCCGGCCACGACGGCCCCGCCGAGGAAGACGAGCAGCGCCGCGAGGCCGAGCAGGCCGAGCTCGGCGAGCGTCTCGGCGAAGAGCGAGTGCGCGTCCCGGATGAAGTAGCGCAGCGACCCGTGCCGCGCCCACCAGGCCTCGTACCCGCCCGCTCCGATGCCGCGGACCGGCTCGGACTCGAACGCGTCGAGGGCGCTCCCCCAGAACTGGTAGCGCCCGGCGCCCGCCGAGCTCGTGAGGTGGTCGGCCACGAAGCCCCTGGTCGTGACCTCCGTCACCGGCGGGTCGTTGAACCTGTCGAGCCGCTCGGCCGGGTCGGAGGCGACGATGCCGACCATCAGCGCGACCGCGACGGCGCCCGCGCCCGCGCGCGCGACCGCGCGCGGGACGACCAACCCGTCGAGCGGGCGGTCGAACGCGAGCCGCGCGGCCCCGAGCACCGCACCCACGAGCACGGCGGCGAGGAGCATCTCGCGCCCCTCGGCGGCCGCGCCGGCGGCCTCGACCCGGCCGTCCACGAACGCCTCGCGCGACTCCGCCAGGACGATCAGCAGCGCGCTGCCGGCACCCCCGAGCAGCAGGCCGCCGAGCATCCGGGCCCGTCCCGGCCCCAGGGCGAGCAGGGCGGCGAGCCCCGCGGCCAGCGCCACCACGGCGCCGCGCGAGGACGTGAGGTAGAGCACGAGTGCCGGGAACGGGGTGGCCGCGACCGCCAGGGCACGCCCCGCGCGGCTCTCCGCATGGCCGCCGAACCAAGCGAGCAGGACGAGCGCGAGCGCCATGCACGCGCCCAGGGCGTTCCAGTAGTTGAGCGGGTAGCTCAGACGCGTGAGGCCGGGCAGGAAATCGGCGAGCCGCTGCTCAGGGAAGAGCGAGGGCTCGACGCGGCTCCCGAGCGCGAGCACGCTCACGGCGAGCAGGCCGAGTGCGAGCCCGGCGAGCCACCCCCGCGCGCCGCCGGCCGGCGCGGCCATCACCACGAGGACGAAGAGGCCCAGGTACGCCGCGGCGCGCACCGCCTCGGAGAAGGCCGCGCCTTGGTCCGCGGCCCAC
>DASVPL010000154.1:0-6351 GCA_036382905.1 Thermoleophilaceae bacterium | reverse complement strand
GCACGGTCGCGAGCGACAGCGCCGCGAGCGCGGCGGCGAGGGCGAGCCCGAGGCGCGACGCCGACGCGAAGCCGGCCGCGAGCAGGACCGCGAACGGGACGAGCGCCACGATCAGGTTGCGCGCGAGGACGAAGTCGGCGCCGGCGAGCGCGGCCGCGACCGGCAGGGCGATCGCGGCGGCGGCCAGCGCGAGGGCGATGCGGGCGCCGCCCGGCGGGGCCGCGCCGGACGCGGGCTCCCCCGGCGGGGCCGCGCCGGAGGCGGGTCCCCCCGGCGGCTCCGCACCGGCCGCCGCCCCTCCCGGCAGCTCCGCACCGGCCGCCGCCCCTCCCGGCGGCTCAGCTCGGCCCCGCGGCCGCAGCGCCAACCACGCGCCGGCCGCGGCCAGCGCGAGGGCGGCGATCGTGAACGCGGCCTCGAGCGGGGCGTCGAACCCGAGCAGGAACTGCTTCGGCACCTGCGCGATGCGCGTCGCCAGCGCGGTCCCACCGATGAAGTTCGAGCCGGGGTTCTCGGACTGCTCGATTGCGAGCGGAAGCAGCGCCACTCCGGCCGCCGCGATCGCGGCGGTCGCGACCAGCGCGCGGCGCCGGTCGACGCGCCGCGCGAGGATCCACAGCGCCAGCGGCGCGATCACGAAGAGGGCGAAGTAGTGCGTGGCGAGAGCGAGAGCCGAGACGGCGGCCCACCGCCACAGCGGCCCCTCGCGCTCGCGCGCGGCGCGAACGCCGTAGAGGGTCGCGAGCGCCGAGAGCAGCACGAGCAGGGCGTAGGCCCGCGCCTCCTGCGAGTACCAGACGAGCATCGGGTTGAAGGCGACGAGCGCGGCCGCCACGAGCCCGGCCCTCTCGGACACCAGCTCGCGCCCGAGCGCGAACGCGGCCGGCACGGTGAGCACTCCCGCGAGGGCCGAGAGCGACCGCACGCCGATCTCGCCCGTGCCGAACGGACGCGTCCAGAGCCAGGCGAGGACGTAGTAGAGCGGCGGGGTCTTCTCGGTGACCGGGATCCCGTCGAGCAGGTGCCCGAAATCGCCGCGGAGGAGGTTGACCGTGGCGCCCTCGTCCACCCAGAAGCTCTGGAGATCGAGCGTCGCGAACCTCAGCGCGGCCGCTGCGACCACGAGGCCGACGAGTGCGACGAGCGTCCTGGTCACGCGCGTGGCCGCCACGTGGCGAGGCTATCCGAGGCAGTGCGATTACCCTGCCCGTCTCTCCTTGATCTCGAAGAAAGGTTCTACCCATATGGATCGGCTACGTCGAATTGGTGCCGCGCTGGCGCTCGTGACCGTCACCGCAGCCGTAGCCGCGGGCTGCGGCGGCGAGAAGACGGACGTCAGCGGTGGCGTCGACAACCTCAACGAGCGGCTGACCCAGCAGGGCATTCCCGCGAAGCTCGAGTGCCCCAAGGAGGTCGACGGCGGTGAGGGCACCGGCTTCGAGTGTGAGCTGAAGGCAAACCAGGGCGGCAAGACGCAGAAGATCCAGATGGAGGTCCAGAAGGAGGGCGACGACCTGGTGGTCGACGTCAAGGACCAGCAGGCGTTCGAGAAGGCGCTGGCGGCGGTGGCCGGCGGCCAGCAGCAGCAGCAGGGCGGCGGCCAGCAGGCCCCTCCCGAGGGGGAGTAGGCCCGAGGCGCGAGCTCGCCCCCGCCGGGGGGTCTTCCCGGCGGGTGGCGCTGCTCATCCCCCATGTAGGGGGGATACCCCCTCGGATCGGGGGGTAGAGGGCCGCTCCAATCGGGCCTTTCAGCGGACTTGCGTCACACAGCGCTTGCTCCAGCACGTAGAGTTCCCGCGCGGGAGATGCCGTCAGAAGGTGACAACGGGAGTCACCGCCACGCCGATGAGCGCGAAGCGCCACGCGCGCGGGCAAAGCGCACGGGGGAGGGCGCGCTGATTCCGCCCGGGCGGATCGACTCGGTTCGCTCGAAGCCGGCCCTGCGGGTCGACGATCCGATGACGCGGATGATGGACGCGTTCGGCGACCGCTGGACGTTCCTGATCCTGCGCCAGGCGTTTTTCGGCGTCCGCAGGTTCAACCAGATGCAACGGCAGCTCGGCGTCTCGCGGAACATCCTCGCGGCCCGGTTGCGGATGCTCGTGGACACGGGAGTGCTGAAGCGCCGTCGCTACCGCCGGGACCCCGACTTCTACGAGTACCGGCTGACCGAGCGCGGTCTCGCGCTGTACCCGGCGATCCTTGCCTTCTCGCGTTGGGGCGACCGCTATCTGCCTCGCGACGAGTCCTCGGGAACCCTCGTCCTGCGCCACAAGCCATGCGGGGAGGTGGCCGACCCGGTGCTGGTGTGCTCCTGCTGCGGCGAGCCGATCCACGCGCGCGACGTCGAGGTCTACGTCGCCGATCACGGCCCGCCGCTCGAGGACGGCGAGCTGCAGGCGCCGGACCTGCGGCCGCGGTCGGCCGAGGCGTAAGCGCCGGGAGCTCAGGCGGGCGCGGCGACCGCGGCCGCGAACGGAGAGGCGATCAGGTCGGGCCGACCCGTGCCCCAGCAGATCCCCTGGAGGTGGGACGTGCGGAGCGGGAAGTAGTTGAGCTCGCCGAACGGGCCGCCGCTCTTGCCGGTTCCACCGTGGGTCGCCAGGTACGAGGTGAACGCGGCGTGTGAGTCGTTGATCTTGAGGAGCCCGCCGTTGACGATCCGCCTCGCGAGCTCGCCGAGCACGTAGTCGTCGGAAGCCCAGACGGAGTTCCGGAGCCCGTACTCGTTCTCGTTGACGAAGCGGATGGCGGCATCGAGGAGGCCGGGCTCCTCCGACGCCTGCGGCACGACGATCGGGATCAACGGGAAGAACGTCTCCTCGCGGACGCAGGAGAGGCGCCGCGCGTCGCGCATGCCGTCGACGCGGACCACCGTCGGCTCGACGAACGCGCCGGTGACCGAGGGATCGCCGTCGACGTCCACGCGCCGTCCACCGGCGAGGACCTCGCAGCCCGCGTCGCGCGCCTCCGCGAGAAAGTCGAAGAACCGGTCCACCTTCAGCACCGGGCTCAGCACGACGTCCTCGTCGTCCGGGTAGCCGGGCCGGATCTCCGCGACGCGCTCGAGGAACGCGTCGACGAACTCGTCCGCGATGGCGGGGTGCACGATGGCGTACTTGGGGATCATGCAGATCTGGCCCGACCCCAGGAAGCACTCGGTCAGCGCGCTCGCGGCCGCCTCGATGTCGGCATCGCGCCACACGAGGAACCCGTCGTTCCCGGCCAGCTCGAGGATCGGCTTCTTGCCTCTCGCCACGCACTCGGCGCCGAGACGCAGCCCGGTCTCACTGTCGCCGACGAAGAAGACGTCGTCGACGTGTGGGCTCGTCATCCACTGGCGGAGGATGCGGCGGGTGTCGCCGCTGATCAAGTTCAGCGTGCCTGGCGGAGCGCCATGAGCCTCGAGGATCGGGGCGATCAGCTCGCGGCACATGAACATCACGCCGTACGGGCAGGACCGCGGGGCCTTGACCACGACCGCGTTCCCGGCGAGCAGGGCCAGACTCGCAAACCCCGAGCTCGCGGTGCCGGCGTTTTGAGGCGGGTTGATGCATACGACGCCGTCGGGCCTGCGCACCTGCGTGAGCTGCCGCCCGTCGCACTCGTAGCGGCTCTCGAATTGCTGCGCGTACCAGTCGAGCGTCTCGCGATCGCAGCAGCGAAGCAGGCCGCTCAGCTCCCACTCCGCGAGCCGGCGCGGATGGCCCTCCGCGACTAGGACCTCGACCAGCTCGTCGGCCCGATCGCGGATGGCGACGTGGAAGTCGCGCAGGATCGCCTTCCGTGTCTCGAGGGGCGTGGCACCGTAGACGGCGGCCGCCGCGCTCGCCGCCTCCAGGGCGAGCGCGTTCTCGCGATCTCCCCCCCATGCGCAGCGCGCCACGACGTCGTCGGTGGGATGGACCTCGCTGCCCAGCTCGAGGGCCCGCTTCAGGTCGAACGCCCGGTCCGGGTCGCTGAGGGAGGCGGACATGTGGAGCACGTAGTTCCAGCCAGCCCCCTCCACGTCGCGCCCCCCGATGTAAAGGGGGTACGACCTCATGCGAGGACCGGCGTGCGACTCGCGCGCAGGGCGGCGAGAGCGTCCGCTTCCTGGTCGGCGCCTGCCACCTCGACGGCACCCGCTTCCTCGAGGGTGCCGGCTCCGTGGCGTGCGTAGGCCTCGAGGTCAAGCAGGCCGTGCCCGCTGTAACAGAAGACGATCGTGGCCGGCCGGCCGTCCTCCCGGCACTTGCTCGCGATGTCGATCACGGCACGGATCGCATGGCACGTCTCCGGCGCGGGCAGGTAGCCCTGGAGCCGCGCGAACGTGACCCCCGCGTCGAAGACCTCCTTCTGCGGGTAGGCGCGCGCGTCGAGCAGTCCCTCGTGCCGGAGCAGGCCCATCAGCGGGGCCGAGCCGTGGTAGCGGAGGCCGCCGGCGTGAATCGGCGGCGGGACGAACTCGTGGCCGAGCGTGTACGAGAAGACGCTCGGCCCGGCGCCCGACGCATCCGAGTAGTCCAGGCGGTAGTCGCCGCGCGTGAGCGTCGGGCACGCCTCGGGCTCGGCGGCGACGAGCTCGATCTCGGCGCCGTTCTGCTTGTCCTCGATCCACGGCAGGATCAGCCCGCCGAGGTTGCTCCCGCATCCGAACGAGGCCACGAGGTAATCCGGCTCGCGGTCGATCTCCTCGAGCTGCTCGCGCGTCTCGAGGCCGATCACGGTCTGGTGGAGCAGGCAGTGGTTCGTGAAGGCGCCGACGCAGAAGCGTGACCCCTCGTCGGCCAGCACGCACTCGAGCGCCTCGCTGACCGCTGTGGCTTCGCTGCCCGGGTGGTCGGGGGCCTCCGCGAGCGTCGCCCGTCCGAACTCCGTCGTGAGGCTCGGGCTCGGCCGGACCTCGGCGCCGTAGGTCTCCATGAGGTACCGGCGGTAGGGCTTCTGGTCGTAGCTGGCCCTGACCATGAAGACGAGGAGCTCGATGTCCATCAGGCGGCAGGCGAGCGCGATGGCGCTTCCCCACTGCCCGGCGCCCGTGTCCGTGACCAGCCGGGTGTGTCCTTCGCGCTTGGCGTAGTACGCCTGGGCGAGCGCGGAGTTGAGCTTGTGGCTCCCCGTCGGCGCCGTCGCCTCGTACTTGAAGTAGATCTCCGCGGGGGTGTCCAGATGCCGCTCGAGGGCGACGGCCCGGACGAGCGGCGTGGGACGCCACATCTTGTAGGCGTCCCGGACCGGTTCGGGGATCCCGACCCAACGCTCGAGCGAGCTCTCCTGCGCGACCGTCGCGCCGCTCATCAGGCGTGCGAGGTACTCGTCCGAAGCCTTCGCGCCGGTCGCGTTGTCGATGTACGAGTCGAGAGCGCGCGGCAGCGCGGGAAGCGCGTTGTACCACCGGCTCGGGATTCGATCGACCGGCAGGTCGATCCGCTCTAGCAAGCCTTTCGTGCGCAGTTCTGGCTCCTCCGTGATGACCAAGACGAGACGCGACGCGCCCGCCCTGCGAATTGCGTGGTCCAGTCTCGCGACTGGTCGCGATTGAGCACCGAATCGCGGAAGCGAGCGTAAACCCCGTCCTCCGGTGCGCGCAATGGCTCGGCCGGTCGACGCCGTACGCCCTGTACGCATTTTCGGGCGAAATCAAAGGGGTGACAGACCCCCCCCTGTCGGGGGGGTCGGTTTACGCTGCGCCAGCACCGCATGGGGGGTCCAGATTCGCGACCGGTATAGATTTGCTACCAACAAGTCGCAGTCGCCGATCGAAAGCACGCAAGTTGGGACAAGAGGGGAACTCACACAGATCGACACGAGCCGCCGGCCGGTACGACGTCGATCCGGCCGGGAGTGAGCCGCTCGTGGTGCTCGCGCAGAACATGCGCGCGGAGCGGCGCAAGCAGGGCATGAGCCAGGACGCGCTCGCCCGCGCGAGTGGGATCCACTCGAGCGAGATCAGCCGTATCGAGCGCGGCGCTCGGGAGCCGCGCTTCTCGACGCTCGTGCGCCTCGCGCGGGCGCTCGAGGTCACGCCGAGCGAGCTGCTCGAGCGCGTTCGCTAGTCGCTGCCGCCGTTCCTCGAGCGTCCGGGCGCTCGCGTTCTACGGCGCGAACGCGCCGCCTCTGGGACGCGCTCTCGGGGTCCGTCGCGGTCTATCCCTACGGCGCGAACTCGCCGCCGCCGGAGGCGCTGTCGTGTTCCGGCGCGGCCTGCCGCTCCGGCTGCGGCTGCGGTCGCTCCGCCGGCTCGGTCGAGGCGGCCGCGTCCGGCGCGAACTCGCCGCCCGCCGGCGCCGTCGGTGCGGCCGGGGCACCGGCCCGAGGCGTTGCCGTCGCCGTCGTCGTCGGCGTCGGCGCGCCCCGGTCGCGGTTGCC
>DASVPL010000153.1:0-22188 GCA_036382905.1 Thermoleophilaceae bacterium | reverse complement strand
TACCTCGAGACGAAGTATGTGGCTGTGAATTTGTAGGGCACCGCCGCGCGGGCGACGTTCTGCGCGCATTGGCCCGCGTTTACCGCTGCTGCGCAGTATTCAAGGGATCCCGCGCAAACGCCACATCAGTCGGATACGTTGCATCCGTGCATCTCCTCTCTGCCGGCCTGTGGGGCTACCGCCGATTTCGGGACCAGCAGCCAAACATGGACGTGGGTGCCCGGGTAGTAGCAATCGTTGGCCCAAACGAAGCCGGGAAAACCTCCTTCCTCCGAGCCCTGCTCCATTTAAACGCCTCGGGCCCGTTCGGTGCGGCCGACTACACCCGGGGCTCTGACGGCCGCGTCTGTGTGCGGGCAATCTTCGGGCTAAATGCCGAAGACCGCGAAGCCGTTGCCGACGTCGACCCCGACCGCCGCATTCGCACCTTCGAGATATGGAAGCGTGAAAGCGGCATCCTTTACGGGCGCGTGGAGCCGGAGATGGAGCGCGACCGAGCGCCTCGACGTCATGCACGTGACGCCCTCGCCAGACTCGCCGGACAGAAGTGGGCACGGTCTGCCGAGGGGTTCGACCGGATCGAGAACCTCGCCCGGTCCGCGCTCGACGCAGAAGAAGAGACGTTGCCGAACGAGGCTATTGACGAGTTGGAAACCTGCGCCGGGTATCTGCGTGAATATGAGGATGCCCCCCCGACCGCAATCCGACTTGCAGACGAACTGCAACAACTTGCAAATTACGAACGCCGGCCTGAGCCTGGAGAAGAGAGCGCGCGACGGTTGCTCGAGCGCCGGCCGGAGTTCCTGTTCTTCGCGGACGAACACCGAGAACTCGCTCCTGTTCACCTCATCAGCGAGACGCCCACGATTGCGCTTGAGAACTTCTTGGCGCTGGCTCAGCTCGACTTACAGCGCCTTCGGCTCGCTGTTGAGGCGAGCGACGAGGCGACTGTAGAAGAGCTAGAGGTTGCCGCGAATGCACGGCTGTCAGAAATGTTCGAAAGATATTGGAGTCAGGCGAACCTGACGGTTCGCTTGCGGGTAACTGCCGGCGAGCTACATATTTTGGTAAGCAGTGCGCCTGGCCGATTCATCAGCATCGCCGAACGGTCGGACGGCCTCCGGCAGTTCGTCGCCCTCGCTTCATATGTCGAGCGGCACGCATCGCGGAACAACCTGGTGTTGCTGATCGACGAGGCGGAGACGCATCTTCATTACGACGCGCAAGCCGATCTGATCAAAGTACTCACCAATCAAGCGGTT
This sequence comes from Thermoleophilaceae bacterium, assembly GCA_036382905.1. GTDB lineage: Bacteria > Actinomycetota > Thermoleophilia > Solirubrobacterales > Thermoleophilaceae > AC-37. The sequence goes on along the minus strand of DASVPL010000153.1, from coordinate 20,926 downwards.
GCCGGCAAGGTTATTTACTCAACTCACTCGGCTGGTTGCCTGCCCGAAGATCTCGGCGCGGGAGTGCGGCTGGTTACTCCAACCGGGCCCGATGACACGGACCCCGCTGAATGGCAACACAGCCGCGTGCTGAACCGCATATGGTCGTCTGATGTTCAGGGCGGTGCGTTCTCACCCCTGCTTATTGCAATGGGTGCGGGCACCTTTGCATTCACTGCTGCGCGGTTCGCACTGGTCGTAGAGGGGATCACCGACGCAATCATGTTGCCGACTCTTTTACGTCAAGCGGTCGGTGCGGAGAAGCTCGGGTTCCAGGTCGCGCCGGGTATTGCGGAAGCTGCGCCAGAAGCGTTGGCGCAACTTGATCTCACCGCGGCTCGCGTTGTGTACCTCGTCGATAGCGATCCCGACGGGGATCGCCACTGTACTCGCCTCGTGACTGCCGGCGTACAGGCTGCGCGCATCCTTCGACTCGGTCGTACGAACCAGGGTTTGTCGCTTGAAGATTTGATTAGCCGCGACATCTACCTCGCTGCCGTGCAGGCTGAGCTTCGTGAGCGGCACGGTCTGGATATTCCGGCGCCTGAGATTCCGGATATCGGACGCGCACGTGCCGTCGCCAACTGGTGCAAGAAGCAATCCGTGGACGGGAGCCAGATCGAGCTGTCGAAGCGCGCCGTATCTCAGCGCGTGCTGGAGCAGCGTTTTGATCACACGATCGTGGCCAAGAAGAGACTCGACCTACTTCGTACCTTGCACAGTCGTATAAGCGCCTTGCTGGAAGTTGAGGCTCTGTAAGGGCCGGCGCTGCTCACAAGCGGACGAAGTACTTGGCTCCGAACCTGTCGCCGGCTTAGCCGCGCCGTGCGCGTCTCCGCGTCCATCCGGTCCACCGGGGCCACTATCGGCTCGGCCTTGTAGTCGTGGGGGTAGCTCGCGGCGTCCTCCTGGCCGAAGCTCGTACTTCGCAGTGCCGCTCGGCCAGTCGGCAGTGTCGCCGCTATCGGGCGCGCGAAACGTTCGCGCGCCGCTCCGCCTACGGCAGCGCCGCCACCTTCGGCACGTCCCCGTTCAGCCAGTAGATCCGCCCCGCGCTGTACGCCAGCGAGTCGCCCACGATGCCGGGGCCTACGTCCACCCGGTCCGCCACGCCGTTGATCGCTCGGCGCACGTCGAAGCGCGTCTGGTTGCCGCCGGAGAGGTGCTTCGCCTGCGCGATCCAGGCCATGTTGCCCTTGCTGTTGACCTTCAGGGACGTGATCGAGTAGTCGACCACTCCGCCGGCCAGCGGCTCGTGCTCCGCTGAGAAGCGCTTCTTCGCCCCGGTCGCCACGTTCAACGACACCGCGTCGGACTCGCCCTCTGGATCGCCGCACGTGCGCGCCTCATAGGCGATGTAGTTGCTCGCCAGGGCGTAATCGCCGACCTCGCCCAGGTCGTTCCCGAAGCACTCGTTGCCGCCGAGCACGCGGCGCTTTCCGGTGCTGATCCGGCAGGCGTACACGCCGTAGTCGCTCGTCGAGTCGCCCTTCGGGCCCGGCCCGCGCTGGACGACGATGTACTTGTTCTGGTCGAGCGTCTTGTAGCCCTTGGCCGAGCAGCTCGCCGCGGAGGCGTCGCCGGCGGGCACGGCGGCGAGCACGAAGGTCGCGGCCAGGATGAGTGAGAGGCGTGTGCGTGTAGTCATAGGCGCGGCTTTCTACCAGACCTCCCCCGAACGGGGTACAGCCGGAGCTGGGCGGCAGCCGTGATCGACCCCGCCCAGGCACCGCAACAGGTCGAACACGCGTCGACTCGAGGACTGGGGACGATTCGTGGCGGCGCGCGGCGGGAACTACCGGGGTACCCCTACGGAAGGAACCACGATGGGCATTGGTACCTCGATCGTCCTGATAGCTGTGGGAGCGATCCTCAAGTACGCCGTGACCGCCTCGGTCTCCGGCATCGACATTCAGACGGTGGGCGTGATCCTCATGGTCGCCGGCATCGTCGGCCTCGTGCTGTCGCTGCTCTGGACGGCAATGGCCCGGCGCCGCGGCGTCGTGGTCGACGACGTGCCGCGCCGCGGCGTCCTCGTCGACGACCGCCCGCGGCGGTTCTGAGCCGCCGGCGTCAGGGCGACGGGAACGTCGTATCCGTCCCGTGCTCGAAGGCGAGGTCGTTCGGGAACAGGTTGCAGCGCTCGTAGGAGTCACGGAACGCCGCACCCTTGCCGAACGCCTCGCCGGCGCCGCGCAGCAGTGAGCAGATCACCCGCTCCCCCAGCGTGTGCGAGACGTTGAAGGCGTAGTTGTCGTTCGAGATCGGGTCGACCTCGTCGCCGCGCGAGTTGAAGAACGTGCGGCGCACGGGGTCCGGGTAGGCCTCGACCGGCGCGATGATGTAGCCGAGCTGGTCGTTGGCGAGCCCGGCCGTCATGTACCCGCGCAGGCCCTTCACGGTGTCGCGCACCTTCAGCGCGATCTGCGGGTAGATCTCGCCGGGGACCGCTGAGATCATCACGTCGCCGATCCGCAGCGTCGACGTGACCGTGCCCAGCAGGTCGCCGGTGACCCACGGCGGCGTGAGCGAGCGGTTGATCCCCACTCCCACCGGATCCCCCGCGACCCCGAGACCCAGGTAGACGACGCCGTTCTGCGCGAGGTCCTGGATTAGGTACGACCGCGCCTCCACCACCGGGTCTCCGGCGATGAGCGTCGCCCGGCGCACTGCCTCCTGCGCGCGGTCGACCACCCGCTCGGCATACGAGTCGAGCACGCACACCGCGTCGGCCTCCACCTTCTGGTCGGCCTTCTCCTTGGTCGCGCAGCCGCGGTCGTTCGGCTGGCTGCGACCGAACGTCCCGATCATCGTCATCGCCTTGCCCCCGAAGCGCTCGGCGAGCATCCGGTTCGCCCTCTGGGACCAGTCGCCCGTGATTCGGGTGTTGCTCGATCCCAGCACCGTGGAGTGGGCGGAGAAGTTCAGGACCGTCGCGATCGGCTTGTCGCGCGCGTCGCGCGCCTGGAGCACGCGCAGGTCCGAGTCCATCGTGTCGTTGTGGCTCGTCTCGTTGAACGGGTCGTCCCCGAACTGGTTCGAGAGCAGGTCGCGCGCGTCCACGGCGCCGTAGTAGAGGTTCGCCGGCTCGCGCTTCTGGAACGCCTCGACCACCGCGTCCACGGCCTGCTCGAACATGAAGCGCCGGTAGTCGAGCGGCGAGTCCCCCCACACGCCCATCGCGTCCGCGCCGCCGTGCGAATGGTTCGACTGGATCGTCACGTTCTCGGCCTTCAGCGCGCCGCCCGTGCGCCGCTCGACCTCCTTGCGCATTTCCACGATCCCGTACGGCGCGTCCTTGTTCGCGACGAACCAGCCCTGCACCTCGATGTCGCCGACGGCGATCGTGTTCTTGCCGTCCCCGACCGCGAACGCCCGCACCTGCGGGCCCTCGGCCAGAATGCCCGTCGCCGCCCGGCCCGACAGGAACGGCGTGCCGCCCCCGATGCCATAGCCGCCGAGGAACACCGGCTCGCCCTTCCAGCGCCCGTCGGGATCTGGGTTGATCGAGCGGGAGGCCAGGCCGAACGAGTAGGTCAACGGCGGAAGCGGCCCGGGATCCGGTGCGCCCGGGCAGCGCACGTACGGCGGCAGCCGCCGCGACGGAGCCGCGGCCCGGTGGGGCGCGAGACCGCGGGCCCGCGCCGAGATCGTGACCTTCACGACCTTGCAGGTCCGAAACAGCGCCAGCGCGGACTTGGAGACGGGCAGCGTGACGATCCGCCGCTTGCCCGCCTTGATGCGCAGCTCGCGCGTGCGCGAGATGTCGTCGGAGCGCTTGCTGGTGCGCCGCACGAGCGCGCGCAGCCGCACGGTGGCCGTGCGCTCGGGCGTGACCTCGACCCGCACCGCGCGCTGCTTGACGATCTCACGCTGGCTGAGCGTGAGCACGTTCACGGCGATGCGCGGCCGCGGCTTGCTCTTGGCACCCTCGACGGCAGGCGCGAGGGCGAGCGCGAGCAGCGCCACGACTGCCGCGATTCCCCGGACGACCCCCACGGGTGGGATTAGAGCACCTTCGGTGCGGCGCCCCATCCAGTCAGGCCGCCCGGCCGCGTTCGGGCCGGTCCGCGCCCCTAGTCGCTCTTCAGCGTCGTCCGCGGGTCGCCCTTGCGCTGCGCGAAGTGCAGGTGGTCCACTCCGGCCGCCGAGCCGGAGTAGCCGATGACCTGGCCCTTCTCCACTCGCTGGCCCGCCTTCACCGCCAGCTTCGAGAGATGCGCGTAATAGAACTCGTTCCCGTCGCGCGACTCGACGTAGACCCGCAGGCCTCCCATCCGCGGGTCGCGTGAGTTGAGCGGTCCGATGCGGTCGCCGATCACCCCGTTCTCGACCGCGACCACCGGCGTCCCCTTCGGGACCTTGATGTCCACGGCGTTGTCGGACTGCCAGTTGTCCGGCGGCGCGGTGCGGCTATGGGTCCCCTGGCCGGGAGCGCCGATCAGCGGCCCGTGGTCCTTCAGGGGGTAGAACCCCAGCACCGCCTGGGCGGGGAGCTGCTCCACCCTCTCCTCCTTCTCCGCCCTCGCCTCCATGCGGCTGAGCATCTTCTCCACGAGCAGGTCGCGGTCGCCGAGCGGCTGAGCCGCCTCGACCGGCATCGAGAGGCTCTCGCTGGAGGCCGTCATGAGGTCCACGAACCGCTGCGTGACCTGCTTGAGCCTGCCCGTGTAGCCGATCTTCACCGTGGACGCGTTCAGAGCCACCAGCGTGCCGGAGCCGCTCGCGGTCACGCGCACCGTGATCTGGTGCGCGCCCCACCACTCGCTCCCGCCGCGGAAGCCGTCGGCCGTCTCGTCGTGCAGCTTCAACCCGAGCTGGCCCGCGGCCCACTTCGCGCGCGCCAGGGCGTCGGCGGGTGTCATGGCAACCGCAAGCTGTGAGAGGACGTCGGCCACGGCGCCGATCCTCTCAGCTTGGCGCGTCCGGTGCATTCCGCCGGGTCGCGCCATGCCCCGCTCTGGGGCGGCACCCCCGACGACGCGTGCTTCGAGAAGGAGTACCTAGTGGCCGTCGGCACGCTCCGCTAGCGCCGCCGCCTCGTCGAGCCGGTCGTCGCCCCATACGAGCTCGCCCCCGACCTCGACCGTGGGGATGCCGGGCAGGCCGCGGGCGATCGCCGCATCGGTGTTGTCCTTCACCCGCTGCTTGATGTCGGGTCGCTCGATCGCGTCCAGCACCGCATCCGGGTCGAGCCCCGCCGCCTCCGCCGCCGCGCGCAGGTTCGCCACCTCGCTCAGGACCAACCCCTCGGCGCAGAACCTCCGGTACGCCACCCGCACGAACTCGCGCATCCGCCCCTGCTCGTCCGCGTACACGGCCGCGCGCAGCGGGTGCAGTGACCACGTCGCTGCCGGCCACCCCGCCGGTAGTGCGAGCGGCGGCAGCCCGCGCTCGGCGATACGACCGGACGCGGCTTCGATTGCGGCGTGCGGATCGCGGCCCATCGCCTCCTCGAGCCGCCCCTGAGCCCCGAGCATGAGCGGGAACGCGAACGGCCTCCATTCGGCGTCGGGGATCAGCGGGTCGATCCGTTCCGCAGCCAGGTACACGAACGGCGAGTTGAAGTCGAACCAGAAGACCGGCCTCATGCCGCGCCATCCTGACGCGCGCGCACGCGCCCCGCGATCTCGCCCGCGCCCAGGGCCCCCGCGGTCGCCAGCGCGCCCAGCGCGGGGATTGCGAAGCGGTAGTCGTAGAAGATCGTCGCCACCGGCACGGCCAGCAGGGCCAGCCCGCACAACAGCAGCAGCAGCGCACCGGCGCGCGCGCGGCCGCGCAGCAGGAACGGCGCCGCCAGCGCCGGCAGCAGCACCAGCACGAACGCGAGCCCCGTGAAGCGCGTCCCGCGCTCGTACACGCGCAGCGCCTCGAGCAGCGGCTCGTTGGCCGTCGGGTGCACCCCGCCGCCGTAGTACGCGCGCGAGCGCCGCACCGCCGTGCCGGTCCAGCCCGAGCTCGTGAAGTACTGGTTCAGCTCCTCCGGCATCTGCGTCGCGTCGCCCGGCGGCGGCCGCCAGACCTCCGGCGCCAGGTAGCGGAAGCTGTCCTTGGCGACGGTGCGCACGTAGTCGAGCGGCTGCCCGATCGCCGCGGCCCGCGCGAAGCGGCGGATCCGGTCGACGTCATCCTTAGTCGGCTCGGGGTACCCCTGCGGGTGGCCGAAGTACGCGACCGCCGGCGATCCGCCCGTGAAGATGAACGAGTACGTGCTGCCGCGCCTGTCCGGCGGGCTCTTGATGCACAGCATCCGCGTGCCGCTCGGGGGATCGAAGCGGTGGCAGTCCGCGAACGGTCCGACGCGTCCGTAGAAGTTGTAGGGCCCGGTGCGCGTGAAGTCGTTGACCGCCCCCCACGCCGCCGGGATCGACGCCGCCACGACCGTGAACGCCAGCCCCACGAGCAGCCGCCGCCGCGGCGAGGCCAGCACGAGCCAGATCGCCGCCACCGGTATCAGCCCGAGCGCGACGAGCCGCACGGGCACGGCCGCCCCGAGCAGCATGCCCGCGGCCACGGCCCACCCGATCCCGTCGTCGAGCGACCGCACGCACGCGTACAGCGCCGCGGCCACCAGGAAAGCGAACAGCGGCTCCGAGAGCAGCGCGTGCTCGATCATCACCTGGCTGCCGCACAGGGCAACCGCCGCGGCCGGCACGAGCGCCACCCACTGCGAGCCGCCCAGCCGCCGCACGATCAGGAACAGCAGCATCGCCGTCGCCAGCCCGAGCACGTGCTGGATCAGCACCGTGCCGGTGATGCCGAACGCGTGGACCGCCCTCAGGAAGACCGGGTAGCCCCCTGGCCTGAACGGGTCCTCGGAAGCGCCCTCGTTGGCCACCGCCACGTAGAACGAGGTGTCCGGATAGCCGAGGAAGGCGGGCGCGTACGCGGCCATCGCCAGGCCGCGCAGCGCGACGGCCAGCGCCGAGACCGCGATCGCGGCGTCGCGGAAGCGCACGCGCGGGAGCGCCAGACCCCGGAGCGGATGCGCACGTGACGGCGATGCGACCGACATACGCCGGTCCTCTTACCCGACTCGGCGGGAAATTCGCGCGGCTGTTAGCGGGCGACCGTGAGCGCGACGCGCGCGCCGGCGTCGAGCGCCTTGCCGCGGTTCGGCTTCTGGTTGATCACGCGACCGCGCTTGGAGCCACGCGCGTAGCGCACCTTGCCGACCGGGCAGCCCGCCTTCACGAGCGCCTTCTTGGCCGAGTTCAGCTTGAGCCCCTTGACCTGGGGCACGCTGCACAGCGGCAGCAGCTTGTCCGGCTTGAGCGTGGCCTCGCCGGTCGTGACCTTGCTCTGGACCGGGATCGCGGCGCCCCACTTGACGCGCTCGTCGGCACGCGGGTCGTCGTGTGAGTCGGCGACCACGCTGACGTGGAGCGAACCCGCCCCCTGGATGCCGCGCACGACGTCGGCCGACAACGGCACCTGGAGGTTCACCGTGTACGAGTTCTCGACCCTGTAGTCCGTGCGGCCCAGCTCGACCTCCTGCCCGCCGATGTCGGCGGTCAGCTTCATCGTGCCGACGCAGGCGCCGTAGTTCTCGCCGTGGCAGAAGGTGCGGATCTTCGCGACGCGATCGCGCGTGCGGAGCACCGCGGTCTGCGGCGAGGGCTGGATCTCGAGCCCGCGGAAGATGTGCTGCGAGTAGCCGCCGGGGCAGATGTCGGAGGCGTCGGGACCGCTGGCGATCACGGTCTGGAGCAGCAGCTCGACCCCGTCCCGCGTCCGGCCCGTGAGGTAGTCGCCGTTGTTGGTGTCGGCGTCGTTCTCGTACCAGTTCATGGACGAGCCGGGAACCCTGCTGAAGACCTGGAGCGGGATCCCGCCGTAGCGGTCCCAGCGCCACTCGTGGCCGCCCCAGGTGTTGAAGTCGACGTAGTCGCCCTTGTGGAGACAGAGGTTGAGCGGGCGGAAGGTGGTGATCTGCTGCGGGTCGCCGCCGATCGGCCAGTCGACGCCGGCGGAGGTGAGCTCGACCAGGGCGGTCCCGTTCGGCTGCGGATGGATCGTCTGGAAGTGGACGAGCGCGCGGGGATTGCTCGGGTCCCACGGGTGGGGACCTTGCATCGCGATGCCCTTGACGCGGACCTCGACGATCTGGCCGTCGCGCGGCGCGGTGACCTGGCCGCCGTCCGCCAGCTGGGTGTTCCAGAAGGCAGTGTCGGCGCCGAACCAGTCGCCGCCGTAGGCGGGATGGATCGCGCCGTTCGGCTCGATCGAGTTGGCCGGGGCCGCGAGCGAGCTGCCGAAGGTCGAGACCTCCGCCATGCCCGCGGCCGGGAACGCGCAGGCCACCGCCGCTACGGCGGCGACCGTGACCAAGAGCTTCCGCACCGAGAGAGACATGCCCGCCCTACCTAGATCGGACGGAGGGCCGAAATCCCTGAGCCGCCCGCGCCCGTACCTAGACCGTGGAGTACGCACCGACCGTCCTGATCTTCCTGATCGTCTGCGCCATCGGCGTGGGGGTGCTGTTCGTCGTCGCCCGGCTGACCGCCGAGCCCGACGGCGAGAAGAACGCGCCGTTCGCCGTCGACGACGAGACGCCGCTCGGCGACACCGACGAGCACTCCGACACCCTCGACCGGGCTGCCTGAGCGCCGTGCTGCGCTACCGCGCCCACAGCCGCGCCAGCGCCGCGCAGCTCTGGCCGCTCCTGGCCCGGCCCGAGCGCTGGCACGAATGGGCTCCGCACGTGCGCGGCGCGTGGGGACTCGGCCATCCCGAGGTGCAGGCGCGCGCCACGGGCGCCGCCCGCCTGCTCGGCTTCGTGCCCGTGCCCGCGGTGATCGTCCGCAAGAGCCCGGGACGCTCGTGGGCGTGGCGTGTGGGACCGGTAGAGATGGACCATCGGCTCGTACCGCAACGACGCGGCACGGCCGTGGAAGTCACGCTGAAGGCGCCCGCGGCACTCGAGTTGGCGCTGCGGGCCACCTACGGCCCGCTGATGATGCTGGCGCTGCGGCGCCTGGCCGCGCGCCCCTAAGAGCCGTCGCTACTTCCGCTTGCCGATCGTCAGCGTGACCTTGCTGGCGGTGGGCAGCAGCGTCCCCGCCGCGGGCGCGACCTTCACGACCTTGGCGATCTCCTTCGCCTTGGCCGTCCGCTGGTACTTGATGACCGCGGTGCAGCCGGCCTTGCGCACCGCCGCCTTGGCGCTCCTCGACGACTTTCCGATCAGCTTCTGCGGCACCACGCACGGCGGCTTGTCCGGCGTGAGCGTGACCTGATCGGTCGTCGTCTTCTCCTGCACCGGCACGCTGTCCCACTTCACCCGGTCGTCGGCACGCGGGTTGTCGCGCGCGTCCGCCGTCAGCGTGCCCACCACGCTCTTCGCGAGCTGGAGCTTCAGCAGGTTCGCCCGGGACACCGGCACGTCGACGTTCTGCGTGTGGGTGGGCGGTACGTTGAACTTGAGGTCGCCGAGGTGGGTCGGCGTGCCGTCGAGCGTGGCGTCCACGCCGAGGTTGCCCGAGCAGCTCCCGTAGTTCTCCCCGTGGCAGAAGATCTTGAGGCGGATCGAGCTCGTCTTGGTCTTGACCGTCGGCTGCGCGTGGTCCAGGAACTCGAGCCCGCGGAAGATGTGCTGCGAGTAGCCGCCGGGGCAGATGTCGGACGCGTCCGGCCCGCTGGCGAGCGTGTTCCGCATCAGCAGCTCGTAGCCGATCATCGGCGGGAACGGCGAGGGATCGATCGTGGTGCCCTCGTTCAGCCCCGCGTCCTTCTCGTACCACTGGGACGCCTGGTCCGGGACGCGGCCGAACACCTGGTACTCGGCACCACCCGGGCCACCGGGCGTGCCCGGATCGCGCCTGTACTCGTGGGCGCCGATCGTGTTGAACGCGATGATGTCGCCGCGCTTGACGCAGAGGTTGACCGGACGGTACGAGGTGACGAGCTCCTGGGCCTGCTGCGAGTCGGCGATCGGCATCTCGAGGTGGCCCGTGCTGCGCTCGACGAGCTTCAGGTTCCCGTCGCCCTTCGGGCGCAGGACCTGGAAGTGGATGATCTGCGCGAGCTTCTCCGCGTCGGTGTTGCGCAGGCGCTCGTTCGGGAGCACGGCCCCCTTGAGCTTGACGATCGTCACCTGGCCCTCCACCGGCGCCGTGTAGACGCCGCGGCCGATGTTCCAGTACGAGGTGTCGGCGCCGTGGTTGGCCTGGAGTGCGGCGGGGGCGGCCAGGTCGCTGCCGAAGTCCGACACGTCCGCCATAGCGCTGGCGGGAGCCAGGCATGTCGCTGCGAGAGCTACGAGGAAGAGGCGGCGCATGGCGAGTCGGCGGCGGGCCTGCCGCTCCGCCCAGCGTAGGACCGCCGAGCGCTTTTCGCTAGCCCGCCGGCGCGGGCTTGGCGCCGCGTGCCATCGCGTGGAGGTCGAGGGCGCGGTCGAGTGTCTCCTCGTCGATGCCCTTCTCGAGCGCCACCTCGCGGATCGTGCGCCGCGAGGCGACCGCCTCCTTCACGATCTCGGTGGCGCGGTCGTAGCCGATGTACGGGTTCAGTGCGGTCGCGATCGCGGGCGTGGACTCGGCGTGGCGCGTGAGCGCCTCGTGGTTCGCCTCGATGCCCTCGACGCACTTCTCGGTCAGGAGCAGCGACGCGCTCGACAGCAGCCCGATCGAGTGGAGCAGGTTGCGAGCGATCATCGGCACGCGCACGTTCAGCTCGAACTGGCCCTGCGAGCCGGCGACGGTGATCGCGGTGTCGTTGCCCATCACCTGGGCGGCCACCTGGAGGACGACCTCCGGGATGACCGGGTTGACCTTGCCGGGCATGATCGACGAGCCCTTCTGGAGCTCGGGCAGCGCGATCTCGCCGAGGCCGGTTCGCGGGCCGGAGCCCATCAGCGCCAGGTCGTTGGCGATCTTGGTGAGCGAGACGGCCACGACCTTGAGCGCGCCGGAGAGCTCCACGAGGGAGTCGCGGTTGGCCTGAGCCTCGAACGGGTCGGCGGGGCCGTCGATCGGCAGGCTGGTCGCCTCGGTGAGCTTTGCGCGGACGCCCGCGGCGAAGTCCGGATGCGTGTTGAGCCCGGTGCCGGTGGCCGTGCCGCCGAGCGGGATCTGGCCCACGCGCGGCAGGGCGGAGTTCACGCGGTCGCGGCCGAGCCGGATCTGCGCCGCGTAGCCGCCGAACTCCTGGCCGAGCGTGACCGGCACCGCGTCCATGAGGTGCGTGCGGCCGGACTTCACGACGTCGGCGAACTCGTCGGCCTTCGCGGCGAGGGCACCCTGGAGGCGCTCGAGGGCGGGGATGAGCTGGTCGGTCGCCTCCGCCAGGGCGGCCAGGTGGACGGCCGACGGGAACACGTCGTTCGACGACTGCCCCATGTTCACGTGGTCGTTCGGGTGGACGCCCTCGCCCGCGAGTGCGGCGATCACCTCGTTCGCGTTCATGTTCGAGGACGTGCCCGAGCCGGTCTGGAAGACGTCGATCGGGAACTGGTCGTCGTGGCGGCCCTGGGCGATCTCGTCGCCCGCGGCGCCGATCCGCTCGGCGACGTCCGCGTCCAGCAGGCCGAGCTCGGCGTTGGTGCGCGCGGCGGCGGCCTTGAGGCGGCCGAGCCAGCGGATGACCGACGGCGGCACGCGCTCGCCGGACACCGGGAAGTTCTCGACGGCCTTGCTCGTCTCGCCGCCCCAGAGCTGCTGTTCGGAGGTCATGGGTTCAACCCTATCCACGCCTGCGCCCCGCCTCGAAGCCCCGCCGATAGGAGGGCGTTCGCGTGTCGACCCCGATCAGCTCCTGCTCGAGCCGGCGCATCAGCTCCTCGTGGATCCCCTGGGTCTCCGTGGCGCCGCGGCGGGCTGCGCCGACGAGATAGCCGAGCCGCAGGGCACCCGGCCCGTCGGGTTGCTCCTTCGCCTCCGCGGACAGCCCCGAGGCGACCGCGACGTACGCGGCGCCGACCTGCTGGAGGTCGGCCGAGTTGCTGCCGCGCGTGAAGCACGCCGACAGCGGCGTGCCGCTGAGCTCCACGCGCGCGGGCGCGCGTGCGAGGGCGGTGCGAATCGCGGCCGGCCCCTCCTTGCACCCCACCGGCGCCGGCGGATCCCCGCTCTGCCTGGCGCACCCGCCCAGTGCAAGCACGATTGCCAGACAGATTGGAGCTTTGCCCGGTTTGCCGGAAGGCATCCGCTGCAAAACCTGCACCCCCATGCGAACGGCACCTTCGCATGTTCTTCTCGTCTTCGCGGGGAACGGACTCCCCCCATCACCGAAGGAGCAACGAGGATGAGAGATCTGGCCCAGGTCGCTCACCGGTCTCGAGCGCAAGGAAGCGCCGAGCAGGTCGAGCTGTCCCGATTCTGCACGCACTGCGGCTCGCTGTTCGACGCCGGCGGTGCAACACCCGAACGGCCGCTGCGCGGTCGCGTGTGCTCGCGCTGCGGGCTCGGCATGGTGCTCACGTGCGCGAGTGAGCTGCTGCGCGAGCCCGGCGCGGCGTTCCTCGTCGTCACCTCCGACCTGCGGATCAGCGCAGCGTCCGAGGCGGCCGAGGAGCTGTTCGGGACCGAGCAGGGGCTCCACGGCCGCCCGCTCCTGTCCATCCTCACGAGCCCGGCGGGCGTGGCCGACCTCGCCCGGCTGGTCGCGCGGGCCGCGATGGGCGAGCGCTCGGTCGAGCGGATGCCGGTCGAGTCGGCCGCGCGGCGGCTCAAGGGGGTCTCGCTCGAGGCCGTGATCGGGACGTGCGGGAGCCCGTCCGCGGCGCTCGTCGTGGTCGAGGGGTGGACCTAGGGCTGTGCAACTTCGCGTTCAGAGGTTGCGCAAGAGCACCCCGAGCTGTCACAACTCTGGCGGCGGGTTGGAGCTTCACGCGCCCAACCCTTAAAGGAACCTGCGTCTCGTGCCGAAGGTGACCACATGAGCGGCATCCGCACAAATGCTGCCGCCGAGCTGCTCGGCGTCAGCCCCAACACCCTCCGGAGCTGGGAGCGCCGTTTCGGCTACCCGGCCCCGCGCCGGACGGCCGGTGGCCACCGCCAGTACGAGCTGAACGAGCTCGAGGCGCTGCGCCGTGCCCTGCTCGAGACGCACAACATCTCCTCGGCGATCCAGGTCGCCCGCCAGCGCGGCGAGGGCCTCGGCTCCGCGTCGCGCATGGTCGAGGCGTTCGACCGCTTCGACGAGCACCTCGCCGACCGCCTGATGGAGGAGAGCATGTCGCTGCGCTCCATCGAGCGCACGGTCGAGGAGCTCCTCCTCCCCGGCCTCGAGCTCGCCGAGCAACGCGACGCCCGCGAGGCCGAGTTCGAGCTGGCCTGCCGCTGGGCTACGGGCTGGCTGCACGCCGCCCGCCGCGTGACCCCGCCCGCCACGCGCGCCGAGGGCATCCTCCTCTTCGACTCGAGCCCCGCCCTCGGCATGGAGGGCATCCAGGTGCAGGCCCTCGAGCTGGGGCTGCGCCGCGCCGGCTTCCGCGTGCTTCTGCTCTCGGTCGGCCTGGCTCAGGAGCGGATGACCCGCGCGATGCGCGCACTCGAACCGACCGCGCTCGTGCTCGCCGGCAGCGGCGCCACGCTCGACGTGCTCGGCCGCCTCGTCTACGCCGTCCGCCAGACCGGCTCCTCCGCCCCGCTGTTCGAGTACCGCGGGTCGATGCCGGTCAGCGGCAGCCACAACATCCCCACGCTCGGCGCCTCGCCGAGCGACGCGGTGCGCAACCTCAAGGCGATGGTCGACGGTCCCGCCTGGGGCCGCGTCGGCGCGGCGCCCGTGGGCATGCGCAGCGTCGGCCGCTCCTAGCCGCGTCTCCGCGTCATAGCATCGGCTCCCCGTGAGCCCCTTCCGCCCGGTCGACCCAGGCCAGTCGTTCCCGCAGCTCGAGGAGGTCGTCCTCGCGCGCTGGCGCGAGCGCGACGTCTTCCGCGAGTCGATCCGCCGCCGCGAGGGCGCCGAGCGGTTCGTCTTCTACGAGGGGCCGCCGACCGCCAACGGACGGCCGGGCTCGCACCACGTCCTCTCGCGCGTGTTCAAGGACGTCTTCCCGCGCTACAAGACGATGCGCGGCTACCAGGTGCCGCGCAAGGCGGGCTGGGATTGCCACGGCCTGCCGGTCGAGCTCGAGATCGAGCGCGAGCTGGGGCTCTCCTCCAAGCACGAGATCGAGGACTACGGGGTCGCCGAGTTCAACGCGCGCTGCCGCGACTCGGTGCTCACCTACATCGACGAGTGGAACCGGCTGACCGAGCGGATCGGGTTCTGGATCGACACGGGCGACGCGTACTTCACGCTGACCAACGACTACGTCGAGTCGGTCTGGTGGTCGCTGCACGAGGTCTGGCGGCGCGGGCTGCTCTACCGCGGCCACAAGGTCGTGCCGTACTGCCCGCGCTGCGGCACGGCGCTGTCGTCGCACGAGGTCGCACAGGGGTACCGCGACGTCGTCGATCCGAGCGTGTACGTGCGCTTCCCGGTGCGCGGCGAGGAGGGCGTGTCGCTGCTCGGCTGGACCACCACGCCGTGGACGCTCGTGTCGAACGCGGCCCTGGCCGTGGCGCCGGACGTGACCTACGTGCGTGCGCGGGTGGACGGCGAGGTGCTGATCGTCGCCGAGCCGCTGGTCGAGCGGGTGCTCGGCGAGGGTGCCGCGATCGAGTCGCGCGTGGCCGGCCGCGACCTCGCCGGGCTCTCCTACGAGCCGCCGTTCCCCTGGATCTCCGACTACGGGGAGAAGGGCCACACCGTGCTCGAGGCCGACTTCGTGACCACCGAGGACGGCACCGGGATCGTGCACACGGCTATCGCGTTCGGCGAGGACGACTTCCAGCTCGGCCAGCGCTACGGGCTGAAGGTCCAGAACCCGGTGCGCGAGGACGGCACCTTCGACGAGCGCGTGGAGGCGTTCGCGGGCAAGTTCGTGAAGGACGCGGACCCGGAGATCGTCGAGGCGCTGCGCGAGTCCGGCCGCCTCTTCCGCGACGAGGCCTACGAGCACTCCTATCCGCACTGCTGGCGCTGCGGCACGCCGCTCCTCTACTACGCCAAGGCGAGCTGGTACGTGAAGACGACCGCGGTCCGCGACGAGATGCTCGCCGAGAACGAGAAGATCACCTGGTACCCGGAGCACATCAAGCACGGGCGCTTCGGCGACTGGCTCGCCAACAACGTGGACTGGGCGCTCTCGCGCGAGCGCTACTGGGGCACGCCGCTGCCGGTGTGGACGTGCGGCAACGGGCACGAGCTGTGCGTCGGCTCGCGCGCGGAGCTCGAGCGGCTGGCGGGCGAGGTGCCCGAGGACCTGCACAAGCCGTACATCGACGAGGTCGCGTTCCCCTGCGGGGAGTGCGGCGAGGAGATGCGCCGCGTGCCCGAGGTGATCGACGCGTGGTGGGACTCCGGCTCGATGCCGTTCGCGCAGTGGCACGCGCCGTTCGAGAACGACTCCCCCTTCGCGGAGCGGTTCCCCGCGGACTACATCTGCGAGGCGCTCGACCAGACGCGCGGGTGGTTCTACTCGCTGCTCGCGGTGTCCACGCTGCTGTACGGCCAGAGCTCGTACCGCACGGTGCTGTGCCTCGGGCTGATCCTCGACCCCGCCGGGCAGAAGATGTCGAAGTCGCGCGGCAACGTGGTGGTGCCCTGGGAGGTGATCGAGGAGCACGGCGCGGACGCGTTCCGCTGGTACTACTTCACCTCGAAGCAGCCGTGGGACGGCTATCGCTTCTCGCTCGAGACGGTCGGCGAGAGCGTGCGCCAGTTCATGCTCACGCTGTGGAACACGTACGGGTTCCTCACGCTGTACGGGAACGTGAACGGGATCGAGCGGTTCGACGGCGGCGCGGCGGATCCGCACCCGCTCGACCGCTGGGCTCTGTCGAGGCTGGAGGCCACGACCGACACGGTCACCGAGCGGCTCGACGACTACGACACCACGAGCGCCGGGCGGGCGATCGGCGCCTTCGTGGAGGACCTGTCGAACTGGTACGTGCGGCGCTCGCGGCGGCGCTTCTGGGAGGGCGACCCGAGCGCGTTCGCCACGCTCCATCGCTGCCTGGTCGAGGTCTCGAAGCTGCTCGCCCCGCTCACCCCGTTCATCGCGGACGAGATCTACGACAACCTCGACGGCTCCGAGCCGTCGGTGCACCTGTGCGACTTCCCGGTTGCGGGCGAGCGCGACCTCGAGCTGGAGCGCGACGTGAGCGTGCTGCGCGAGGCGATCGAGCTCGGGCGCGCGGCGCGCGCGCACGCGAAGGTGAAGGTGCGCCAGCCGCTGGCCGAGGCGATCGTGGTCGCGGCGGGGGAGGAGCGCGCGGCCATCGAGCGCTTCGCCGATCAGCTCCTCGAGGAGCTGAACGTGAAGCGGGTGCGGTTCGTCTCCGAGGCCGAGGAGCTAGGGCGCTGGGAGCTGAAGCCGAACTACCGCACGCTCGGTCCCCGCTTCGGCAAGCAGATGCCGCAGGCGGCCGCGGCGGTGGCCGCTCTGGACGCCCAGTCGGTGGCGGCCACGCTGCGCGACGGCGGGACGGTCGGGCTCGCGATCGACGGCCACGACCACGAGCTGACCGCCGACGACGTGCAGCTCGTGCTCCAGCCGCTCGAGGGCTACCAGGTGGAGCGTGCCGGCTCGCACGCGGTGGCGCTGAACCTGGAGCTGGACGACGCGCTGCGGCGCGAGGGTCTGGCCCGCGAGGCGGTGCGAGCGATCCAGGAGGCGCGCAAGGCGGCCGGGCTCGACGTGTCGGACCGGATCCGGCTGACGCTGGCGGGCGACGCCGAGCTGATCGCGGCGGTGCGCGAGCACGAGGAGTACGTGGCGGGCGAGACGCTCGCTGTGGAGGTGAACTACCGCGACGTGGCGCTCACGGGCGACCCGGTGACGATCGAGGGGCGGAAGCTCTGGATCGGCGTGGAGCGTGCGACGTAGAGCGGGACGCGCCGGTATCGCCATCCTGGGCGTTTCCCTCGCTGTGCTGATGGGCGCCGGGCTGGCCGGCGAGCGCGGGGATCCGCTCGGGCTCGTCGCGATGGCGTTCTACGGCGTGCTCTTCGTCGTCGGCGCGCTCAGGTGGGACGAGCTGGTGGCGTGGGGCAAGGAGCACCCGGTGGCCGACCGGATCGTGTTGGCGCCGCTCGTGTTCTTCGCGGCGGCTCTCGTCACCGACCTACCGCTTGCCGTCTGCGGCGTGATCGCGGTGATCGCCGCCGCGGCCCTCGTGCTGGTGGACTTGGGACGGCGCCGCGGGACGGCGACCTAGCCCTGGACCTCGCCGCCCATCGCCCACTCGCTCTTCGGCGAGTCGACGAAGCGGATCCAGACGTGGTCGCGCTGGGTCTTGCCGACGTCGACCATCAGGTCGGTCAGCTTCTCGGCCAGCTCCTTCTTCTGCTCGGGCGAACGGCCCTCGTACCACTCGATCGTGACGATCGGCATGGCGCCGGCTAGACGGCCAGCGCCGGCTCGATCTCCTGCACGAGCTTCTTCTTCGGCATCGCGCCGATGATCTGCTTGGCGACCTCGCCGTTGCGGAAGAGGATCAGCGTGGGGATCGACAGCACGTTGTAGCGCGCCGCGGTCTGCTGGTTGTCGTCGACGTTCAGCTTCACGATCCGCAGGTCGTCGCGCTCCTCGGTGATCTCCTCGAGCGCTGGCGCAATCACGCGGCACGGCCCGCACCAGGGAGCCCAGAAGTCGACGAGCACGGGCTCGCTGGACTCGATCACCTCGGCCTGGAAGTTCGAGTCGGTGACGTCCGTTATCGCTCCTGCCATCGGTCTGCTCCGTTCGGTTGCTCGCCTTGCTTCAAAAAGTATAGTGACCCGCGGCAAGCCGGGTCGGGACCCCCGGCAGGCCCGAATCGAGGCCTGCTGACGGCAGCTTACGCGGAGTGGCCGAGCCGTGGGTGACCGCTCAACCGCCGTCGCAGCGCGGGCACCTTCCACACCGCCTCGGCAGCGATCCGCGCGTCCATCTTCGACGCACCGGCGCGGCGCTCGTGAAACACGATCGGGATCTCCTTCACGCGCAGGCCCGCCCTGAGCGTGCGGTAGGTCATCTCGATCTGGAAGCCGTAGCCGTCGGCCTGCACGTCGTCGAGGTCGATCTTCTCGAGCACTTCGCGGCGGAAGCACTTAAAGCCGCCGGTCAGGTCGCGCACCGGCACGGCGAGGATCGTGCGCGCGTACCAGCAGCCGCCGCGCGAGAGCAGCCGGCGGTGCAGCTCCCAGCCCTCGACCCCGCCGCCGGGGACGTAGCGCGAGCCGAGCACCAGGTCGGTGCCCGACGCCGCCTCGATCAGCCGCGGCACGTCGGCCGGGTCGTGCGAGAAGTCGGCGTCCATCTCCATCAGCAGCTCCGCACCCGCGTCGAGCGCGCGGCGGAACCCCGCGATGTACGCGCGGCCGAGGCCCTCCTTGCCGGCGCGGTGGAGCACCTCGACGGACTCGTGCTCGATCGCGAGCCGGTCGGCGATCACGCCCGTGCCGTCGGGCGAGGAGTCGTCCACCACGAGCAGCGTGTGATCCGGCGCGGCCTCGGCCAGGCGCGGTAGCACCGCCCCCACGATCGCCTCGATGTTCTCGGCCTCGTTGTACGTCGGGAGCACAAGCCAGGTGCCGGGCACGCCCGTACCCTAGACCGGGCATGCGGAACGCCGAGATCGCCCTCCACTTCGACGAGCTCGCCGACCTCTACGAGCTCGACGGGGCGATCGTCCACCGCGTGCTCGCCTACCGCAACGCCGCCAAGGCGATCCGCGACGCGCCCGCCTCCGTCGAGGAGATGACGCGCGCGGGCACGGTGACGCAGCTGCGCGGCATCGGCAAGACCATCGAGGAGAAGCTGAACGCGCTGCTCGAGACCGGGGAGATCCCGTCGGCGGCGAAGCTGAAGGCCAAGTTCCCGCCCGGCCTCGTGGAGGTCACGCGGATCCCCGGCTTCGGGCCGAAGAAGGCGCGCAAGCTCTTCGACGAGCTCGGCGTCGCGTCGCTCGACGACCTGCGCAAGGCGGCCGAGGAGGGCAAGCTGCGCGATGTGCGCGGGTTCGGCGAGAAGGCCGAGGAGACCGTGCTGCTCGCGCTCGACGCCGGCGTGGACCTGCGGCCCAAGCCGCGGCTGCTGCTCTCGCGCGCGCTCGGGATCGCCGACGCGCTGGCCGAGGCGCTGCGCGAGCATCCCGCCGCCGAGCGCGTGGAGGTGGCCGGCAGCGCGCGGCGCCAGGTGGAGGCGTGCCGCGACCTCGACCTCGTGGCCGCCAGCGAGGAGCCCGAAGAGCTCGCCGCCGCGTTCTGCGAGCTGCCGCTGATCGGCGAGGTCAGCTCGTCGGCGGCCGCGGGCGTGCGGGCCGTGACCCACAACGGCCTCAGCATCGACCTACGGATCGTGCAGCCCTCGAGCTTCGGCAACCTGCTCCAGCACCTGACCGGGTCGAAGAGCCACAACGAGTCGCTTCGCACCGAGGCGGTCAAGCGCGGCCTGCACGTGAGCGAGTACGGAATCGCCGACGACTCGACCGGGACGACGCACGCGTGCGCGACCGAGGAGGAGGTCTACGAGCTGCTCGGGATGAGCTGGGTCCCGCCGGAGCTGCGCGAGGACCGCGGCGAGCTCCAGGCGGCCCGCGCCGGCACGCTGCCCGAGCTGCTGAGCCTCGACGACATACGCGGCGAGCTGCACTGCCACACCGTCGCCTCGGACGGGCGCAACACGATCGAGGAGATGGCACACGCGGCGCTCGAGCGCGGCTACGAGTACGTCGCGTTCACCGACCACTCCGCCTCGCACGGCTTCGGCAACGACGTGCCGCCCGACGAGCTGCGCCGCCAGATCGAGCGCATCCGCGAGGCCGACGCGCGGATCGACGGCATCCGGCTGCTGGCCGGCTCGGAGGTGAACATCCACCCCGACGGCTCGCTCGACTACGAGGACGACCTGCTGGCAGAGCTGGACTGGATCGTCGGGAGCCTCCACTCCGCGTTCCGCACGCCGGAGAAGGAGCAGACCGAGCGCATGATCCGCGCGATGGAGCACCCGCTGGTCGACGCGATCGGGCACCCGACCGGCCGGCTGATCGAGCGCCGCGAGCCGTACCCGCTCGACATCGACGCCGTGGCCGACGCTGCAGCGCGCACGGGCACCTTCCTCGAGATCAACGGCAACCCGGACCGGCGCGACCTGAACGAGATCAACGCGCGCCGCGCCGTGGACCGCGGCGCGACGATCGTGATCGACTCCGACGCGCACGGCGTCGAGACGCTGCGCAACACCGGCTACGGCGTGGCGACCGCCCGCCGCGCCTGGCTCACCGCCGCGGACGTTGCGAACACGCGCACATGGGAAGAGCTCCAGAAGCTGCCGAAGCAGGCGGCCCGGAGCTCTAGGCGCGCACGTCGTGGTGCGCCGGCTCGTTCCGCCTGAAGCCCGGGGTGCGCACGAGCTGGGTGGGCTTGAACGGCGAGCCGTTCTCCACCCAGAAGCGCACGCCGTCGCGCTGCTCGACCGCCTCTACGGCGCTCGACTGCCGCCGCCAGGCCAGCGCGAGGAGCAGGCAGTAGCCGGCCGCTATCGCGGGGACCTGCGGGATGAGGAAGGCCACCGCGCCGGAGCCGATCGTCAGCAGCGCGAGCGCCCACAGGCGGCTGATCACGATCGTGCCGGGCTGGAGCTCGGGCAGCGTCTGCGTCGCGCGCGAGGCCGCGAGCAGCCGGCCGATGCCCTCCGTCACCTCCGGCCGGCGCCCGAGCCACAGGCCGATCAGCGCGGCGAGCGCCCACCAGCCGAGCGAGACGTAGAGCGCCGTGATGTCGTCCTCGCGGCGCGCGCCGGCGACGGCGACCACCGCGAGCGCCGTGGCGGCGCCGCTGCACAGGAGCACGGTGGTGCGCAGGAAGTCGGTGAAGGGCACTAGCGCACGGCCGCGAGGCGCTCGAGGACGTC
>DASVPL010000152.1:0-3560 GCA_036382905.1 Thermoleophilaceae bacterium | reverse complement strand
CGCGGGCCACCGTCCCGCCGCCGCCCGCCTGCGGTGCGGCCTTCGCCGCCGCCGCCGGCGTCGCGAACAGGAACACGCCGACCTCGGCCGACTCGCCGCTCAGCGTCACGCCGAGCACGTCCACACGCCCGCCCACGAGGTCGGCGAAGAACGTCGCGTCCTCGCTGTCGCGCCCCTTCACGAGCGCGTCCTCGACGCCGGGCGCGTCCTTGATGCAGCCGGCCAGCGAGCGCGGGGTGCGCTCACGGCGCTCGCCGCGCGGCTTCGGCTCGTCTGACTCGCGCGGCTCGGCCTCCCCGGTCGTGGGGGCCGGAGCCGGCTCCGCCTGCGTACTCGTGGTCGGCGCGGGCGCCGCAGGGCCGCCGCCGTCGTCACCCCCACACCCGGCTGCCGCCAGAGCGGCGGCGATCACGAGGAGGAGAAGAGGCACCGGCGTGCGCATCACAGGGCGCGATCGTACGACGGCTCTTGCGCCGGGCGCCGTCCGGCGAATAGGATCGCTCACGCTAAGGATCCTTAATCGCGGGAGGCCGCTGAAGTGAGCTATTTCGTCACGATCGTCAACTCGACTGACGCGCCGATGACAACCAAGGACGGGCAGACCATCGCGGCCGGCGATACGTGGAGGTCCGGCGTCAACGGAAACACGTACGTCCACAGCGAGGAGTTCGGCTCGGTCAGCTTCCGGGACATCGCCGATCAGCACATCGGCGGCGACACGGACGAGACCTGGGGAGTGCTGATCAGCTACAACGGCCAGCACATGGTCGGCCGCTACGAGGGTGGCGGCGAGCTGCACGTGACGTTCAACAACCGCCTCCAGGCCGAGCTCAGCGGGATGAACCTGCGCCGCGTGAGGCTCGACTCGCTCGTGTCGGACCACGACAAGCTGCTGGCGGGCACGGTGCGCGACGCCCCCGACGCCCCCGACGCACCGACCGAGAGCCGGCCCGAGACCTCCTAACTCGACCGCATGTCGAAAACCGCCCGGCCGATTCCGACCGCCGGGCGGTAGGCCCAGGGAGCCGTAGGGCCGAAGATCCCCGCATGGAGCGGGAGCCCACGATCGCGGCCGTCGCGGCGCCATTCGGGCGCGACATCGATGCGGCGTTCGCGCGCGTCGAGCGCACGCTCGTCGCGGCGCGCCGGCGCGGCGCGCGCCTCGTCGTGTTCCCCGAGTGCGCGCTCGGCGGCTACCTGCGCGAGCCGCTGCCCGGCGAGATCGGGCCCGACCTGCCCCCCGCGCTCGATCCCGACGGGCCCGAGATCGCGCGCCTGATCCGCCTCGCGGGCGAGACGGTCGTGTGCATCGGCTACACCGAGGCCGCGCCCGGCGGTCCCTACAGCAGCGCGGTGTGCGTGAGCGGCGACGGCGTCCTGGGCCGCCACCGCAAGGTCCACCTCCCCCCCGCCGAACGCTTCGCCTACTCGGCCGGCGACGGGTTTGCCGCCTTCGACACCCCCGCCGGACGGGTGGGAATGCTGCTCTGTTACGACAAGCTCTTCCCGGAGGCCGCCCGCGCGCTCGCGCTGGACGGCGCGGAGACGATCGCCTGCATGGCCTCCTGGCCCGTCGACCGTCTCAACCCCGCTGCGCGCTCGTCGGCCGACCGCCAGGCCCGCCACTTCGACCTGATGGCGGCCGCGCGGGCCGTCGAGAACCAGGTCGTCTGGGTCTCCTCGAACCAGTCCGGCCCGTGGGGCCCGCTGCGCTTCCTGGGCCGCGCTCAGGTCGTGGACCCCGACGGCGTGGTGCGCGCCCGCACCGGCGCCCGCGCCGGGGTGGCCGTGGCTCACCTGGATGCCCGCACCGAGATCGGGGCCCTGCGCGCCCACATCGACCACCTCGGCGACCGCCGCGCGCACGCGTACGGGCACGTGGCCGGTGCGGCGGCCGCTTTGCCGGCGGCCGCGCGGGGGTAGGAGCGGACCATGTGCGGAATCGTCGCCGCCCACGGGGTCTCCGACCGCGCAGCGCTCGAGGCCATGCTCGCCCGGCTCGCGCACCGCGGCCCCGACGACAGCGGATCGGTCGCGGTCAACGGGAGCTGGCTCGGGCACCGGCGCCTGTCGATCGTCGACGTCGGAGGCGGCGCCCAGCCGCTGCACGATCCCGACGGCGAGCTGTTCCTCGTCGGCAACGGCGAGGTCTACAACCACGAGGCCGTGCGCGACGGGCTGGCCGACCGCCCGTTCCTGACGAGCTCCGACAACGAGGTCGCTCTCCACCTGCTCGACGAGCGCGGGCCGGAGTCGCTGGCCGAGCTGAACGGCATGTTCGCCTTCGTGGCCGCGGGCCGCGACGGGCGCTTCCTCGCCGCGCGCGATCCCGTCGGCATCAAGCCGCTGTACTGGGCGCGCCGCGGCGACGAGGTGCTCTTCGCCTCCGAGATGCACGTGTTCGACCCGAGCTGGCAGCCCGCGGTCGAGCCGTTCCCGCCCGGCTGCGCGTGGACGCCGGAGACCGGCCTGGTCCGCTTCGCGCGGGCGCTGCCCGAGGACCCCGAACCGGTCCCGGCCCACCGCGTCGTGAGCGGCACGCGCGACGTGCTGATCGAGTCGGTGCACCGCCAGCTCATGGGCGACGTGCCGGTCGGGGTGTTCCTCTCGGGCGGGCTCGACTCCAGCCTGGTCGCCGCCATCGCGGCCCGGATCCTCGCCGCGCGCGGCGAGCGGCTGAAGACGTTCGCGGTCGGCACGCCCGGCTCGCCCGACCTGGCCGCCGCGCGGCGCGTGGCCGAGCACCTCGGCTGCGAGCACCACGAGACGACCTACTCCGCCGCCGACGCGCTCGAGGCCCTCCCCGGCGTCGTGCGCTCGATCGAGTCGTTCGACCCGGGCCTCGTACGCAGCGCCGTGCCGAACTACGTGCTCGCGCGCTTCACCGCGCAGCACGTGAAGGTCGTGCTAACTGGCGAGGGCGCCGACGAGCTGTTCGCCGGCTACGCCTACATGCGCGACTTCACCGACGCCGGCGCCCTGCACGCCGAGCTCGAGCGCACGATTTGCAGTCTGCACAACCTCAACCTCCAGCGCTGCGACCGCGTGACGATGGCGCACGGCCTCGAGGCGCGCGTCCCGTTTCTCGACCGGGCGGTGATCGACTGGGCGATGGCGCTCCCGCCCGAGGCCAAGCTCGCTCCCCCCGGCACGCCGGAGAAGACGCTGCTGCGCGAGGCGTTCGAGGGCTGGCTCCCGCACGACCTGCTCTGGCGCGACAAGGCCGAGTTCGGCGACGGCAGCGGCGCCCGCGACGTGCTCAGCGAGGCGGTCGCGGCGGACATCATCGACGCCGAGTTCGACGCGGAGTTCCACGCGGTGGACCCGCCGCTGCGCACCAAGGAGGAGCTGGCCTACTACCGGATCTTTCGCGAGCACCTGCCCCACGTGCGGGCCGAGGTCGCGATCAGCCGGTTCGCCCGGGCCTAGGGCGGGATCAGCCGCCGCGGGCCAGCTCGCGCAGGCCCTCGTGCTCCTCGCGGCAGGCCGGGCAGCCGTCGAGGTGCGCGGGCAGCCCAGGGGTGCGCGCGTCGGCGTCGAGGCCCTGGAGCTCGAGGTCC
>DASVPL010000151.1:0-18476 GCA_036382905.1 Thermoleophilaceae bacterium | reverse complement strand
GGCCGGCTCCGGGCCCCGTGACCTGGCGGATCGAGCCCGCAAATCGTTGACATTCCTGACTTATGGGTCGTATGGACCCTTAAGTCAGGAATGCCGATGGAAACTCGCCGGCTCACTACCCTCTAGGTGATGCCTTCCAAGCGGCAGATCCACGTCGGGAACGTGCCCATCGGCGGGGGCGCGCCGGTCGCCGTGCAGTCGATGACGAAGACCGAGACCGCCGACTACGAGGCGACCATGCGCCAGATCCGCGCGATCGCCGACGCCGGCGGCGATCTCGTCCGCTGCGCGGTGCCGCGCGAGAAGGACGTCGACGCGTTGCGGCGGATCGTCGTCGAGTCCCCGATCCCGGTGATCGCCGACATCCACTTCAACCACACGCTCGCGCTCAAGTCGATCGACGCCGGCGCCCACTGCATACGGCTGAACCCCGGCAACATCGGCGGCCCCGACAAGGTCGCCGAGGTGGCTGCCAGGGCCAAGGCCGCCGGGGTGCCGATGCGGATCGGCGTCAACTCCGGCTCGCTGCCCAAGCACCTGCACGCGCTAGAGCGAGAGAACTCGGTCGAGGCGCTCGTGCAGGCGGCCGTCGAGTTCGTCGAGCTGATGGAGCGACTCGAGTTCGAGGACTTCAAGGTCTCGATCAAGTCGACGAGCGTGCCGAACACGATCGCCTCGAACCGCCTGCTCGCGAGCCGGATCGACTACCCGCTCCACCTCGGCATCACCGAGGCCGGCACGAAGTGGTCGGGCTCGCTCAAGTCGGCGGTGGGGCTCGGCACGCTGCTGGCCGACGGCATCGGCGACACGGTCCGCATCTCGCTCTCGACCTTCCACGCCGAGGAGGAGGTCAAGGTCGCCTGGGAGATCCTCAAGGCGCTGAAGATCCGCCAGCGCGGCCCCGAGCTGATCGCCTGCCCGACCTGCGGCCGGCTCCAGTTCGACATGGACACGGTCGTCGCCGAGATCGAACAGCGCCTCGAGTCCTACGAGGAGCACATCGAAGTGGCCGTGCTCGGCTGCGCCGTGAACGGGATCGGCGAGGCCTCGCACGCCGACTTCGGCATCACGGGCGCCAAGAACGAGGGCCTGATCTTCGCCCAGGGCAAGCCGCTGCGCAAGGTGCCGCAGGAACGGCTCGTGGACGAGCTGTTCGTGGAGATCGACCGCTCGCTCGAGCGCGGCGAGACCCGGTTCGAGGCCAAGAAGTCCGCCGAGGGCGCCGCCTGGCTCGAGACGATCGAGAACGAGAACGCGGGTGAGCTCACCCCGGAGCGGCTCGCGAAGCTCGAGGCCGAGCAGGCGCGGGCGGAGGCGGCCGGCGACGGCGCTCCCGCCAACGGCGACGGGGTCCAGCTTCCCCAGGTGAAGAAGTTGACGTTGGACGAGGCGGCGTCGCCCACCGAGGGCCGCCGCTTCACCCGGGCCTAGCGGGGGACGCCGCCGAGCGGCACGCTCGGCGTCCACGCGTCGAGGTCGTCGGCCGTGAGGCGCGCCACCTCCTCGCTCTCGTGGTCGCCGGCTCGGACCGCGTCGCAGAGCGCCGCGACCACCGACGGGTCGAACTCGGTTCCGCGCCCGGCGCGGATCTGCTCGAGCGCGTGCTCCGGGTCCATCGCCCGCGCGTAGGGCCGGTCGCTGACCATCGCGTCGTAGGCGTCGCAGGCGAAGATGATCCGCGAGCCGAGCGGGATGCTCTCGCCCGCCAGCCCGTCGGGGTAGCCGGCGCCGTCGAAGCGCTCGTGCGAGGAGCGGACGAGCCGCGCGACTGGCACGAGCGCCGGCGCGGCGGACAGCACCGCCTCGCCGATCAGCGTGTGGCGGTGGATGAAGCTCCACTCGCGCGCGTCGAGCGACCCGGGCTTGTCGAGGATCGCGTCCGGTACGGCCATCTTGCCGACGTCGTGGAGCTCGGCGCCGCGGGCGATCTCGTCGACGGCGCCGGGCGGCACCCCCAGGCGCCGGGCGACGGCGGTGGCCAGCCGTGCCACCGAGCGCAGGTGGTCGTGCAGCTCGGGCTCGCGCTCGCGCAGGACTCGCATCAGCACGTCGCGCGCCTGCGTGCGCGGCGACGCGGGCCGGAGGGCCTTCTGCTGGTAGAGCCGGTGATCGGCGACCTGTAGCGCCTGCGCGGTCGTGTCGGCCTCCGCGGGAAGCCGCACCGCGCCGTGCGAGGCGCCGACGTTGAAGCCGCGCCCCTGCTCGGCCAGAGCCTGGTGGCAGCGGGCGATCGCGGCGTCGGCGCGACCGTCGCCGCCGCAGACGAGCACGCAGAACTCGTCGCCGCCCATCCGGTACGCCTCGCCCTTGGGGCCGACCGCGTCCGAGAGCTTCTGGCCGAGGCGCGCCAGCAGGGCGTCGCCGGCCGGGTGCCCGAAGCCGTCGTTGTAGGACTTGAACCCGTCGAGGTCGTAGGAGACGAGCACGCTCGGCTCGTGACCCTCCTCGAGCGCCAGCTCGACGTCCTGGAGCAGCCGGCGCCGGTTGCCGAGTCCGGTGAGCGCGTCGGTGAGCGCCTCGCGGCGGCTGGCCGAGAGCATCGTGTGGTTGTCGCGGAAGGCGAGGAAGAGGCGCGCCATCACGACGATCAGCGCCGTCGTGGCCAGCACCAGAGCCGCGCTGTTGATGCGCACGAAGTGGTCGTAGGACTGGAGCGCGATCGCGCTCACCCCGAACACGACCGGCAGCACGAGCGTCCGCAGCCCGCGTCGCGCCGCGCGGACCCGCGGGGCGGGCTGCCAGGCGGCGAGGGCGATCAGCAGAGCGGAGGCGAGCCAGAGGGTGTCCACGAGCCCGCCCGCGGCGTAGCTGTCGCGGGCCAGGCGGTCGAGGTAGATGCCGTCGGCGAGCGCGCTGGTGGCGAGGCCGCCGCCGAGCACGAGCCAGAGCCGGTCGGGCCGCCAGCTCGAGACGGCGAACACGCCCACGACCATCCCGAGCAGCATCAGGTCGCCGACCGGGTAGGCCATGTTCACGATCAGGGTCGCCGTCTTGGCTCCCTCCGCCGCGGCGGTGAGGCTCGGGAGGATCAGCGCGGCGCCGAGCGCGCCGCAGGCGAGGGCGCCGATCAGGCCGTCGAGCCACACGCTCCGGGGCAGTCGCGGCACGCGCGCGTGGACGAGCAGCGCCAGCGCGACGTAGCAGGCGGGGTAGAAGCTGAGCCAGCCGGCGTCGCCGAGCGTGACCTGCTCCTCGCTCGGGGTGCCCTCGACCGCGAGGCTCCAGTAGAGGTCGCCGGCGGCCCACGCCGCCATCCCGACGGCGAGCAGCGCCCAGGGCAGCCGGCAGCGCGCGACCAGGGCGGCGCGCAGCGCGCAGCCCAGCGCCGCGCCGAGCAGCACGCCGTCGTAGAGCCAGGTCGTGATCGCCGTATCCACCCCGTCGCCGCCGAACGGAAAGACCGCGTGGACGGCATGTAGAGCGAGGGCCGCGCCCAGCACGAGGCCGAGCGCGAGCACGCCGCGACGGGCCGGCCGGGGCACGGCATCGAGCTCTGGTGCGCTGGAGCGCATGGGTCTACATCGGCACGGGCGCGCCGGCGCTCGATACAGCAAGTCGGTGACCACCGAATAGGCTGACGGCGGTGACGCGCCTCAGCTCGTACCTGCTCCCCACCGTGAAGGAGGCCCCCGCCGACGCCGAGGCCGCCTCGCACCGGCTGACGGTGCGCGCCGGGCTGGCGCGCCAGCTCGGCTCCGGGCTCTGGACCTTCCTGCCCGCGGGCTGGCGCTCGCACCGCCGCGTGGAGCAGATCGTGCGCGAGGAGCTCGACGCGATCGGCGCGCAGGAGATGCTGATGCCGGTCATGCACCCGGCCGAGCTGTGGCGCCAGACCGGGCGCTACGGCCTGACCGAGCAGTTCCGCCTCCAGGACCGCAAGGGCAGCGACTACGTGCTCGCCATGACCCACGAGGAGGCCGTGACCTACCACGTGGCCCGCGAGGTCCGCTCCTACCGCGAGCTGCCGCTGTTCCTCTATCACTTCCAGGTCAAGGAGCGCGACGAGCCGCGCCCGCGCGCGGGGCTGCTGCGCACGCGCGAGTTCGTGATGAAGGACGCCTACACGTTCGACCGCGACGCGGCGGGCCTCGACGAGTCCTACGAGCGCCACGCGGGCGCCTACGACCGGATCTTCGACCGCTGCGGACTCGAGTGGTACAAGGTCGAGTCGGACGTGGGGATGATGGGCGGCCACGGGGCCCACGAGTACATGGCTCCCTGCGCCGCGGGCGAGAACGAGGTCGCGCTCGACGGCGCCGGCTACGCGGCGAACATGGAGATCGCGAGTGCCACCGCGCAGCCCCCGGGAGACTGGGCGCCGCGGGAGGGCGAGCTGCACACGCCGGGGGCGACGAGCATCGAGCAGGTGGCCGGCACGCTCGGTGTGCCGCCCGGTGCGCTGGTCAAGGCGATGCCCTACCTGGTGGGAGACGAGCCCGTCCTCGTGCTCGTCCGGGGCGATCACCGCGTCAACGAGTTCAAGCTCCGCAACGCCCTGCGCGCCGATGTGCGCCAGGCCCAGGACGAGGAGATCCGCGACCGCTTCCGCGCGGTTCCCGGCTTCATCGGGCCCGGCCTCGACGTCCGGACCGTCGCCGACGAGGCGCTGCGCGGCATCGACGGCCTGGTGGCGGGCGCGAACCGGGCGGACTACCACGTCGGCGGGGTCACGCTGGACGGCGTCGAGTGGGTGGACGTCCGCCGCGTCGAGCCGGGCGACACCTCGCCGAACGGCGGCACGATTCACATCGAGCCGGCGATCGAGGTCGGCAACATCTTCAAGCTCGGCACGCGCTACTCCGAGCCGCTGCGCGCGACCTACCTCGACGAGGGCGGCGCCGAGCACCCGGTCTGGATGGGCTCCTACGGCATCGGCCCGGCCCGCATCATGATGGCCGCGGTGGAGCAGTTCTGCGACGAGCAGGGCATCTCGTGGCCGCGCTCGATAGCGCCGTTCGACGTACATCTGGTCGCGCTCGGCAAGCCGGGAGAGGAGGCGCTCGGCGTGGCCGAGGGCCTCTACAAGGAACTCGGCTCGCTGGGGCTCGACGTGCTCTACGACGACCGCGCGGCCAGCCCGGGGGAGAAGTTCGCCGACGCCGAGCTGCTCGGCTGCCCGCTGCGGCTGACCGTCGGGCGCAAGGGCATCGAGGCCGGCGAGATCGAGGCCCAGGTGAGGCGCGGGCAGGAGAAGCGGGCGATACCGCTCGACGGGGCGGCATCCGCGGCGGCGGAGCTGTGGCGCGGGCTCGACTGACCAAGGCCCGCCTGCTCGGGCTCGACCGCTCCGGCGGCCCGCCGCCGCAGACCCGGCGCGGCGCACCGCTCAACCCGTGGACGATCCCGAACGCGATCGGCTTCGTCCGGCTGGGGCTGCTGCCGGTCTTCCTCGTGCTCGCGTTCAACTCCGGCGATGGGCGCTCGGTCACGGCGGCGGTCATCTACGCCGTGGTGGGCGGCACCGACTACCTCGACGGCATCGCCGCGCGCGTGACCGGCCAGTACAGCCGCCTCGGCGCGCTGCTCGACCCGCTCACCGACCGCGTGCTAGTCGCCTCCGGCGCGATCGTCTGCTGGTACTTCGAGCTGCTCCCGCGCTGGGCCCTGGCGGTCCTTGCGATCCGCGAGCTCGTGATGCTGTTCCTCGGCCAGGCCGTGCTCCGGCGCGGGCTCGACATCGAGATCAACATGCTCGGCCGCTGGGGGGTCTGGCCGACGATGTTCTCGCTGTTCCTCGCGATGCTCACCGACACGTGGGTGGCGGACGGGCTGCTGTTCGTCGGCGTGGCCATGAGCATCGCCGCGACGCTCCAGTACGTGCGCGACTACAGCTCCGACCCGCCGGGCGCACCCTCAAGCTCGAGTTGACAGTTGGCGGCGCCGCAGGGGTATACTGCCGCCTCCCGTCCCACGACCTAGGACGACCCATGGACACCTTCCCGGATCTCGGCGCGCTGTCGGACCAGGAGCTCAAGAGCCTTATCGAGGACCTCACGCAGCAGGAGCAGGAGGTTTCGTACGAGCGGCGCATCCTGCACGGCAAGATCGACATCCTGCGCGCCGAGCTCGTCAACCGGATGAAGAAGAAGCGCGAGTCCGGCGAGGCGGTAATCAGCGGAGCCGACGTGGACAAGCTCACCGACATCCTCGCGGGCAAGGGCGTCCCCGCCGAGGGCCCGGACTCCGACGCGCAGTAGCGCACCATGCACTGCCCCGAGTGCGGGTTCGTCAACACCGAGGGATCGAACTACTGCCAGAAGTGCGGTGCTTTCCTGGCCGACGTGACCCAGGAGCACGACAACACCACCGCCGCCTGGCAGCTGGGCGAGACCGGTGAGATCCAGGCCGTCGACCCCGAGGCCGTCGCCGACGAGGCGACGCTCGTCATCCGCTCCGGAGGCGGGCGCTCCGGCGAGACCTTCCCCGTCGAGGGCGAGCGGATGCGGATCGGCCGCAGCCCCGACGCGGAGATCTTCCTCGACGACGTGACAGTCTCCCGCAACCATGCTCTGCTCGTCCGCCGCCGCGACGGCCTCTACATCGACGACCTCGGGTCGTTGAACGGCACCTACGTGAACCGCCGCCGGATCGAGTCGCACAAGCTCGCGGACGGCGACGAGCTCCAGGTCGGCAAGTACAAGCTCACCTACCTCGCATGAGCACGGGCTCCGTGGACATCACAGGATCCGGGCGGCCGATCGACCGCGACGAGGAGGCGCGCCGCCTGCGCGAGCGCACGGCGCAGAAGTCGCTCACGATCGGGGCCGTCTGCAAGCAACTCGAGCGCGAGTTCCCGGACATATCGATCTCGAAGATCCGCTATCTCGAGGACCAGAAGCTGCTGGCGCCGCGCCGCACGCAGGGCGGCTACCGGCTCTACACGCCCGCGGACGTGACGCGGCTGCGCACGATCCTGCGCCTCCAGCGCGACGAGTTCCTCCCGCTGCGCGTGATCAGGCAGGAGCTGGCCGCCGGCCGGGCGGACGCGGAGGTCTCCTCCTCCGGCAAGGGGAAGGCACCCGACCCGCGCATGCTGCGGCGCGCCTCGGTGGCCGTGACCGGCAAGGGCGCCTCGTACCGGCTCGCGGACGTGCTCGACGACACGGGCGCCGAGGCCAAGCTCGTGAAGGAGCTCGTGGACTACGGCGTGATCGGTGGCGAGCAGCGCGACGGCGAGTCCTACTACGACGAGACCGAGCGCGAGATCATCCGCGCCGTGACCGAGCTGACGCGCTACGGCGTCGGCGGGCGCAACCTGCGCGTGTTCCGCACCTCCGCCGACCGCGAGTCGTCGCTGCTCGAGCAGATCCTCGCCCCGTCGCTGCGCTCGCGCAACCCGGAGCGGCGCAAGGAGGCGATCGAGGCGCTCGAGAACCTGGCGGCGATCGTCTCGCACCTGAAGTACCTGCTGCTCGTGCGCGACCTGCGCAAGATCGCGAACTAGCGTGGCCGGCCGCGGGCCGAGGCGCTAGCCGAGCGCGCGTGGACCTCCGGGGCCACATCCGCGACATCCCCGACTACCCGAAGCCGGGGATCGCGTTCAAGGACGTCACCCCGCTGTTCCTCGACCCCGAGGCGCTCGACCAGGCGATTGCGCGGCTCGCGGCCTGGGCCGGCGAGCGCGAGGTGGAGTACGTGGTGGCCGCCGAGGCGCGCGGGTTCATCCTGGGCGGCGCGGTGGCGTCGCGCATCGGCGCGGGGTTCGTGCCCGCGCGCAAGCCCGGCAAGCTCCCGCGCGCGACCTCGTCGGTGGAGTACGCGCTCGAGTACGGCATCGACGCCCTCGAGGTGCACAGCGACGCTCTGGCGGACGGCTCGCGCGTGCTGGTGCACGACGACCTGCTGGCCACCGGCGGCACGGCCGCGGCGTGCTGCTCGCTGGTCGAGTCGGCCGGGTCCGAGGTGGTCGGCTGCGCGTTCCTGGTGGAGCTGGCGTTCCTCGGCGGCCGCGCGCGGCTCGACGGCCGCGACGTGCACAGCCTGATCGTCTACGACGGCGAGTGAAGGTCTCGCGCGCGACCACGCTCCCCGTGCCCCCCGACGAGGTCTGGGACCTGATCGCCGACCCGTACCACCTCCCGCGCTGGTGGCCGCGCGTGCAGCGGGTCGAGGAGGTCGTGGGCAACGCCTGGACGAAGGTGATGATCTCCTCACGCGGCCGGGCCGTGCGGTCGGACTACACGCGCGTTGAGACCGACGCGCCGCGACGGGTACTGTGGCGCCAGGAGGTCGACGAGTCGCCGTTCGAGCGACTGCTGTCGGAGGCCACGATCGAGCTGAAGCTCGAGGAGGCGGGGGAGGGGCGCACGCGCGTGCGGCTGACGAGCGAGCAATCGTTGCGGGGCAAGACCCGGTTCGGCGGGATGATGGTGCGGCGCGCGACGCGGCGCACGCTGAACGACGCGCTCGACGGGCTCGAGCGAGTGTTCGGGGCATGACCGCCGACGCGCCGATGCGCTGGTGGGGCTGGGCCGAGCCCGACCACCCGATCGAGGTCTCGGCGGCGGGCGAGGCGCTGCTGCGGAGCGAGATCGGGCTCGGCGACGCGGTCACGCCGCCGGTCGCGCTCGAGGACGTGCGCCTGCCGGACCCGAGGCCGCTCCCCGAGCTCGGAGGGGTGGAGCTTCGCCAGGACCGCGAGACGCGGGTCCGCCATGCCGCCGGGCGCAGCTACCCGGACCTCGTGCGGCTGCGCTCGGGCGACGGGTCGGGGGCGCCCGATGCAGTGGTGTATCCCGGCAGCGAGGACGAGGTGGCGGCGATGATCGCCGCCTGTGACGCCGCGGGCGTCGCGGTCGTGCCGTTCGGCGGCGGGACGAGCGTGGTGGGCGGCGTCGAGGCCCTGCACGGCGCGCACTCCGCCGCGATCGCCCTCGACCTCCGTCGGCTCGACTCGCTGACCGTGGACCGCTCCTCGCTCACCGCGACGATGGGGGCGGGGCTGCCCGGCCGCCGCGCGGAGGCGCGGCTCCAGGGCCGCGGGCTCACGCTCGGCCACTTCCCGCAGTCGTTCGAGTTCGGCAGCGTCGGCGGCTACGTGGCCACGCGCTCGGCCGGGCAGGCCTCGACCGGCTACGGCCGCGCGGACGAGATGGTGGTCGGACTGCGCTGCGTCGCGCCCGCGGGCACGCTCGTGGCGAAGCCGGTGCCGGCCACGGCCGCGGGGCCCTCGCTGCTCCAGCTCCTCGTGGGGTCGGAGGGCGCGTTCGGAGCCATCACCGAGGCGACGCTCGCGGTGCGGCTCCTGCCCGCCACGCGCCGCTACGAGGGGTGGTCGTTCAAGAGCTTCGAGGCCGGCTGTGCGGCGTTTCGCGCGATCGAGCAGGGCCACGTCGCGCCCGACGTGGCGCGGCTCTCGGACGAGCACGAGACGCGCATGGCGATGGCGATGTCCTCGCACGGCGGTGTCGCGGAGCGGCTCGGCAGGGCATACCTACGCGCCCGCGGGCACGAGGGCGGCTGCATCGCCATCGTCGGCTGGGAGGGCGAGGAGGGGCAGGCCGCGCGGCGGGCCGCCGACACGCGACGGGTGCTGCGCGCGGAGGGCGGGCTGTCGCTCGGCACGAGCCCGGGCCAGTCGTGGCTGCGCGCGCGCTACCTCGGCCCCTACCAGCGCGACAAGCTGCTCGGCCGCGGGGCGTTCGCGGAGACGCTCGAGACCGCCACGACATGGAGCAACCTCGGCTCGCTCCACCGCGCCGTGGGCGACGCGCTGCGCGAGGCGCTCGGCGCGCGCGGCACGCCGGCGCTCGTGGCCTGCCACGTCTCCCACCTGTATCCCTCGGGCGCGTCGCTCTACTTCACGTTCCTGGCGCGCGCGCAGCGCGGCGAGGAGCTCGAGCAGTGGGCGGCCGCCAAGCGCGCCGCGATGGAGGCGATCGTGGCCAGCGGCGGCACGATCACCCACCACCACGCGGTCGGCCGCGACCATGCCGAGTGGCTGCGGGAGGAGATCGGCGACCTGGGCGTCGACGCTCTCCGGGCGGTCAAGGACCGGCTCGACCCGCGCGGGATCATGAACCCGGGGAAGCTGCTGCCGGGCTAGGAACGCTGGCTCACACCGGCGTCCGCACGTAAAGATCGGTTTTTCGCTATTGCGCTTTTTGCGCAATGCGGTTAGGGTCGAGAAGCCGCGGGGGTGGCAACCGCGTAGAGCGGACTCGCAACTGAACGGGGGAAGACATGCGTGGACTTCGCATGCGCTCACACGCGCAGGACTCGCGTGTGCGCCGACAGAAGCAGCTCTTCATCTGCCTGGCGGCGGTCCTCGCGCTGGCCATCACCGCCAGCGCTGTCGCGCTCGGCGGCCCGAGCAAGCGGGCGAGGCCCAAGGCGCCCAACGTCGGCGCGGCGAAGGACACCCGTGCGGCGGCGCGGGCCGCCGACAGGCGTGACGCACGACGAGCGGCACGGCGGGCGAAGCAGCTGCGCACCCCGGCCGCGCGTAGGGCGCGGATGCGGTCGCGCAGCGCGTACGGCGATCTGCACGGGGCGGCAACGATCCGGCTCGCCAGGCGCAACTTCGCCGAGGTCGTCGCACGACCGGTCTGGAAGGGGCTCGAGTCCGGCAACGGCCAGCGCGTGCGTCGCTATCTCAACGACTTCACGGCCGAGCTCGAGGGTGGGAGCGACCCGGGCAGGCCGGCGATCGCCAGCTCGACGGTGCCGCTGCGCACGCGCAACGCGTCGGGTCAGGCCGTTCCCGTCAACCTCACGCTCGAGCCGAGCGACGACGGGTACGCCCCGCAGGCGCCGATCGTCAGCACGCGCATCGCCAGGCGCGCCCCGGGCGGCGTGAGCCTCGGCAGCGAGCCGATAGGCGTGCGTCCGGCGGGCGCCGCCGACGTCGAGGGCTCGGTCGTCTCGGACCGCGTTCTCTACCCCGACAGCGCCGTCGACACGGACTTCATCGTCGAGCCCGCCGATCGCGGCGCCCAGGTGATGTGGCAGCTGCGCTCCCAGGAGAGCCCGGAGAAGCACGCGCTCGAGCTCGATCTCCCGAACGGCGCGAAACTGCGCCAGTCGCCGCAGGTCGCGAGCGCCGTCGAGGTCGTGCGCGGCGGGAAGCTGCTCGCCTTCATCTATCCGCCGGCCGCGTTCGACGCCGACGGCACCCAGGTGCCCGTCAAGTACGCCATCGCCGGCGACACGGTCACGCTCGACGTCGAGCATCGGGGCGCGGACGTCCACTACCCGCTGCTCGTGGACCCCTACATCAACGTCTACGAGGACTTCTACGACGGGACCTGGACGAACAGCTCGCACGCGTGGTGGGCCTCCGGCAACGGCGACATGAACTACGCGGCCTACACGTTCGCCCTGCATCTCTCGGCGAAGCCGTGGGTCTGGTACTCGATCGACCAGTACATGGGTTGGTACTGGCAGGCGCCGCTGAATTCGTTCATCTACCGCTACGACCTCGCGAACATCTTCTGGTACCGCGCGACGTGGGAGGGCTCGCCGGCAGGGTGCAACAGCAAGGCGCAACACGGACTGTGGACCGGGCCCGGCTACTGGGGCTGGGAGGGCGGCAACAACGCGTTCCACCAGGACCCCACCTGCGAGACCGACAAGCCCGACTACGGGCTGCCCGCCATCTGCACCTCGTGGAACTGCGACCCGAACGCAGGCACCAACCAGAACTACGCGTTCGCGGGTCTCTCCGCGCGACGCGACGGCACCGGCAACAGTGCCTTCATGGGTCTTTCCCGCGTGATCCTGTACCTGCGGGACCGCTACGAGCCGCGCGTTCTCTCGACGAGCCAGAACCCGACGCTCCAGGACGCGATCTCGAACAGCCGCTGGCTGCCCGGCGGCGTCATGCTCGCCAGCTCGCCGAAGGGGACCGACTGGGGCCTCGGCCTCGGGCGCTTCGAGCTCGTGCAGCGCGCCAGCGGCCGCAAGATCAGCGTGTTCGGCAGCGAGGGCAACCCGCGCCCGATGTGGTGCGACTTCTCGATCGCCGCTCACGACACCGACCCCTGGCCGAACCCGTACACCGATCGCGGCGGCGACAAGGGCGACCGCAACCACCGGTGCGCGTCGGCGCAGACGACGCCATACAGCACGCCGCCCGACAGCCAGACGGCGTCGACCACCTTCGACTACTCCAGCGACCACCTCGACGAGGGCGTGAACCCGTACGGCGTCGACGCCTTCGACATCATCGGCACGAAGGACAGCACGGTCTCGAGCAACTGGACCGTGAAGGTCGATCGCTCGATTCCCGAGAGCCTGGCGCTGTCCGGCCCGATGACGAACGTGTGGGCACCGGCGTCCCCACAACCGATCGTCAGCACTGACGCGAACGACCGCCTCTCGGGGGTCAAGACCACGGAGTTCGACATCGCCGCCATGGGCGACAAGTTCGAGCGGACCAGCACGAACGGCTGGGGCGACGCCGTGAACGGCGGACCCTGGACGGTCAACGACGGACCCGCCAGCGACTTCCTGACCGAGTCGGGAGCGGGGAAGATCAACTTCCCGTCGGGCGGCGGCTACCGCCGGGCGACGCTGCACCAGGCGTCGCACCGCGACTACGACTACTCCGGCAGGATCAAGATGCAGAGCGCCACGACCGGTCAGGCGGTCGGCAGCTTCGCGTACTTCACGATGCGTCGCCAGGCGAACGGCGAGGCCTACCGCGTCGGTCTGGTCGGCCGCTACGACGGTCTGCTGCACGTACATGCGCTGAACGGCGCCGGCAGTCTCCTGCTGGACGTCAACACCGGCCTCGGCTTCACGCCGGGCGCCTGGTACCGGGTCAGGACGCAGGTCGAGGGCAGCGCGCCCACGCAGATCCGCGTGAAGGTCTGGCGCGACGGTCAGCCCGAGCCGGGCGCCTGGCAGTACACCGCCCAGGACTCGGCCGGGCCGCTCGTGGCCGGGGGAACCGGCGTCCAGGTGAACGGCGGCTCCACCAGCGCGCAGCCCTTCTACTTCGACGACCTGCAGGCACTCGACCTCGGTCAGCGGCAGGTGAAGGAGAGCTCGAACCCCGCCTGCGGCAACCAGGGCTGCATCAACCGGCATCAGACCTCGTTCCAGTGGAACCCCACCGGTTTCGCCGAGGGCGCCCACGAGTACGTCGTCCGAGCGAAGGACCCGCTCGGCTACACGCGCTCGGAGACGCGCACCGTGAAGCTCGATCGGACGTTCCCGAACGCGCCGCAGCTCAGCAACACGCTGTGGGACAAGCGCGGGACGTTCATCAAGGCCGGCACCTACCCGTTGACCATCAGTGCCTCCGACGGGAACGGGACCAACGAGCAGTCGGGGATCGAGTTCATCAGGGTCTACGTGGACGATCCCGACCAGGCCGCCGGGACGTTCGTCGAGCTGAGCTCGAGCGGAGCCGCCGTCTCGGGCTGCACGGCGAGTGGATGCCCGCCGACGAACGGGCGTCCGTTCGTGCTCGACACCGCCGCCCACAACATCAAGGAGGGTGAACGCACGATCCGAGTCACCGCCATCGACCGGGCCGGCAATCCGCGCTCGACGGAGTTCAAGGTCAAGTTCGACAAGTTCGGGCCCGCGATCGAACCCGGTGGCCCGATGTACACATTCGCCCAGGCCGGCGAGGTGCCGAACGGCAACCACACGCTGACGGTCACGGCAACCGAGAACGACCCGCTCAACCCGAACCCGCCGAAGACCGCGCGCTCGGGCTCCAAGTCGATCGAGGTGTTCCTGAACGGCGACAGCATCTTCTACGACGAGATGACGTGCCCGGCCGGCAACTGCTCGATGACACGCTCGACCAACATCGACACGACGGAGATGTCGTCGGGCCCGCACGACGTCGAGATCGTCTCGACGGATCAGCTCGACAACACCTCCACGAGGACGTTCACCTTCCGAAAGAGCTGCTGCTTCGGGGCGCCCACACCGTGGGGCACGTTCTCGTCGTCGACGTACGACCTGCAATACGCGGACGTGACCGGAGCGACCGAGGGTGCTGACGCGATCACGCGTCACAAGCTGACCGGCCTGGTACAGGTGGCACCCGCGCTGCCGGGTGGCGGCTTCGGCGCGCCGGTCACGTGGGGCACCTGGACCGGCGCGACCTTCAGGCGGCCCGTGGACGTGACCGGCGACGGCCGCCGGGATCTCGTCGGACTTGGCGACGGCGGTTCCATCATGGTCGGGCGCAACCTCGGATCGGCGTTCGCCCCCGCCGAGGCGAACGGGGCATGGAATCCGGCCCTCGACCTCCACTTCGCCGACCTCGACGGCGACGGCACCACTGACCTGGTCGGCCGCGACAGCACCGGCAGCGTGACGGCGAGCTACTTCGTAGAGGGCAGGAGGCTGAACGACTTCGTGTTCGGGACCTTCAGCTCCGCGTACTCGCTCGACTTCGCGGACGTCGACGGCGACGACATGGCCGACGCGGTCGGACGTGACTCGGCGGGCAACATCCGCGTGGCCCGGTCCGAGGGCGGCTACTTCGAGCCGGCGTCGACGTGGGCCACGCGCGATCCGGCGCGGTACACGCTCGCGTTCGGAGACGTCAACGGGGACACCATGGACGACCTCGTGGTGCGCGACAACAGCACCACCGCCGGGGACGTGATGGTCGCGCCCTCGGACGGCGACACGTTCTCGTCGAGCCCGGCGAAGTGGGCAACCTGGGACAAGTCGTACGAGTTCAACCTCGTCGAAGCCAACGGCGACGGGCGCAAGGACATCATCGGTCGCGACGCCGCCGGCGTGGTGCGCGCGTCCCTCTCCAACGCCACACCCCCGGCGCCCGAGAACGCGGACGTCGATACCGACGAAGCGCTGACGGACGTCGCCGTCCAGCAGCCCGCCGCGCCCGTCCAGACGGGCTGCCAGGCGATGGGCAACCCGACCCCGACGACGGCTTCCACGCCGGCGAACCGGCCCGCGCTCGCCTTCCAGGACGACCGGCACCTGCTCGACCGCGGCGATCTGGTCACGCAGGCAGAGGGCGATCCGTTCACGCCGAGCGCGATCCCCGGGGGCGCCGAGGAGACGGCGGTCCAGCGCATCAACCACATCTACAACCGCATGCGCCAGGCTGGCGCCAACACCGTGCGCTTCAACGTCTACTGGGGCCGCCACGAGTACAGGCGGAACGCCACGAACACCGGCTGGGACGGGCCCGCGGGCCAGCGCTGGTACTGGGAGGACCCCAACAACAAGCTCGATAAGGCGATCAATCTCGCGGCCTGCAACGGGTTCCGTGTACTGCTCACGCTCACCGGGACGCTGACCGGGCTCGACTGTGAACCCGGCTATTCAGGCGTCGCCGCGCGCGGCTGTGAGCCGGCCGAGGGCGGCACCGGCCGCGCCACCGGCTACGACCCCAAGCCGGAGGAGTACAGGGAGTTCGTCCGCGCCGCGGTCGAGCATTTCACCGTCGGCGGCGTGCGAGCGCAGTACTTCTCGGTCTGGAACGAGCCGAACCACGGGCAGTGGCTCGACGAGACCAACGGCGCCCCGCCGGACAAGCGGGTGACCCACACGCGCTACGGACAGCTCTACGGCGCCGGCTATGCCGGCTGGTTCGACGCGGGGCAGCCGGCCGGAACACGAATGCTCATCGGGGAGCTCTCATCGAAGCCGTCACCCGGAAAGAAGACCGGCTGCAACGGGACCGCCGGGTCGTGCCCGTACACCGCGATGGAGTACCTCCAGCTCGCGGCCGCGAGCGCCAAGGCGTGGATGGCGGCCAACGTGCCGGCCGCGCTCATCAACGGCACGACCGTCCCCGCCCACGGGTTCGCACACCACCCGTACCAGCACACGCGTGAGCCGTGGGACGCGAACTGGCGGAAGGAGGAGGTGGGGATCGCGAAGCTGTACGCGAAGACGGGTACCCGCCCGACGGTTGCGCGCACCCTGGGCCTCATGTGCGGCACGAAGAGCGGCAACATGTGCACCGGAGCGATGGGCTCGCCGAGCGGTGGCAGGACGCCGATGTACCTGACCGAGTTCAGCTATTTCAACCGCCCCGGCGGCGACTACAAGCAGTCGGGGACCGGCTGGTACTTCGAGGGCGACCGCGGGAAGAAGTTCAGGTCCGTGAGCACGAAGAAGCCGGGAGCACTCGAGCTCGCCTACCGGGCGCGCGCACAGATGATGCTCATCTACCAGGTCATCGAGTACCCGCCTTCGGATCCGAGCCAGCGTGACCAGGACTATGGAATTCTCGGCCCACCGCTCACCGCGCCGCCGGATCAGGACATCACCGGCAACCGCAGCTATGGGCGCCGCTACAGCGACGACCCGACGTTCTTCCCCGACGGCCGGCAGATCAAGCGGGTCGCGTACTGCAAGATCCGCGCGTGGGCTACCGACAAGACGCACGTCTATTTCAACAAGACCGACCCGATCTACGCGAACTCCTGCACCGCGCGGTGAGGGTGAGGCCGGCGCCGCAGCGCAACATAGGCGTTTGCCAAGCGTTCCCTGGTAGGTGAGACGGCGTGTAGCAGCGGGGGCACTCGCGGCGGCGGCACTCGCGGCGTTCGTGCCGCCCGCCGCCGCGCGGGTCGAAACGCCCGTGCCGGCCGCCGGCCCGGTGCTTGCCGGAGAGCGCGTGGTATGGGCCACGGCCCGCGCGGATGGGGGAGTCGACGTGCGCTCGGCGACCGGATCCGCGGACGCGCGGGTGGTCCAAGAGGTGCGTCCCGCGGACGCCGGAGAGCCTCCGGCGTCGCGGCTGAGGCCGCAGCTGGCGGCGTCGCCCGCCCGCATCGCGCTCGTTGCGAACCCGGCCACCGACAGCCGGAGCTGGGACGCGCGGGTGATCTTCACCGGACCGCCGGTTGGGCCGTTCGGGCGAGTGGGCGGCCGCTGCGGCCTGCCCGGCAACTACCCCGACTACCCGCGGCCCGTCGACGTGGACGGCGACGCGATCGTGTACCCCGCGTGCGACGAGGCCGGCGGCCTCGAGGTGCGCGAGTTCAGCCCCGCCCCGATGACCCAGCGGATCCTGGCGAAGGGGGCCACCGGCGCACGGCTCGCGGGACGCTGGGTCGCGTGGCTCGAGGGCGGCACCGTGTGGGATCTCGACGTGTTCGCGGGGGACCTCGTCGTCTACGACCGCCTCACCATGCGAGAGGCATACCGGATTCCGCGCGCCGAACTCGGCCGGGGCGTGCACTCGCTCGACCTCCAGGACGACGGAAAGGTCGCCTTCTCCTTCGGCGTCGGGCGTGGGCACGCGGTCGGCTGGGCGTCCCCCGAGGCGCCGTCGGTGCATCGCATCCCGCTCTCCGAGCGCAACGTCTACGAGGTCAGGATCGGAGCTGGGCGGATCGCGTTCCTGGGCGGGCGCGGCGTGAACCTCGACGTGCCGCTCGCCGAGGTGGGCGTGTCCGACCTCGGCGGCTCCGTGCGGGTGCTCGCCAGCGGCGCCCAGGACCTCATCGGGCCCGAGAGCTTCGACTTCGACGGCACCCGCGTCGCGTGGTACACGCTTGGCTGCACTGACGCGACGATCGAGACCCGCGGTGTCGACGACGCCCAGCTGCCCTACCGCGCCCGCTCGGGCTGCGCACTTCGCCTGAACCCGAAGCCGAGCCGGCGGCCGGTGCTCCTGAGCGGGCGCTACGTCCGCCTGTACGTGGACTGCGCGGGATTCGCGGACAGGACCTGCCGGGCGCGCGACCTGATTCTCACGAGTGGCGGGCGGGTCCTCGCGCGCAGCGACCGTGCCGAGCGGATCGACCTGACGGCCGCCGGGCGCCGCGCCTTCCGCGGCCGCTCGAAGCTGCACGTCCGCGGCACGGCACTTCTCACGGATGCCGCCGGACGGCGTGAGCGCCGCACGGCCACCTTCACCGTGCGCCGCGCCTCGTAGGGGCCGCCGAGCCCCCGGGGGCCGCCGCTACGGGGTCGGCTGCTGCTGTTGCTGCGGGGTCTGCGGCTGCTGGCCCGGCGTCGCCGGGGTCTGCGGCTGCTGGCCCGGCGTCTGCGGAGTGCCAGGCTGGGCCTGGCCCTGCGCGCCCGGCTGGTTGGCCTCGGTCGGCGCCTGGATGTTCGCGATCTCGCCGCGCAGCACCGAGTTGCCGCTGTGGGCGGTGTTGCGGTCGAGCTTCTCGAGCGAGACGTCTATGTACTTGTAGCGATTGAGCGGGGCGGGCAGGCGGCCGGCGCCCTGGTAGTTGCCGTCCTTGTCGGTGACCTGCGCGCCGAGCGAGACCGCGTCCTTGTCGCTGTTGTAGAGCCAGACCTCGTATGCCTGGTCCTTCTGGGTCGGCGTGAGCCGCGCCTGCACGATCAGGCTGCGGTCGTCGCCGCGCTGGGCCACGATCGCGATGCCCTGGTCCTTGCCGCCGCGCTGGAGCGGGTTCAGCAGGAGCTGGCCGACCACGCGCGTGGTCGGGGCGCGCGCCTCGCGCACGGTCGTGTCGATCAGGGCCACGAG
Organism: Thermoleophilaceae bacterium; assembly: GCA_036382905.1. Classification (GTDB taxonomy): domain Bacteria; phylum Actinomycetota; class Thermoleophilia; order Solirubrobacterales; family Thermoleophilaceae; genus AC-37. Next base: position 76 of record DASVPL010000151.1, on the reverse strand, counting down.
CAGGACGGTGACTACGGCACCGAGGATCAGCAGCGCCCCGACCGCGGCCGCGATCCGGCGGTTGCGCACGGCCCGC
>DASVPL010000150.1:0-5076 GCA_036382905.1 Thermoleophilaceae bacterium | reverse complement strand
GACCATGTGGGCGATCGACCACCTGCCGAAGCGGATCGCGGTGATCGGCGCCGGCGCCTCGGGCACGGAGGTCGCGTCCGCGTTTGGGCGGCTCGGCACCGAGGTCGTGCTGCTCGAGGCGCTCGACCAGATCCTGCCGCTCGAGGATGAGGAGATCTCCAAGATCGCCGCGCGCGAGCTGAAGAAGCAGAACATCGAGATCATCACCGGCGCGAACGTGGAGAACGCCGAGGCCGGCGAGAGTGAGGTGCGGCTGACCTACGGCGGCGAAGAGCACTCGTTCGAGTACGTGTGCATCGCCGCGGGCCGCGGTCCCGACCTCGAGGACCTCGGCTTGAAGGACGCGAAGGTGAAGACCGACGAGCGCGGCCTGGTCGAGGTCGACGGCGCCCTGCGGACGTCGGTCGACGGCGTCTACGCGATCGGCGACATGGTCCGCGGACCAGCGCTGGCGCACAAGGCATCCGACGAGGGCGTGATCGCCGCGGAGGATGCCGCCGGCAAGGAGACGCACCCGATCGACTACCGCTTCGTGCCCGCCGCCACCTTCTGCCACCCGCAGGTCGCCAGCTTCGGGATGACCGAGAAGGAGGCACGCGACGAGGGCCGCGACGTCGTGATCGGCAAGGTGCCGATCAGCGCCGTGGGGGCGCCCACGGTCTACGGCGACCGGACCGGCATGGTGAAGATCGTCGGCGACGCCGAGTACGGAGAGCTGCTCGGCGGCCACATCGTCGCGGCGAAGGCCGCCGACCTCATCAGCGAGCTGGTGGTCGCGCGCGACCTCGAGGGCGGCTACAGCGAGGTGGCGCGGACGATCCACCCGCACCCGGCCTTCCCCGAGGCCGTGATGGAGGCCGCCCGCGCCGCGGACGGCTGGCTGATCCACGGTTAGCGACCGGCCGCGCGCGGCGGGAGGCGAGCGCCCCCGCTTCTACTTCGACGTCGGCTCGCCGTGGTGCTGGATCGCGGGCGAGCAGGTGAACCACGCGCTCGGCGTGGTGCCGGAGTGGATTCCCGTGCACGTGGCGCAGGTGGATGACGTGGACCGGGCTGCGATCGAGGCCGCGGCCGCCCGCGATTCGCTGAGCGCCGTGCGCTGGCCCGATCCGTTCCCGTTCGACTCGCGCACGGCGATGCTCGCGGCGACGTTCGCCAAGCAGTCCGGGCGCGTGGTCGCGTACTCGCTCGCCGCGATGCGCCAGGCGTTCGCCGCGGGGCGCGACCTGGGCGTGACCGACAACGTGCTGATCGCGGCGGCCGCGTGCGAGCTGCACCCGCGCGCTCTGCTCAAGGGGATCGAGATGCGCTCCGTCCACACGGCGCTCGACGCCGCGAGCGCGGGGGTGGACGCGGTGCCGGCGCTCGAGCTAGGGGATCGCCGCCTCGTTGGCGCTGAAGCCCTGGCGGACGCGGGCATTCTGTAACGAGCGCGGTTTTAGCTCGTCGCGAGCCCGTTAGGCGGGTTGCCCGGCCGCCGTCGGGACGGCGGAAGCCCGGACCACGGCCGGCCCGGTGAGGAGCATCGCGATCCCGGTCGCGCCCATCGCGCCCGCGACGAACAGCCAGCCGTGACCGAAGGTGGCGACGGCGTCCCCGGGCGCGGGCGTGCCGACGATCGCGACCAGCACGGCCACGCCGAGGGCCGCGCCGATCTGGCGCGACATCCCGACCAGCGCGGTGCCGGTGGCGAAGCGGGTCGGGGGCAGGGCGGCGGTGGCCACGCCGGTGATCGACGGGATCGCGAGGCCCACGCCCACGCCGCCCAGCATGAACGGGGCGAGGAAGGTCCCCGCGTAGTCGGGCTCGCTCCCCATGGTCGAGACCCACCAGATCGCGGAGAGCGCGATCACCACCGCGCCGGCGGCGCCCACGAGCCGTGCGCCGTAGCGCTCGCCGAGCAGGCCGGACGGGACGGAGAACACCGCGGCCATCGCGGGACCGGGCGCGACCATCAGGCCGGCGCTGAGCGTGGACTCGCCCCAGACGCTCGTCAGGAACAGCACGCTGCCCAGCAGCAGGGCGCCGAAGCCGGCGAAGAACAGCATCGCGGCGAGGTTGGCGAACGCGGTGGAACGGATGCGGACGAGCTCGGGCTCGACGACCGGCGCCGGGTGCGTGCGCGAGCGGGCGACGACGAGCGCGACGAGGGCGGCAGCGGTCGCGAACAGCGCGACCGTGGGGGTGTCGCCCCAGCCCCAGTCGGGGCCCTTGACGATCGCGCCGGTGAGCGCGCCGATGCCGCCGGCCAGCATGGCGGCGCCGAGGACGTCGGGGCGCTCGCCGGACGGATCGCGGATCTCGCGCAGGGTGCGCGCGCCGGCGACCAGGGCGACTAGCCCGATCGGGATGTTGACGAGGAAGACCCAGCGCCAGCTCGCCTCGACCAGCACGCCGCCGATCGGCGGGCCCGCGGCCGCGGCCACGCCGCCGACCGCCGCCCACAGCGCCACCACCGCGGCCCGGCGCTCGGCCGGGAACTCCGGGATCAGGAGGCCGAGCGAGGTGGGGACCATCAGCGCGGCGCCGCCGGCCTGGAGCACACGGGCACCGACGAGCACCTCGAGGCTCGGCGCCGCGGCCGAGACGGCTGAGGCGAGCGTGAAGAGGGCGAGGCCGTACAGGAAGCCGCGCTTGCGCCCCGCCCGGTCGGCCCAGCGGCCGGCGGGCACGAGCAGCGCGGCGAAGACGATCGCGTACGCGTTGAGGATCCAGGACATCTCGGAGAGCGACGAGTCCTCGAAGTCCCGGGCGATGTCCGGGAACGCGATGTTGACGATGAACAGGTCGAGGCTCGCGAGGAACACGCCCGACACGACGATCGCGGTGACAAGGGCGCGGCGCCGGCGTTCGTTCATGACTTGCTCTCCCAGGTCCGTTGCATGACGCGACGGACCGTACCAGGGTCAGTTGTCTCAAGCAACCTATGTGTCTAGACTCACGGAGATGCTGCGCAACGACTACGCGGGACTGGGCAACTGCTCGGTGGCGGGGACACTCGAGCTGATCGGCGAGCGCTGGACGCCGCTGATCCTCCGCGACGCGTTCCTGGGCGTGCGGCGCTTCGACGACTTCCAGCGCGACCTCGGCATCGCGCGCAACGTGCTCCAGGCGCGGCTCGAGCGGCTGGTGGAGGCGGGGATCCTCCGCCGCGTGCTCTACCAGGAGCGCCCCGCGCGCTACGAGTACCGGCTCACGCGCAAGGGCATCGACCTCTGGCCGGTGATCGTGGCGCTGATGAGCTGGGGCGACCGCCACCTGTTCCCCGACAGCCCGCCGCTGCTGATGCGGCACAAGGGCTGCGGCGGCCTGGTGGACGACCGCCGGACCTGCGAGGACTGCGGCGCGCTGCTGGAGCCGTGGGACGTGGAGGCCGAGCGCGGTCCGGGGGCGCTGCCGACACAGAGCCTGCCGGGCGCGGCGGTACGCGGCTAGCGTCCGGCGCCGGCGCGAGCATTCGCGCCATGTGGCGTGCGCTCACCTGGCCGGTCCGGGCTGTCCTCGGGCTGGTCGTCGCGATCGTGTCGGTGCTGCTCGCGCGCGATCGCCGCGAGACCTCGCAGGCAGATGAACCCGATGGGGTAACTTCCGGAGCGGTGGCGGTCGAGGAGCGCGAGCAGCGGGAGAACGACGGGCGGCCGCAGCGCCACCACGACCTCCCGGACGCTGACACCTGCCGGGCGATCCTCGAGAAGATGGTCCTGATCCGGCGCTTCGAGGAGCGCGCCGGCGAGATGTACGCGAAGGCGAAGATCGGCGGCTTCCTCCACCTCTCGATCGGCGAGGAGGCGACGATCGTCGGGTCGATCGGCGCGCTGCGCGAGACCGACTACGTCCTCTCCACGTACCGCGAGCACGGCCAGGCGCTCGCGCGCGGCACGAGCCCGAACGCGGTTATGGCCGAGCTGTTCGGCCGCGTGGACGGCTGCTCGAAGGGCCGCGGCGGCTCGATGCACCTGTTCGACGTCGAGCGTCGCTTCCTCGGCGGCTACGGGATCGTCGGCGGCAACCTGCCGCTGGCGGCGGGCGTCGCTCTCGCCTCCGACTACACCGAGACCGACGACGGCGTGCTCTGCATGTTCGGCGACGGCGCGAGCAACCAGGGCACGTTCGGCGAGACCATGAACCTCGCCGCGCTCTGGAAGCTGCCGGTGGTGTTCCTGGTGGTCAACAACCAGTTCGGGATGGGCACGGCCCTCGAGCGCCACTCGGCGGTGACGGACCTCTCGCGCAAGTCCGACGGGTTCGGCGTGCCGGGCTCGAAGTGCGACGGCATGGACGTGCTCGACACCCAGGCCACGATCGCCGAGGCGATGCGCAAGGCGCGCGAGGACCGCGCGCCACAGCTCGTCGAGGCCGTGACGTACCGCTTCCGCGGCCACTCGATGGCGGATCCCGAGGAGTACCGCTCCAAGGAGGAGGTCGAGCAGTGGCGCGAGCGCGACCCGATCGAGGCATTCCGCAAGCGCCTCGCCGACGAGGGCGTCGTGTCCGAGGACGACTACAAGGAGCTCGACGAGCGGATCACGAAGACGATCGACGAGGCCGTCGAGTTCGCCGACCAGAGCCCGTTCCCGGACCTCGACACGCTCTACGAGGACATCTACGTCTACGGCGACCAGGTCCGCGGCTGGTACTCGGTGGACGAGCGCTCGCCGGAGCCGCACCGCGGCGAGAAGGAGGCCGAGGCAGGCGACGTCGCGCACGAGCTGGCCGAGGCCGGGGCCGCGTACGCGCGCGTGGGTGACGCGGAGGAGCGCTCGCGGCGGCAGGGCCGCGGTGCCGAGGCCGAGGGCGGCGATGGCGACGAGGGCTCCGGCGAGGGCGAGCCGGACGGCGACGAGCGCGACGAGGAAGGCGGCGCCGACTGATGCCAGCGATGCGCTACCGCGAGGCTCTGAACAAGGCGCTCCGCGAGGAGATGGAGGCCGACGAGAAGGTCTTCATCATGGGCGAGGACATCGGTGTCTTCCAGGGCGCGTTCAAGGTGACCCAGGGCCTGCTCGAGGAGTTCGGCGAGAAGCGCGTGCGCGACACGCCGATCTCGGAGAACACGATCGTCGGGATGGGCGTGGG
>DASVPL010000149.1:0-12648 GCA_036382905.1 Thermoleophilaceae bacterium | reverse complement strand
CTCAGCCCGGCGCCGGCGGCGGCGGCGGGCGCGGAGCCACGACGCGCCGAAGAGTCCGTCGCCGCCCGCCGCTAGGGCACCCGGCGCCGGCCCGGGTGGCCCGCACCGCGTCTCGCGCTCGCCTCACCGACCTGGGCCAAGTTTTGGTCGCTATACGACCAAAAGATGGCCCAGTGCGCCGCGCGGCACCGTCCCCGGCGCCGCCGGGCCCTGTGAGCGTCGGTGCGCCACGGACCGATTCCCGCTCTGAGCGGGCCTTTTGCGGACGCTGGCGCGTCAACGCCCAAGCATCCGCAAAAAAACCCCTGCAAAGCGCCTAAAAACCGTCAAGTAACCCGAACCGGCTTAAAGCTCAGGTGGAGGTCCAGCCAAATTCACGCGAATTAGCCCCTTTTGCCCTTGTCGGGCCCCTCGCCGCGTGTAATATCGCCGCCCGTGTCGCCTGCCGCGCCGCCACAGACGAAGACCCAGGTAGGCGCGGCCCCGGAACGTTCGCTCACGCAGCGGATGGACGCTCTGCGCCGCGCCAACGAGATCCGCACACGCCGTGCGGAGCTCAAGCGCGACCTCAAGGGGGGCCGCGCACAGATCCACGGGCTGCTCCTCGATCCGCCCGAGTACCTCCAGACCGCGAAGGTGTTCGACCTGCTCCTCGCGGTGCCGAAATACGGCCGCGTGAAGGTGAATCGAATCCTCACGCAGTGCCGGATCTCGCCGAGCAAGACCATCGGCGGGCTCTCGCAGCGCCAGCGGACCGAGCTCGTCTCATACCTGCGCCGATAAAGCCACGAGTGCTCGTGGTGACCGGCCCCTCCGGGGTCGGCAAGGGCACGCTGATCAAGGCGCTTTGCAGGGAGATTCCTGACGTGCGCCTCGCCGTCTCAGCCACCACGCGCCCCCCGCGCTCCGGCGAGGAGAACGGGGTCGACTACCACTTTCTGACCCACGAGGACTTCGACCGGCGGGTGGCCGCCGGGGAGTTCCTCGAGCACGCGACCTACGCGGGCAACCGCTACGGCACGCTGCGCTCGGAGGTCGAGGACGACCCGGTGGTGCTCGAGATCGAGGTCCAGGGCGCGCGGCAGGTGCGCGCGGCGCTTCCCGAGGCGATCCAGGTGTTCATCGCGCCACCGTCCACCGACGTGCTGCGCGAGCGTCTGCTGGCGCGGGGGACCGACTCGCCCGAGGTGATCCGCGCCCGGCTCCAGGTCGCCGAGGAGGAGCTGGCGGCTCAACACGAGTTCCCCCATGTGATCGTCAACGACGAGCTGGAGCCCGCCGTGCGCGAGCTGACGGGCCTCGTCGCTACCATGTGGCGACCTTGATCAAGCCCAGACTCGACACATTGCTCGAACGCGTCGACTCGCACTACGCGTGCGTACTCGTCGCGGCCAAGCGAGCCCGCCAGATCAACTCGTACTACCACAACCTCGGCGAGGGGACGTTCGACGAGTACCCGCCGCCGATGGTCGATACGGGTTCGAAGAACTACCTCAAGATCTCGCTCGAAGAGCTCGCCGCGGGCAAGATCAACTACCGCTACCGCACGTAGCGCCCGGCCGCCAATGGCCAGGATCCTCCTCGGCGTGACGGGCGGGATCTCCGCCTACAAGGCCGTGGAGCTCGTGCGTTGCGCCACCCGCGCCGGGCACTCCGTCCGCGTGGTGCAGACCCCGTCGAGCGAGCGCTTCGTAGGCCGCGCCACGTTCGAGGGCATCACCGGCGCGCCCGTGCTGGTGGACGAGTTCGCAACGGACCCTGCCCGCGGCGCGTTCCCCGGCGACCCGGCGCCCGACCACGCGCCGATCGCGCACCTCGAGCTCGTGCGCCGCGCGGACGTCTACGCGATCGTGCCGGCCTCGGCCAACACCATCGCCAAGCTCGCGACCGGCCTGGCGGACAACCTGCTGACGAGCGCCGCACTCGCGTCGACGGCCCCGCTCGTCCTCGCACCCGCGATGAACGACAGGATGTGGAGCCACGCCGCCACCCAGGCGAACGTGGACACCCTCCGCGAGCGCGGCGCCACGGTCGTCCCGCCGGCCACCGGCGCGCTCGCCTCGCGCGGCGAGTGGGGCACCGGCCGGCTGGCCGAGCCGCCGGAGGTCCTGGCGGCGATCGAGGAGGTGCTCCGCGCGGGGCCCTACGCGCCGCGGTCGCTCGACGGCCTGCGCCTGCTCGTCACGGCCGGCGGCACCCGCGAGCCGATCGACTCGGTCCGCTTCGTGGGCAACCGCTCGTCGGGCCGCATGGGATTCGCGGTCGCCGAGGAGGCGGCTCGCCGCGGCGCCGAGGTGACCGTGGTCGCGGCCAACGTGGCGCTCCCGCGAAAGGAGGGCGTGCGCTACGTGGACGTAGAGACGGCCGCGCAGCTCCGCGAGGCCACACACGCCGAGTTCGCCGGCGCCGACGTCCTGGTCATGGCCGCTGCCGTAGCCGACTTCCGCCCGGCTGACCCGGCGGACACCAAGCTCGGCAAGCGCGACCGCGTCGGCCTGACGCTCGAGCTCGAACCCACCGAGGACATCCTCAGCGAGCTCGCGGGCCAGCGCACCGGCACCCAGGTGGTCGTCGGCTTCGCGGCAGAGCACGGCGACGGAGCGGTCGAGCGCGCGCGCGGCAAGCTCGAGCGCAAGCGCCTCGACGCGATCGTCGTGAACGACATCTCCCGCCCCGACATCGGCTTCGACACCGCCGAGAACGAGGTCGCGATCGTCACGCCCGCGGGCGTGCGCGAGGTGCCGTTCGCCTCCAAGGCGGAGGTGGCCGCCTCGATCCTGGACGTGGTCGAGGAGCTGCGGACAGCAGCACGAGTGGCGCATGGCTGATCGGCACGACTCCCCGGAGGCGCGCGGCGAGCACGTCTACGACCTCTTCCAGCGCGGCAGCGCGCTGCTCGAGGCCGGGGACTTCTCCGCCGCCGCGATCCCGCTCGAGCGCGCCCGCGCCCTCGAGCCCGACAAGAGCTCGATCCGCGAGGCGTTAGGCCGGGCGTACTTCCGCTCAGGCCGCTACGCCGACGCGGGGGAGGAGTTCGCGGCCGTGGTCGAGCGCTACCCCGTGAATGACTTCGCGCATTTCTGCCTCGGCCGCTCGCTCGAGAAGAGCGGCCGCCGCGACGAGGCCCGCCGCCACCTCGCCCTCGCCGCCCAGCTCCGCCCGGACCGCGCCGACTACCGCGTGTACCGGGACCGCCTGCGCGCTGCCTGACCTATGCTCCCGCCGGGGGAGCTGCTTGCGCCGGGGGTTCATCGCATCGACCGCAGTCGTGGCCATGACGGCCGCGATGACCCGCGTCGCCGTCGCCGAGTTCCCGTACTCGGAGTCCGGCGGCGACAAGCGCGACTTCAAGACGCTGCGCGTCCCCAAGGGGGCGATTCCGAAGGACCTGCCACGCAAGGACGAGAACGTCTGGAAGTTCTCGGCCACGCCGGAGGAGAACAACTTCCCGGTGAACCTCGAGCCGCGCGAGCTGTTCGGCGTGCGCGGCGGGCACGTCGTGGACGCCGACGCGACGAAGGAGACCGCCTGGACGGTGACGACCGGCCGGCCCGACGTGAAGATCGCCGTGCTCGACTCGGGCTTTCGCTGGAACGCGAACCAGGTGCTCGACCTCCGCTTCAAGACGTTCCTGAACCGGGGCGAGCTGCCGCAGCCGAACCACTCGGGGCCCGACCTCGTCGGCGGCGTGAACTGCGGCTCGTACGCCAACGCGCACGACGCCAACGGTGACAACGTCTTCAACCTCCTCGACTACGCGTGCGACTCGCGCGTGCGCAAGGACACGCCGAAGAACGTCCGCACCGACGTGCTCGACCCGCAGGACCTGCTGATCGCGTTCAGCGACGGCAGCGACGCCGACGGCAACGGATTCGCCGACGACATGGTCGGCTGGGACTTCCTCGACGACGACAACGACCCGTTCGACGACGTGCAGTACGACCACGGCACCGGCGAGGCGGAGGGGTCGAGTGCGGAGGCGAACAACGACGCCGAATGGGTCGGCACCTGCCCGAACTGCATGGCGATGCACATGCGCGTGGGCGACTCGTTCGTCGCCGACGACAACGACTTCGCCCAGGCGACGCTCTACGCGGTCGACAACGGCGCGCTCGTGATCCAGGAGGCCCTCGGCACGCTCAACAACACCCAGCTCGCCCAGCGCGCGATCGACTACGCGTACAACCACGGCGTGATCGTCATCGCCTCGGCGGCGGACGAGGCGGCGCAGCACCACAACTACCCGTCGAGCCACGAGCACACGCTCGTGGTCAACTCGGTGACGAAGTACATGTCGCAGGAGACGCCTGACGGGCCGCCGCGCGCCGATGTCCCGATCCAGCAGCCGCGCTCCTACGTGAGCTTCAACGGCTGTACGAACTTCTCTTCGAAGATCGGCCTCGCGATCCCGAGCACGAGCTGCTCGTCCGACGCGGTCGGCGTCGGCGCCGGCATGGCCGGCCTCGTGCTCAGTGCCGCGCTGAACGGGGTCGAGAACGGGAAGCTCAGGCCGCACCCCACGTGCAGGCGCGCGGACGGAAGCCCGTGCCCGCTGAGCGCCAACGAGGTCCGGCAGGTGATGGCGTCGGGCACGTTCGCCGGGCAGACCCAGCCCGACGACGTGAACTTCAACCAGAGCGTGCTCGGGCCGCAGCCGGAGCCGTCGTGCTCGCCCGAGCCCGCGCCGGGCTGCACCGACCCGAACCTCTACACCCAGCAGCAGGTGAACGGCAACCGGCCGATCGTCTCGCCGCCGGACAGCCGCAGCTACCCGGCGCGCGCCGGCCACGACCAGTTCTACGGCTGGGGCCGCATCAACACGTTCCGGTCGGTGCGCCGCGCCGCCGACGGGCAGACGGCCCCCGAGGTCGAGATCACCTCGCCGGAGTGGTACGCGCAGGTGGACCCGGCGAAGCCGACCGCCCAGGTCGACGCCCAGGTGTGGGCGCGGGGCGCGAAGTACTCGTGCAAGGTCTACGTGGCGCCGGGCTCGTACCCGAACAACCACTTCACGACCGACTCGCCGCCCGGTGACTTCGCGCAGGTCCCCTCGCCCGTCTGCGACGGCCAGGCGCGCACCGAGCCGATCGACGGCGTGGTGGCCGCGCTCGACGTCAACGCCCTCAAGGAGCGCTTCCCTGCCGACGCGGGCGACTTCCGCGGGCCCGAGCCCGGGCACGGTGCCGGCCAGACCTCGAACGGGCGCCCGAACGCGGAGCCCTACGGGTTCACGGTCCGCGTGATCGCCGAGAGCGCGGAGCAGAACCCGGGCCTGACCGCCACCGGCGAGGACCGCCGCAACCTGTTCCTGCACCGCGACCAGGACATGCTCGACGGCTTCCCGAAGCGGCTCCCGAGCGACGGCGAGTCCTCTCCCGCCTTCGCCGACCTCGACGGCGACAACCGCAACGAGCTCGTCTTCGGCACGGCCGACGGCTGGGTGCACGCGATACGCCCGGACGGGTCCGAGGCGAAGGGCTGGCCGGTGCGCACCGACCCGCTGCCGCTGCACGCGGGCGGCCGCGCCTTCGCGAGCGGCGAGGTGCCGGCGAGCGCCTCGCACGGAGCGGTCCTCTCGTCTCCCGCGGTGGCCGACCTCGACCGCGACGGTTCGTACGAGGTGGTGATCGCGGATTTCGAGGGGAAGGTCTACGCGTGGTCGGCGGCCGGCAGGCTCGTCTGGAGGAAGAGCGCGAATCCCGAGTTCTCCGGCAAGCCGCTGGCTCCGTTCGAGAACGCGCGCGTGGGGGAGCGCAACCGCACCCGGCTCGGCTTCCTCGCTTCGCCGGTGGCGGCCGACCTCGACCGCGACGACGGCGGCCGGCTCGAGGTGGTGCTCGCCGCGATGGACCGCCACGTCTACGCGCTGAACGACGACGGGTCCGGCGTGCCCGGCTACCCGATCCTCGTCGTGGACCTGCGGAAGGTGAAGTCGATCGACCCGCGCACGCATCAGGTCACGTTCGACGACAAGAAGACCGGTGGCTCGCTCCAGCAGGGAGCGATCGTCGACACGCCGGCGGTCGGGAACATCGCGGGCGACGCGCGGCCCGAGATCGTCGTCGGGACCAACGAGGAGTACGCCGCGAACCAGGGCGACGAGGGGCCGGCCAACATCAGCGGCAACAACGCGGCGACGGCACAGGCCGTGTCGCGGCTGGGGCAGGAGCTCGTCGGAGCGAACACCAGGCTCTTCGCGATCAAGCCCGAGGGCGATCGCGACGGAAAGCCGGCCACCGGCGACTGGGTCGCGCCCGGCTGGCCCGCGAAGATGGCGCTGCTACTCCCCGAGCTGCTGCCCGTTGTCGGGGAGGGCGTCACCGGCAACCCCGCCATCGGGCCGGTGAACTGTCCTAGCGGCGGCGCGGGCTCGAAGGTCGGCGCCGCGGGGGTCACCGGCGTCGCCTACGTGTTCAACGGCGACGGAACGTCGTGCGTGGGTCGCCAGGACGGCCGTGACACCTCGATGGACACCGACGGCGGCAACGGCAGCATGGCCGACCGCCCGGCGTTCCCGGCCCTGGGACATCCCGCGTTCGGCGACATCGGCGGCGGGGTGTCTCTCCTGAGCCCCGTGGCGGGACTCACGCGGGCCCTCGATCTGTTGCTCACCGAGTACCAGAACACCGGCCAGGACGGGATCGCCGTCTGGGACCCCGCGAGCGGACGCTTTCGCCAGGGCTTCCCGGCGCGGATGAACGACCTCCAGTTCCTCACCGGCCCGTCGGTCGCGAACGTGGATGCGGGCGCATCGGAGGAGGTCGTCGCGGCCTCGGCTCACCTCGACCTCCAGGCCTACAGCGGCTCGGGGCAGCCGGTCGCGCGATGGCCCAAGCTCACCTCGGACTGGGTCGTGGCGAACCCGCTGATCGGCACGTTCGGCACGCTCGACAGCGATCCGGCCGCGCGCCGCGTGGTGGTCTCCAACACGCGCGGCGGCTCGGTGCTCGCCTACCGGACCGATGCCCCCGCCTGCCAGAGCGGGGCCCGCCCGCTCGGATCGTGGCCGCGCTTCCACCACGACCTCGCGAACTCCGGGGACTACTCGCGCGACGCGTCGAACCCGGGTGCGGCCGGCGACGTGAAGCTCTACACCGCTGGCATCTCGCTGCGCGCGCCGGGCGACGACCTGATGTGCGGCAAGGTCGCCGGCTACGAGCTCGTGCAGCCGGACCGCGCACTCACCGGCGCGACGTTCGAGGAGGGCGACCCGATCCCGGTCGTCAAGCGCGCGCAGGACCTGGCGGTGCCGGGCGCGCTCGAGGGCATCGGCCTCGGCGGGCGGCTGTCGCGCTACCTGTCGATCCGAGCGGTCGACGACCAGGGCAACGTCGGGCCGGCCACGACGATCTCCACGCGCGACGTGCTCCCCGGCACGCCGCCGGAGCTCGCGGGGATCGCGGGCCAGATCGACTCGTGCGCCGACCGCAGCGCGCCGCGCTCGTCGATCAGCAAGAAGGGCCTGACGCTCAACCGCAAGCGGGTGGCCGTCAGCGGCCGCAGCGCGGACCGTTCCTGTCCCGGGCGCGAGGCCGTCGCAACGACGGTCGCCATCTCCAAGCGCGAGGGCAAGCGCTGCCGGTTCGTGAAGTCGGACGGGCGGCTCAGCGCGCGCCGGAAGTGCGGCCAGCCGATCAAGCTGCGCACGAAGGCCAAGTTCGACAAGAAGACCCGCAAGGTCTCGTGGTCGCTGAAGAAGGCGCTGAAGATCCCGCGCGGGCGCTACCGGCTGCGCGTCACGGCCGCCGACCAGAGCGGCAACCTCGAGCGGCGCACTTCACGCAAGAACGCCCGGTCGTTCAGCGTTCGCTGACGCGGGGTATACGCGCCCCACTCGACCAGGGGGGAAACTCGTGAAGAAGCTTGTCCTCGCGGCCACGGCCGCTGCCGTGCTCGTGCTGCCGGCGTCCGCCAGCGCGCTCAAGGCGAACATGATTGTGGCGCCGAACCCGGCCGTCACCGGCCAGCCCGTGATCTTCGACGGCTCGGCCTCGATCCCGCTGACCTTCCAGATCAGCTGCCCGAGCGTCATCGAGACCTACACGTGGAACTTCGGCGACGGCAGCGGCGCGACCGGCAAGCAGGTGCGCCACGTGTACGCGCGCGGCGGCAGCTACAACGCGACGCTGACCGTGGACAGCGGCGCCGAGTGGTGCCTCGACGACACCGACGCCAAGACGGTCACGGTCCTGCCCTGAGCCAGCCGGACGTTGTCGCCGGCGGCGGCTCGGTGAGCGCACGCGCATAGCCGCGGACGGCGAGCACGCCCTCCGCGATCAGTCCGAGGAGGCGGTCGACCTGCTGCTCGTCGACCGCCTTCACGGGCAGGTCGGCGAGCACCCAGATGTCGCCGCTGCGCGTGGAGGCCATCCGCACGAGACGCGTCTGGCGGTTCCACTGGAGGAGCACCCCCGGGTCGATGTCCTCCCGCGCCTCGAGTGCATACGCCTGCACGCGGAGCAGCCCGTCGTCGATCCGCACCCCGATGTCGCACGGCCAGCCGCCCGCGCTCTCGGCGCTCAGCGTGAGGCCCCACTCGGCGTGGGCGAGCTTGCGCGTCTCGCCCTCGAGCGAGTCCATGTATTCATTGACGACGTCAACGGCGGCCATGGAGGAGAGGGTACGGAGTGAGAGCGGTCGTCCAGCGGGTGTCGGAAGCGTCGGTGAGCGTCGACGGCGAGCGGGTCTCGGCGATCGGCGCGGGCCTCCTGGTCCTGCTCGGCGTGCGCGTCGGCGACACCCCCGGCGACGCCGACTGGCTAGCCCGCAAGATCCACGCCCTGCGCGTGTTCGAGGACGACGAGGGGCGGATGAACCGCTCGATCGGGGACGTGGGCGGCGCGATCCTCTGCGTCAGCAACTTCACCCTCTACGGCGACGCACGCAGGGGCAACCGCCCGAGCTTCGCCGAGGCCGCGCCGCCCTCCGAGGCCGAGCCGCTCTACGAGCGCGTGCGTGCCGCGCTGGGCGCGGCCGGCGGCACCTTCGGCGCCCACATGGAGATCGAGCTGGTCAACGACGGCCCCGTGACCCTCGTCCTCGACACGCCCTGAGGGCGAATCGCGGCAGAGTCAGGCGTCGGGCAGCGTCGCCCAGCAGCCGCGCGGGGTCTTCGCGTTGCTGACGCCGTTGCGCACGCCGCGCTTGTGCGGGCCGTGCCAGCCCCACGTGTCGCCGAACGGGTTGTACGGGTCGTTCTTGGCGAGCGGGCTGCTCAGCCAGCAATCGACCACCCTCAGCTGCCGGGCGAGCATCCGCTCCCCCTGCTCGGGCGTGGTGGCGTGGTCGCGCACGCCGCGCTCGGACTCCTCGCGCAGCGACTGGATCACGTGCTCGCGAACCGCGTCGGCCGGCCGCCCGTGGTGCGTCGCGATGCGCAGCGGGCTCCAGCCGCGCTGCCGGAGCCGGTTCCACTTCGCTCGGTCGACACCGAACAGCTGCTCGATGTGGCCGGTCTCGTGCCCGTTCAGGTGCGAGCCGTGAAAGACGTGGAAGAGCACGTGCTGGCCGAGGTGCCCCTGAGTGATCGTGCGCTCGGCGCGGTCGAGCAGCGTGCGGTACTCGGCCCCGCTGAGCGACGCGCGCCGCGGCTCCATCAGCCGCTTGGCGAGCGTCCGCGGGTCCACACCGTGGCGGCGCGCGAGCTGGGCGATCGTGTGGTGGTCGTCGGCGAGCCACTCGAACAGCTCGCGCGTGTCGACCCCCAGAAGGGCGTAGAGGCGCGACTCGTCGTACGGCACCCAGTGCTTGTGGCTCCACATCTCGTTGGGCAGCCAGTGGTGGTGTGCCGCGCGGGGCGCGAGCGAGTCGTGCGCGCCCGACGGCACCGCCCACATGACGGCGGCGGCGAGGGCGAGGAAGATGGCGGTGGCGAGTCCTACGCGCATGCCGGTACGAACCCGGCGCGCCCCCGTGTGATTCGGTGTCCGTGGCTATACTGCGCGGCCGCTAGGACTTTCATCTGCGGCCTGCGTGCCGCACCTGGAGGTGGGCTTCGCAGCCCGCCTTTTTTAATGCCGGAAACGAGAGTGGAGAGAGACATACAGACCGAGATCGAGACGCGGCTCGCAACCGCCGAGCCCGACGTGGAGGTGCTCCTAGCGGAGCGCATCGCGGGCGAGCGCGTGCGCGTCTTCGTCGACCATCCGGAAGGCGTGAGCCTTGCGCTGTGCGAGCGCGTCACCCTCCACCTTCGCGACCTGCTCACCGAGTACTCGCTCGAGGTCTCGTCGCCAGGGCCGGAGCGTCCGCTGAGCAAGCCGGACCACTATCGCCGCTTCGTCGGCCGGAAGGTGCGCGTCCGCACCCGCGGCGAGCACGACGGGCGCAGGAGCTTCACCGGCGAGCTGGTGGGCGCGACCGACGACGAGGTCACGGTCGCGGCCGACGAAGGGGTCGTCACGATCCCGTACGAGGACGTCAAGCGCGGCAACCTGCTGGAGGGATGAGGAGATGTCCAAGGAGATAGTCGAGGCGGTCCACGTACTTGAGCGGGAGAAGGGGATCTCCGCCGAGCGCCTGATGCTCGCGCTCGAGGACGCCCTCCTGTCCGCGTACAAGAAGACCCCGGAATCGGCGCAGTACGCGCGCGTGGAGATGGACCGCGAGACCGCCGACTTCAAGGTCTACGAGCTGATCATCCCGCCCGAGATCGAGGAGCAGGTGCTGGTCGAGGTGGAGCTCGAGGAGTCGCTCGTCGACCCCGAGACCGGCGAGCAGCGCGAGCCCCCGGAGCCCGAGCTCGACCTCGAGAAGCTCGAGGAGTTCCGCGACCAGATCGAGGAGCACGACGTCACGCCCGACGACTTCGGCCGCATCGCCGCTCAGACGGCCAAGCAGGTGATCCTCCAGCGGATCCGCGAGGCCGAGCGCGACATGATGTACGAGGAGTACCGCGACCGCGTGGGCGAGCTGATCACCGGCATCGTCCAGCAGTCCGACTCGCGCTACACGCTCGTGCAGCTGCGCGAGCGGGTCGAGGCGCTGCTCCCGAAGTCCGAGCAGGTGGACAACGAGCGCTACGACCACGGCCAGCGCGTGAAGGCCGTCATCACCGACGTCTCCGCGCAGGCCAAGGGCCCGAGCATCATCGTCTCGCGCCGCTCGCCCGAGCTGATCCGGAAGCTGTTCGAACTCGAGGTGCCGGAGATCGCCGACGGGCTCGTCGAGGTGCAGAACGTCGCGCGCGAGCCGGGCTACCGCTCGAAGATCGCGGTCGTCTCGCACGCCAGCGGCGTCGATCCGGTGGGTGCCTGCGTGGGTCCGCGCGGGTCGCGCGTGCGCATGGTCGTGTCCGAGCTGCGCGGCGAGAAGATCGACATCATCCCGTTCAACGAGGAGCCCGCGCGATTCGTCGCCAAGGCGCTCTCACCCGCGCGCGTGCGCGAGGTGCTCGTGGACGACGACTCGAAGCAGGCCACCGTCGTCGTGCCCGACGACCAGCTCTCGCTGGCGATCGGCAAGGAGGGGCAGAACGCCCGCCTGGCCGCCCGCCTGACGGGCTGGCGGGTGGACATCCGGTCGGAGACCGAGTTCGCTGCCGAAGAGGCTGACATGGACTACGACGAGGAGGAGACGGCGGGGCGCTGCGCGGCGATCATGTCGAACGGCCGCCGCTGCCCGAACGCCTCGCTCCCCGGCTCGCGCTACTGCGGCCTCCCGGCCCACCAGGAGCTTGAGGGCAGGGAGGGCGACGAGGTGGCCCCGGCCGCCGAGGAGGCCGCGGGCGACGCTGGCCCGTCGGGCGAAGCCGCTCCGGAGCCGGCCGCCGAGGAGGCCCCGGAGGGCGAGCCCGCTCCGCCCCCGGTCGCCGAGGGCGCTCCGGATCCCGCCGAGGAGCAGCCTCCGGCGGAGGACGAGCCCGTCGCCGAGACACCCGACCCGGAGAGCTCCGCCTCCGCGGCCGAGCCCGACCCGGGCTCCGGCGGCGCGGTGGAGCAGCCCCCCGCGGGCGACGACGCCGAGGCGGACTCGCCCGACCCGGAGAGCTCGGCCCAGGCTCCGCCGCCGACCCCCGACGCCGACGCGGGCGATCCCACCGCCGGCGCGGACGGCACGCCGGAGGGTGCCCCCGCGACGGAGGAGGCGAGTTAGCAGCGCCCGAACGCCGCTGCGTCGGGTGCGGGCGATCGTCCCCCAAGGGGGACCTCGCCCGCTTCGTCCGCGGCGGCGATCGGATCCAGCCGGACCCCGCCGCGCACGGCGCGGGGCGGGGCGCGTACCTGCATCACGACGACGATTGCGCCCGAGCGGCGGTTGCCCGGAGGGGCTTCGACCGCTCGTTCAGGGCGCCCGTAACACCACCTGACGACCCCCTAGACTTATTGCGCGCATGGCGAAAAGACGAGTCCACGAGATAGCCAAGGAGCGAGGGATCTCCAGCAAGGAGGTCATCGCGATCCTCCAGAAGGCCGGTCTCGACGTGAAGACGGCCGCCCAGAGCGTGGACGAGGGCGACATCGCCCGGGCCTTCGATCCGAACGCCGGGAAGAACGGCGCCGGCGCGAAGGGCGACGGCGCGAACGGCCGCGCGGCCGGCGGCCAGGCCGGCGCGGCGGGCGACGGTCAGTCGCGCCCCCAGCGCCCCACGCGCGCAGCTCCGCCCAACGCCGCGGGCCCCGGCGGCCGCCGCCGCCGCGTGGTCATCGA